>DATGMB010000058.1:0-6351 GCA_035293845.1 Bryobacteraceae bacterium
TCTGGCCAAGTACGCCGCCGACCGCGTGCGGACCCTGGCGGCGGTGTGGATGGGCTCCACACTCGGCTGCGCGGAGTGCCACGACCACAAGTTCGACCCGTTCACGCAGCGCGACTTCTACTCCATGAAGGCGTTCTTCGCGGATATAAAGGAAACCGGCCTCGTGCCGGACCGCGGCAGCAAAGCCTGGGGAACGCAACTCGCGCTGCCCACGCCGGAGCAGGCGCGGCGGCAGGAGCAGTTGCACGCGGAAATTGCCGCCGTGAAGGACCGGCTGGCCGCGAAGATGGCGGAGATCGAGCCGCGGCGGGCGGCATGGGAGAAGGAGCTCCTGGCGCGGTACGAGGCGGGCGAGCTGGCTTGGAAAGTGCAGCGGCCGATTTCGGCCGAGAGCGCCCACGGCGCGGTGCTGAAGATCTACAACGACGAGCCGGTCGATTTCACGCACTATGACGGTTCGACCATGACGACGGACCGCGGTCCCGGCAATGGCCTCGTCGTCGCGAGCGGTCCCAACCCCGATAACGAAACCTACATCGTCCGCTTTCAGCCGGGCGCCGGCACGTGGCGGCAGCTCGGCCTGGAGCTGGTGCAGGATGAGTCGCTGCCGGGCATCCGCGTGGCGCGCGGCGCGGATCGGGTCGTCATCACCGAAATCGAAGTCGAAGCGAACGGACGGCGCGCGGCATTTTCCGGCGGCGCCTCCAACCTGCACAACCCCGCGCCGGAACATCCGCCGGTCGCGGCCTTCGACGGCGACTCCAAGACGGGCTGGGCGGAATCCACCTACAACGAAATCCAGAAGGCGTTCCTCGCGCTGCGCTTCGCCGAGCCGGTCACGACGGATGCCGATACCGTCATGACCGTGCGACTGCACCAGGACTCCGATTTTCGCCGCGCCACACTGGGCCGTTTTCGCCTCGCGCTGGCCGCCGCGGCCGATGCGTGGCCACGGCGGAGAAGGGCAAAGAGATCCCCGACGCCGTGCTGAAGGCGCTTAAAATCGAAGAATCGAAGCGCACCAAGGAGCAATCGGCCGCGATCGCGCGCCATTACCAGGCGCTCGCGCCGGAAACGCAGGCGGACCTGCTGGAGCTCGCGAAGCTGGAGGAGCAGGCGGCGCTGCTCGAACTGGCGATTCCCCACGTTGTGGTGACGGAGGCGGCCGAGCCGCGCGAAACCCGCATCCTGCCACGCGGCAACTGGATGGACGATTCCGGCGAAGTGGTGCATCCCGCGATCCCGGCGTTCCTCGGCAAGCTGGACACGGGCGGCCGGCGCACCACGCGCCTCGACCTCGCCAACTGGATCGTTTCCAAAGACAACCCGCTGACCGCGCGCGTCTACGTGAACCGCCTCTGGCGGCAGTTCTTCGGCAACGGGATTTCGAAGACGCTGGACGATTTCGGCTCGCAGGGCGAATGGCCGACGAATCCCGAGTTGCTCGACTGGCTGGCCGCCGAATTCATGGATAGCGGCTGGGACATGAAACACATGGTGCGGCAGATCGTCACCAGCGCGACCTACCGCCAGTCATCGCTCAGCACGCCGGAGTTGGACGAGCGCGATCCGGACAACCGGCTGCTGGCGCGCCAGAGCCGCTTCCGCGTGGATGCGGAAACGGTGCGGGACACGGCTCTCGCGGTCTCCGGGCTGCTGGTGGAGCGCTTCGGCGGCCCGAGCGTGAAGCCATACCAGCCCGACGGCTATCTCGCCACGCTGAATTTTCCCAAGCGCGAGTATTCGGCCAGCCACGGCGATGATCTCTACCGCCGCGGCGTCTACACGTTCTGGCAGCGCAGCTTTCTGCACCCGAGCCTGCTGACCTTCGATGCGCCGACGCGCGAGGAATGCGCCGTGGCGCGCACCAATTCCAACACACCGCTGCAGGCGCTGGTGCTGCTCAACGATCCGATTTACGTGGAGGCGGCCCGCGTGTTCGCGGCGCATATTCTGCGCGGCGCGGGCGGCTGGCCGGCGCGCCTCACCTGGGCCTTTGAGCACGCCCTCGACCGCGCGCCCACGCCGGCGGAACGCCGCATTCTGGAAGGCCTCTACCGCGACAGCCTGGCGCAGTTCCGCCGCGCGCCGGCCGATGCGGAGGCGCTGATCCATACGGGAGAGTCGCCCGTTCCGGCCGATCTCAAGCCGCCGGAGCTGGCGGCGATGACCACCGTGGCTCGCGCCATTTTGAATCTGCACGAGACGATCACGAGGAACTGATGGCCTGCAATTGCTGCAATTCGCCGGACCGCTTCCTGACATCGCGGGAGGTGACGCGGAGAACGTTCCTGGGCCGCGGCGCCGCGGGCATCGGCCTGCTCGGGCTCAACGCGCTCCTCAATCCGCGGCTGTTCGCGGCGGAGATCACCACGTCGAAGGGCGTAGTCAATCCGCTGCATCACCCCGCGAAGGCGAAGCGCGTGATTTTCCTGTACCAGGCGGGCGGGCCGTCCCACCTCGAAACGTTCGACTACAAGCCGAAACTGGCCGCCATGAACGGGCAGCCGATGCCGGAGTCGCTGACCAAGGGCCAGCAGATTGCGCAGCTTCAAGGCAAGGAGCTGAAGTGCTTCGCCCCGCAGTACGGTTTCCGGAAGTTCGGCAAGTCGGGCCAGGAGATCTGCGAGCTGTTCCCGCACATCGGCAGCGTGGCGGATGACATCTGCATCGTGCGCTCGATGTGGACCGAGCAGATCAACCACGACCCGGCGCATACCATTATGAACACCGGCTCGATCATTCCCGGCCGGCCGAGCATGGGCTCGTGGATCTTCTACGGCCTCGGCTCGGAGGCGGAGGATCTGCCGGGTTTCGTGGTGCTGCTGTCTTCCGGCAGGGGCGGGCAGATGCAGCCGATCGCAGCGCGGCAATGGTCGTCGGGCCTGCTGCCGAGCAAATACCAGGGCGTGAAGCTGAACTCGATCGGCGATCCGGTGCTGTACATCGAAAACCCGCGCGGTCTGAACGCGAAACTGCAGCGCGAATCGATCGACGCGATCAACCGGCTGAACCGGCTCGAGGACGCGGCGGTGCACGACCCGGAAATCCAGACGCGCATCTCCCAATACGAGATGGCGTTCAAAATGCAAACCAGCGTTCCGGGGCTGATGGATATGAGCAAGGAGCCGCAATCCGTCCTGGAGGCGTACGGCGCGCACCCCGGCGATGGCTCGTTTGCCTCCAACTGCCTGCTGGCGCGGCGTCTCGCCGAGCGCGGGGTGCGCTTCATCCAGCTCTACCATCGCGACTGGGACCACCACGCGGCGCTCAAACCCAATGTGGCGCTGAAGGCCGAGGAAGTCGACAAGCCGACCGCGGCCCTAATCACGGACCTCAAGCAGCGCGGGATGCTGGAAGACACGCTGATCGTGTGGGGCGGGGAATTCGGCCGCACCCCGATGTCGCAGAGCGGCGACGGCCGCGACCACCACATCAAGGGCTTCTCCTTCATGATGGCCGGCGGCGGGATCAAGCCGGGCATCACCTTCGGCTCGACCGACGAGTTCGGCTACGCCGCCGAGGAGAATCCGGTGAGCATCCACGATTTCCACGCGACCATGCTGCACCTGCTGGGTGTGGACCACAAGCGCCTGACCCTGAAATTCCAGGGGCAGGATGTGCGGCTGACGGGGGTCACGGGCGACGTGGTGAAGGGCATTCTGGCGTAGGCGCCGCTCGTGCCCGGAAGCAGGCTGGAAAACCAAAAACCGCCGATTTCGGCGGTTTTGGTTCTTCCGGCTTTGTGGAATCAATCACTTGCGCAAGGGCGAACCGCCGAGCTTCGGCGGTTTTTCGTTTGGAAAACGGGATTACAGGGGCAGTGCCGCCACCTAAAATTCCGCCCGCAGCATGAACTCGATCCGCCGCGGCGCGCCGCTGCCTACAGCGCCCTTGTTGATGATGCTGGTGATGCGGCCGAAGCTCCCGCTGACTGCGGGCGGGTTGCCGGCAAGCGACCCGATGCTGCCCGAAGGATTGCTGAAGACCGGGTGATTGAACAGGTTGTACGCCGCGGCGCGGAAGTTAAGCCCCAGCTTTTCGGTAATGCGGAAGCGCTTCTGCAGCGAGCTGTCGATCTCATACATGCCCGGCCCGTTGGCGATGTACCGTCCCAGGTTGCCCCACGTGCCGTTGGCGGGCGCGGCGAAGGCGGCCGGGTTGAACCAGTTGTTGATGCTCTGGTTGGCGGCGTAAATCGGAACGCCCGGCACCAGGTTCGGCCGCTGGCTGGACGTGTTGCCGTCGGGAAGCGCGGACGCTTTCCGGCTCATGGTAATGTTCACCGGCAGCCCGGTGCGCGCGCTCGCGATTCCGGCAAGCTCCCAGCCGCCGAAGATCCGCGCGGCGGTTCCGTTATTCAGGAACGCACGGCCCGTACCGAAGGGGAGCTGGTAAATGCCGTTGGCGATGAAATTGTGCCGCACGTCGATATTGGTGCTCGACCGGTCGCAGGCGCGGCAGGCCATATCCTGGAAGCTGACGGATTCGCCGGAGCCGATCGAGGCGTCGGTGATTCCGTGCGACCACATGTAATTGGCCTGGAACAGCAGGCCGCGCGTGAAGCGGCGGTGCAGCGAGGCCTGTAGCGCGTTGAAGTTATTGTTGGCGTTGTTCTCCTTCAGGCCGAAGGAGCTGAAGCCGGCGAGCGGCCGCGTTCCGGTCGCCGGATTGATCAGATTGATCGTGGCGCGGTCGAACAGGTGATGGCCCTCGCTGCCGGTGTAGCCGGTCTGGAAAACCCAGTCGTGCGGCAGCGCCTGCTGCACCATGAAATCCCAGTTCTCGTAGTAAAGATCCTTGCGGTGGCGGTCGATCGCCTTGGGGCTGTAAAGCTGATTGGCGGGGTTTAGGAACGCCACCAGTGGATACGCCAGGGCGGGGAAGTCGGTCGAGGTCAGGGAATAGCGCGGCACGGCGCTTTCCGCGGGATCGCTGAAGTCGTCGTTCTGATTGCCGCCGTAGTAGATGCCGTAGCCGGTGCGGATCGTAGTGTTGCCGTGCAGCGCCTTGGGCGCCCAGGCCAGGCCGACGCGCGGGCCGAAATCCTTGGTGTTGGGGTCGTAATACGGCGTGCCTTTGGGGCAGAAGCCGCCGCAGCCGTAGATATCGACCACCGCCGAGCGGTTCAGGATCTCGTGCACCACCGAATAGAACTCGTACCGGAGCCCGAGGTTCAGCGTGAGCGTCGGGCTCACGCGGAAGTTGTCCTGCGCATAACCCATGTAGAACGTGCGCCGGTTGCCGACCACGCCCTCGCCCTGCAGGTAGGTTGCGGAATCGGCATGATTGTCGATGAAATCCTGGTCGGTCGCGTAGGTGATCGAGGAAGTCGTCAGGGTATTGCCGGAGTTATTCAGGCGGATGCGGCGGATATCGATGCCGAATTTCAGATTGTGCCGGCCGCGCGTCACGCTGAGGTTGTCGATATAGGAGAACGTCGTGCCGACCTCGGTATCGAGCGAGGTATCGCTGACGCCATCGAAACCCGGCACGCTGACGGCGACCGGCGAAGTGCCGTAGCCCCAGTTGTGGTAGTTGGCGCGGTTGAGGCCAAATTTGACTTCGTTCACAGCAGTCGGCGAAAGGATCCGCTGATATTGCAGCACCAGGTTCGTAGGCACATGGGGCACTACATTGTGGCCGCCCAGTGCATCGGTGGGGCTGTCGATGTAGGCGTTGTCGACGTTGTAGCGGACGTAGGCGGTGTTGCTGTCATTGAAGCGGTAGTCGAAGCGGAACATGCCGGCGTCCTCACGGACGGTGTCGGTGGCGACTTTCGTGATCTGGTTGCTGATGCCATCGCCGGTGGGAACTCCGCCGGTGGGATAGGCGTCGAGGATCGGCTTGAGCGCCGGCGATGTAGCGAGCACCTGAGCGCGGAAGGCGTCGTTGGGAACGAAATTGACGAACGTCTGGCCGAGGCTCTGGCGTAATCCTTCATAGTTGGCGTAGAAGAAGGCCTTGTCCTTGACGATCGCGCCGCCCGCGCCCGCGCCGAACTGGTTCAGCGTGAACGGCGGGATGCTGGAGCCGTCGAACGGCGAGCGGGCGTCGAGAGCATCGTTGCGCACGGCGTAGAACAGGCTGCCGTGGTAGTCGTTGGTGCCGGTCTTCGAGACCACGTTAATGTTGGCGCCGCCGGCCGCGCCGGTTTCGGCGGTGTAGTTGGAAGTGCTGACGCGGAACTCGGCGATGGAATCGAGCGCGATATTCAGCCGCGTGTCGGCCTTCTGCGTCTGCTCCTGCACGCCGCTGGTATCGACGCCGTCGAAGGTGAAGTTGCTGTCGTCGAGCGAGTGGCCGGAAAAGCGAATGGAGCGCTGCGCGCCGTCGCCGTAATTGATCGCG
>DATGMB010000059.1:0-10126 GCA_035293845.1 Bryobacteraceae bacterium
CCCGGCGTCTACTACTTCACCCCGGCCGAGATCGCGAACTTCTCCGAGCCCGCCGCCGGCTTCATCGGCAGCTCCGGCCGCAACACCTTCCGCGGACCGGGCTTCTTCAACATCGACGCGTCGCTGGTAAAGCGCTTCGAGCTGGCGGAACGGAAGTATGTGACCTTCCGGGCCGAAGCCTACAACCTGATCAACCACCCGGATTTCGCCAACCCGAGCGTGAACTTCGGCGGGGTTGCGGCGACCTTCGGTAAGATCAGCAGTGTGGTCAACAATCCCCGCATCATGCAGCTCGCCCTCCGCCTCGATTTCTAACGGCAGGGCTCACAACCGGGAGGAAAACGAGGGGCAGGCCCAACGGCCTGCCCCTTTTCACATCCGAAACTGCTCCAGAATGCCTCAGGATTTCAGATACTTGCGGAAATCGGTCGCCGTCATCCGCGAGTCGCTGTGGTAGAGGTAGTTCATGGCGCTTCCCGCCTGTGATCGCTAGCTAGTCTAGTCCCGTGCGGAAAGACCGCGCGCCGCTGGGTTCGCTTGGGTTCGTCTTGGGTTCGTTTGGAGAGCCGGTACTAGCCTCATATGTCTTTGAAAATCAGGAAGATTCATTCCCGCACCGGCTCGCCGTTGGGTTCGTTTTGCATTTTTTTCAAGGCCGGAAATTGGCTTCGTTCCTTCAATTCCGCTGCGTCCGGCCCCGAGCCAGTTAGCCAAAAGCCCGCAGGTCTGACGCTCTTCCCTGGCCTGCATCCCGGCCCCTAATGCCGCCATTAACAGAATTAATATGATTCAATTCTTGCATTTGCAAAACTTCTAGGCTACACTCGAAATTGAGTTCGCGATGTTCATCCCCTCTACAGGCCGGCCGGGCAGTTCCATTCTCCGCATCGCCATTCCTGTAGTCATTATTATTCTGGTCATCGTAGCCGGCCCCGCGTAGGCCGCGGAACTCAAGGTTCCCAAGGCCATCGGCGGGGCAAGAAAAACCCGGCCGATGGCCTTTTTTGTTTTTGTTGGGGCGGGACCTCCGGAACGATCCCTAACCGGATGTCCGGCCCGTATCGAGGCAAAGATTCTATGTCGACTTTGATGAGCGGCGCGCAGATGTTACTCGAATGCCTGGCGCGCGAAGGCGTGGATTGCATTTTCGGATATCCGGGCGGCGTCACGCTGCCTTTCTACGACGTTCTTTACGAGCACCACATTCGCCACGTCCTGGTGCGCCACGAGGAGAACGCCGCGTTCGCCGCGGAAGGCTACGCGCGCGCCACGGGCAAAGTGGGGGTCTGCTGCGCGACCTCAGGCCCCGGCGCGACCAACCTCACCACCGGACTGGTCGACGCCATGATGGATTCCATCCCGATCGTCGCGCTCACCGGGCAGGTGTCCAGTAAGCTCATCGGGTCGGATGCCTTCCAAGAGGCCGACACCTTCGGCATCACCCGCCCCTGCACCAAGCACAATTACCTGATCAAGCGCCTGGAAGACCTGCCGCAGATCATTCACGAAGCCTTTTATATCGCGGCCAGCGGCCGGCCCGGACCGGTGCTGGTGGATATCACCAAGGACGTGCTGCAGGGCCAGGGCCACTACGCTCCGGTCAACTCCATCCACCTGCCCGGCTATAAGGTCTTTACCGAGGGCCACACCGGCCAGATCCGCCGCGCGGCGCAGATGGTGCAGGAAGCGGAGCGGCCGCTGGTGTACGCCGGCGGCGGCATCATCGCGGCCGGCGCGGCGAACGAGTTGCGTGAGTTCGTGGAGCTCACCGACACCCCCGCCGTCAATACGCTGATGGGCCTGGGCGGCCTGCCTTCCGACCACCCGAATTTCATCTCCATGCCGGGCATGCACGGCAGCTACGCGGCCAATATGGCGATGACCCACGCCGATCTGCTGATCGCTCTCGGCGTGCGCTTCGATGACCGCGTCACCGGCCGCCTCGCCGCCTTCGCGCCGCACGCCAAGGTGATCCACGTCGATATCGATCCCGCCGAAGTCGGCAAGAACCGCGCGCCGGATGTCCCCATCGTGGGGGACGTCAAGCGCGTGCTCGCCAAGCTGAACAAGCTGCTGGCGGAAAGCGAAGCGAAGCCCTCCGAAAAGCTTAGCGCCGCCCGCCGCGCCTGGTGGCACCGCATCCGCGAGTGGAAGGCCGAGCATCCGCTCCAGGCCGTCACGTCCGATACCGAAATCAAGCCGCAGCACCTGATGGCGGAAATCGACCGGCTCTCCGGCGGCCAGGCGATCGTGACCAGTGACGTCGGCCAGCATCAGATGTGGGCGGCGCAGCTCCTGCGCTTCCGCGAGCCGCGGTTGTGGATCAACTCGGGCGGCCTCGGTTCGATGGGCTTCGGCCTGCCCGCCGCGATCGGCGCGCAGTTCGCCCGCCCGGACAAGCTGGTCTTCTCGATCGTCGGCGACGGCGGCTTTCAAATGTCGATCCCGGAGCTCGCGACGGTCTCCAGCTACGGACTGCCCATCAAAATCGTCGTCATGAACAACGGCTATCTCGGAATGGTGCGGCAGTGGCAGACGCTGTTCTATAACCACCGCCTGAGCGCCGTCGAGCTCGATTGCTTCCCGGACGCCGAAAAGCTCGCCGCGGCCTACGGCTTCAAGGGCCGCACCATCGAGAAGCCTTGGGAGCTCGCGCCCGCCCTCGAAGAGGCAGTCAAGGAACCCGGTCCGTATCTGCTCAACGTGCGCGTGTCGCCGCTCGAAAACGTCTACCCCATGGTTCCGGCGGGCGGAGCCATCAACGAAATGGTCCTCGGGCCGCCGCAACCGGCGGCGGTGCCGGCGAAATGATCGGGTGAACTCATGCTGCAAGTCATTTCTTTATTACTCGAAAATAAGCCCGGCGCGCTGATGCGCGTGACGGGCCTGCTCACGCAGCGCGGCTACAACATCGAAAGCCTGACCGTCGCCCGCACGCTCGATCCCGAGCTTTCCCGCATGACCATCGTGGTCGACGTGGAAGATAACCAGCGCGCCCAGGTGATCAAGCAGATGAACAAGCTGATCAACGTGCTGCAGGCCACCGACCTGACCGACTCCCCCGCCGTCTGCCGCGAGCTGGTGCTGCTGCGCGTGCGCACGCCGCAGGAGAGCCGCACCGCGGTGCTCAAGGAGGCGGAGATCTTCGGCGGGCGCGTGGCCGATTCCTCGCCCGAAGGCTTCGCCATCGAGGTGACGGGCGACCCGGAGAAGCTCAACGCCTTCATCGATGTGATGCGCAGCTACGGGGAGATCGATGTCACCCGCTCGGGATCGCTCGCCATCGCGCTCGAGGCCAAGCGGCTGAAACTGCAGCCGCCCGTGCCGACGCGCGCCGGCAGAGCGGAAGAGAAGGTTAGTGCAAGTTAGCGCAGGCCCATCAGCCTGCGCTCTACGGAGACTCAATGGCCAAACGCTACTACGAAAAAGACGGAAATCCCGAACTACTGAACGGCCGCACCGTGGCCATCATCGGCTATGGCAGCCAGGGCCACGCCCACGCGCTCAATCTGCGCGATTCCGGCGTCGACGTTGTGGTCGGCCTGCATCAAGGCAGCCGGTCCCGGGCGAAGGCCGAAGCCACCGGCCTGCGCGTCCTCACCACGGCCGAGGCCGCCAAGGCCGCCGATGTGGTGATGATTCTGGTTCCGGATCACATCCAGGCCGATCTATATCACAGCGAAATCCAGCCGCACATGACGCCGGGCAAGACCCTGATGTTCGCCCATGGCTTCAACATCCACTTCGGCCAGATCGCGCCGCCCGCAGGCGTGGATGTTTCGATGGTCGCGCCCAAGGCGCCGGGCCATCGCGTGCGTGAGCTGTATACCGAAGGTGTCGGCGTCCCGGCGCTGGTCGCGGTGCATCAGAACGCCACCGGCCAGGCGCTCGAGCGCGCGCTCGCTTACGCGCTCGCGCTCGGCTGCCTCAAGGCGGGCGTCATCGAAACCACCTTCCGCGAAGAGACCGAAAGCGATCTGTTCGGTGAGCAGGCAGTCCTCTGCGGCGGCGCGAGCGAGCTGATTCGCGCGGGTTTCGAAACGCTCGTCGCTGCTGGTTACGCGCCCGAGATCGCCTATTTCGAGTGCCTGCACGAGCTCAAGCTGATCGTCGACCTGATCCAGGAAGGCGGCTTGAGCTACATGCGCTACTCGATCTCGGATACCGCCGAATACGGCGACTACACGCGCGGCCCGCGCATCGTCAACGAGCAGACGCGCGCCGAAATGAAGAAGATCCTTTCCGAAATCCAGTCCGGCGAATTTGCCCGCCAGTGGATCGAGGAAAACAAGACCGGCCGCAAGAACTTCCTCGCCATGCGCGAGAAAGCCTCCAAGCAGCCGCTCGAAACCGTCGGCGCCGAGCTGCGCGAAATGATGACGTTTTTGAAAAAGCGAAAGGAAGCAGGAGTGCCGTAAGAAGAAGGGAGACAGGAGTCAGAAGACAGGAGCTGCGACGGGCGTCCCCGCTCCTAACTCCTGACTCCTGACTCCTGACTCCCCCGAGGTAGCCACTATGAAGATCTTCACATTCGACACCACGCTCCGTGACGGCACGCAAGGCGAAGCCGTCTCGTTCTCTGTCGACGATAAGCTCGTGCTGGCGCGCAAGTTCGACGAGCTGGGCATCGATTACATCGAGGGCGGCTGGCCGGGGTCCAATCCGAAGGACAAGGAATTCTTCACCCGCGCTTCCGAGCTCGATCTGCGCCATGCGCGCCTCACCGCGTTCGGCTCCACGCGCTTCGCCCGGAATCCCGTGCACGAAGACCGCAATGTGCTGGCGCTGGTCGAGGCCGGCACGCCCACCGTTTCCATCTTCGGCAAGAGCTGGGATCTTCACGTGCACCGTGCGCTCGGCATCTCGGAGGATGAGAACCTGCAGCTCATCGCCGAGACCGTCCGCTACCTCAAGGATCACGGCAAAGAAGTCATCTATGACGCCGAGCACTTCTTCGACGGCTACAACGCCAACCCGGGCTATGCTCTCCGTACGCTCGAAGCCGCGGCGCGGGCCGGTGCCGATGTGCTCTGCCTCTGCGATACCAACGGCGGCACGCTCACCGGGCGGCTGGTCGAGATCGTGGCGGACGTGCGCCGCCGCTTCGATGGCGTTATCGGCA
Source organism: Bryobacteraceae bacterium (assembly GCA_035293845.1). Lineage (GTDB taxonomy): Bacteria > Acidobacteriota > Terriglobia > Bryobacterales > Bryobacteraceae > DATGMB01. The sequence goes on from DATGMB010000059.1 coordinate 5,123, forward strand.
TCCACACCCATAACGATTCCGGCTGCGCCGTGGCCAACGCCGTCGCCGCCGTCGAAGCCGGAGCGACGCATGTACAGGGCTGTCTCAACGGCTATGGCGAGCGCTGCGGCAACGCCAACCTCGCCTCCATCATCGCCAACCTGGAGCTGAAGCTGGGCCACACCACCATCGGCCCGGAGAAGCTGGCGAACCTCACGGCGGCGTGCCGTTTCGTGGCGGAAATCGCCAATCTGCCGCTGGCCAATGACCAGCCGTTCGTCGGCCGCAGCGCCTTCGCCCATAAGGGCGGCGTGCACGTGAGCGCGGTGCTCAAGGATTCCGCCACCTACGAGCACATCCCGCCTGCCAAAGTCGGCAACCGCCAGCGCGTGCTGGTGAGCGATCTGTCGGGCCGCGGCAACATCCTGTACAAGCTCAAGCAGCACGGCCTCGAAGACCGCCTGACCGAGGATGCCCGCCGCGAGCTGCTCGAGCGCATCAAGCAGATGGAGTACGAAGGCTACGAGCTCGAAGCCGCCGAAGGCACCTTCGAGCTGCTGGTGCGCGAAGCGCTGCGCCCCGGACTCCACTTCTTCGACGTGGACAGCTACGAAGTGAGCACGCGCGCTGCCGGACACGGCCCGTGCATCTCGACCGCCACGGTCACGCTGCACGCGCAGGATGAAGCGCACTCCGCCACCGCAAGCGGCCACGGGCCGTTCCACGCCCTGCACGTCTGCCTGCGCCAGTGCCTCTCCAAGCTCTATCCGCAGATCACGGAGGTGCGGCTCACCGATTACAAAGTGCGCGTGCTCGATTCCAACAAGGGCACCGCGGCGAATGTCCGCGTGCTGATCGAGTGGAGCGACCACCGCAGGAGCTGGTCCACCGTGGGGGTCTCGGACAACGTCATCGAGGCAAGCTGGCGCGCCCTGGTGGACGCGATCCGCCTCGAGCTGATGCGCCTCACCGAAAAGGACAGCTCGATCGAACGCGCCGTCGAAGACTACTGCTGGGGGGTGTAACCGGGCCGCGCTCTGGCGCTTCGATTGCACTCCCCTCAGGCATGCTGGATATCCTTCATGCCCGCCTGAGCGAGCCCATCCCCGAACCCGAGTTAAGCAAAATGTGGGAATCCGAGCGCACCACATTCACGACCGGTTCGGGCGACGGCATCGATACCTTCCTCACCGCCCCCGAAATGGTGATCGAAGCGCACGATTCCGGCGTGGAGCTCCGCTTCCACAGCGCCCGGCCGGATGTCGCACATCCCAGGGTCAAGCACGCATTCGAACGCGCCGTGCACCGTTATCGCCCGCACGTCCGGATCGACTGGCAGGATTGAGCTGCCGCAGCCGCCTCTCCTGCGGCGCTCTCCTCGGGCCCGCACCCGTACGGCCAGACAGCGCGGCCTCGCGGCGAGGACAGCGTCCGGGTCGCAGGATGGAGCGCCGCTACCGGAATTTGCCGTCCGGCGCCTGGTTCATCAGCCGCTTGGTCTGGTGCTCCTTGCGGTCGTCTTCGATGTACTTCTCCAGACGTTTGATGCTATCGGCCTGGCGCGCCAGCGTGGCCTTCAGACGCGCGTTTTCGTCGCGCAGTTCTTCGAGCTCCGCCCGCAGACGGGCGTTGTCCGGAGTCGGCTTCGCTGGCGCAGTGCGCTCGCCTGCACCGCTCGGCTCGCCCTCGGACGGTTCTGCCGAAGCCTTGGTCGGAGGCGCTGCCGCCGGTACGGCCGCGAAGCTGGCGCTCTCGACCAGTCTCTGCCCGTTCGGTTGCCCGACGCTCAGCGTCACCTCCACGCGGTCCGTAGCGGGCGCGTAGGTCCACACGCCGGCCTTCAGTCGCATCGCGTCCAGCGGAACGCTCTTCGGCACCGGCCCATCCGAGATGAGCAGAATGCCGCCCGTCGCGCGGGCGATCCCCGGCGCGGCCGGGTTCCATCGAAGCTCGATCTTCCCGCTCTGTTCGCTCGCGCTGAGCCCGAGCGCCGCGTGCGCCATGGGGCTGGGCGGCGCGAACGCTGCGGCGACCTGCGCCATCCACCAGCCGCGGGTCGCATAAGCCGTGAAGGCCATTCCGCATCCCAGCGCCGCCGCCGCGGCAAACGCCCAGAGCGGACGGCGCGTCCGGGTGAGCGGCGCCGTCCGCAGAAACGTGGGAGACGGGATCTCCGCTGGCGCCGCCTCCAGCTCGGCCTGCTTCGGCGGCGGAGGAGGCGCGGGCTCCGCCACAATTGCGGGTTCGGCCATCGCCGCAGGGATGATATCGATCACCGTCCCCGCCGGTTCGGGCGGAGGCGAAGCCGCGGCGGGCGCTGGAGAGGGCGGCGGTGCGGCGGCTGGCCCTTCGCTCTGCCGCGAGGGCAGCGGCCGAACGTCCAGCGGCTCCAGTTGGAATTCCCGGTGGCTGGCATCGGTGCGCATCCGGCCGTCCGCCGCGGTGAAGAAGAAGCCGGCCCGCACCGGCTGAAAGGTGTGAGGCTTCAGCACCAGCGCGACCTGCCACGGCTCGGGAAAGAACCGTTGATGGATTTCCAGGTCCGCCTCGGAGAGGAAGATCTCGCTGCGCGTGTGCGAGTGGTACCAGCCCACCGGCTGCGCCTCAGGATTCTGGCGCGCGGCATCCAGCATGGCGGCCAGTCTCGACTGGTCGTTGGCGGAGAGCGTGAAACCCGGGCCGAAGGCGTGCTCGCATTCGAGCTGCGCCGAATCCGTGATCAGGAGCCCGCTCTCCGTTCGCCGGCCCAGCAGAATCCCGCCGATCTCGGCGCCGCCGCGCGGCAGCGAAAAGTACGCGTCCACGACCGCCAGCCGGATATCGTCGAGCACCCGCGGCTCATACGCAATCGCGAACGGGCACTCGGGGACGGACCAGTGGGCGAGCGCGGAATCGGGCGAAAAGGACATCGGCGAAAGCTTTATTGTACGGGAACTCGCAGTCGCGCGCGCGTGAAGTGGCGTCCGCAAACCGCCATATAATGAAGTCGTGCCCAAAGCCAAAGATCTGGAGGTGCGTTTACAGCGCACCGAGGAGCAGTTGCGCCTGTTTCAGAAGATCAGCCGGTTCATGGTGCGGGATCTGAGCCTGCAGGACGTGCTCAACGGCATCGTGGCCCTGATCGTCGAATACACCGCCTGCGATTCCTGCCTCGTCTATCTGCTGGATGGCGAGGACCTGGTTTTGTGCGCGTCCAATAAGCCCCACCCCTCCACCATCGGCAAGCTGCGCATGCGTTGGAGCGAAGGCCTCACCGGCTGGGTGGCGCGCGAGCGGCGGCTGCTCGCGATCTCGCGCGAGGCCTACCGCGACCCGCGTTTCAAGAAATTCGGCGAGCTCGAAGAGGATAACTACGAAGCCTTCCTTTCCGCGCCGGTGATTGCCCGCAACCGCGTGGTGGGCGTGGTAAACGTGCAGCATCGCCTGCCGCACCAGCACACGGGCGGCGAAATGGAGGTGCTGACGACGGTCGGCGAGCAGGTCGGCTGCGTACTGGTGCTCGCGCGTCTCGCGTCTTCCGCCCTCGAAGCCGCAAATCACGTCGAGTTGGTCCTATCTTCCGGCCCGGTTCCGATGAAACAATAGACCCGTGGCGACCGCCCGCCCATTCCGAGCCCGCCGCATCGCGGCGATCGCCGGCCTGCTGACCGCCATGGCCGCCGCGGCCCTGATGCCGGCCAGCCAGGTCCCGACCGCCGCCGGCCCGTCTCCAGCCTCCGCCGCCGCGCAGTCTCCCCCCAAGTGGCGCATGCGGTATTTCTACGATGAGGAGAAGTCCTCCTTCGAGATCGCCGATCTGCAATTCCCCTCCAACAAGCGCGGCCTGGCGGTGGGCGTGATCGTCCAGGGCGGCCATCAGCGGCCGGCCGAAGTGGTCACTGCCGATGGCGGCGCGCACTGGCAGATGATCCATCTCGAGGAGCCGCCGCTTTCCCTTTTCTTCCTGAACGAAAGCCTCGGCTGGATGGTCACTACCAGGGGCCTGTGGCAAACGACCGAGGCCGGCCGCAATTGGCGAAAGCTGCCGCATCTGCCCTCGCCGGTGTTCCGCGTCTGCTTCATCGACGAACGGAACGGTTTCGCCGCGGGTCCCAAAAAGAAGATGTACCGAACGCGCGATGGCGGGCAGCACTGGGAGCCGGTCGCCGCGGCTGCCGAGCCGCCCGGCAATCCCGAGTTCAGCGCGTACACCTGGATTTCCTTCGCGACCCCGAAATTCGGGATCGCGACCGGCTGGAACATGCCGCCGCGCCACCAGGAGAGTCTGCCGGACTGGATGGATCCCGAATCGGCGGCCACGCGCCGCGATACGCCCCATCTGACCTACTCGCTCGTGACCAACGATGGCGGCGCCACGTGGAAATCTCAGGCGGCCTCGCTGTTCGGGCAGGTGGCGCGGGTGCGCTTCGGCCCCGGCGGCCTCGGCCTGGGACTGATCGAGTATCCGGGCACGTTCCGCTACGCCGCCGAGGTCTATCAGATCGAATGGAAGACGGGCAAGAGCCACACCGTCTATCGCGACCGCCGCTTCGCCGTGACCGACATCTGGCAGATGCCGGATGGGACCGCCTACCTGGCCGGCGTCGAGGCAGTGGGCCAGGTGCGCGGGGTCATGCCGGGCAAAGTGCGGGTGTTGCGCAGCTCGGCCGATCTGGCGGACTGGACCGAGATGCCCGTCGACTATCGCGCCACCGCCAGTCGCGTGATGCTCGCGGTTCCGGATGCCGAAAACCTGTGGATGGCGACTGACGCGGGTATGATTCTCAAACTGCAATAGCACAATCGCGCGGCGCCGCGTTTTATCCACAGCCAATCCACAGGGCGAGCGCCGTAACCGGCTCGAAACACGGCTGAAATAATCTGAGGAAAAGGGCGCTTTCGCGTACAGAAAACCGTTGACCGGAACTGTGAGCAGGAGCATATTTGAACACGGGTTCCAAGAGGTTTGAGGAACAGCAAGCCAGCGGAAACGTAGCGGACCTGAAACGGTGATCCGGCGCCGGTAACACTAGCGATAGAGACGGC
>DATGMB010000060.1:0-2161 GCA_035293845.1 Bryobacteraceae bacterium
CGCTCGCCGCCGCCCTTCCACAGCGGTCCCGGCGCGGCGACGTAGACCACGTTGGAATCGCGCGGGTCGATCGCGATGCGCGCGATGTGCTCGGTCCTGCGCAGGCCCATGTTGCGCCACGTGCGGCCGCCGTCCTCGCTCTTGTAGACGCCATCGCCGTAGGATACGCTGCGCTGGCTGTTGTTCTCGCCCGTGCCGGCCCAGACGACCGACGGGTTCTTCGGATCGATCGTGATGGTGCCGATCGAGTACGAGCCCTGGTTATCGAAGACGGGCGTCCACGTGGTGCCGTCGTTGACCGTAAGCCAGATGCCGCCGGAGGCCTCGGCGATGAGGTAATGGCTGGGGCTATCGGGGAAGACGGCGATCTGCGAGACGCGGCCGGAGAGGAAAGTGGGCCCGATGTTGCGGGCACGCAGGCCGGCGAAGGTCATGGCGTTGATGGGATCCTGGGATCCGCGTCCGCCGCGTCCGGCTTCGGGGGCTTCGTCCTGGGCTGCGAGAGCCGCGCAGATACACAGAAAGAGCGGGAATAGCCTCATGGAGGGAGAGTATAGCGCACACGTCCGGTGGCATTTTGCAGGAGGTTGCTAACCGAAAGCCGCCTCCCTAGTCCAACTGTTGTATAGTCTGCCTATGGGACGAACCGAAATACTGCCGGGCACTCTGTATATGTTGATCTTGCGGTCGCTTGCCCGTCTGGGGCCGATGCACGGGTACGGCATCGCGCAGCACATCCAACAGATGTCGGAGGACGTGCTGCAGGTGGAAGAGGGGTCGCTCTACCCGGCCCTCCAGCGAATGCTGATCAAAGGCTGGGTGGCGGCCGAGTGGAAGCAATCGGAAAATAATCGCCGCGCGCGGTATTACCGCCTGACGCCCCTGGGGCGCAAGCAGATGGCGCGTGAAGTCGGCGAGTTCGAGCGCGTGATGGCGGCGATTCTGCGGGTGATCGAGCCGGCATAAAGCTATGGGTGAACTGCTGCGGCGAATCCGGGTTCTCTTCCATCGCGTGGAATACGAACGCGAGCTCGAAGAGGAGATGCAGCATCATCTCGCGATGATCGAGGATGCCGGGAGGCTCGGTGCCGCCGCGCGGCGCCTGCGTCGGGCCTGTATGGCGCGATGGCCTACACGGTGGCGAGGCGCACGGGCGAGATCGGCATCCGCATGGCGCTCGGCGCGCAGCGGCCGGCCGTCGTCTGGATGGTGCTGCGGGACGTGCTCACCATCGCGGCGGCGGGGCTGGTGCTGGGCTATGGCGCGGCACGGCTCACGACGCGATACGTGGAATCATTCCTGTTCGGCTTGAAGCCGCACGATCCGCTGGCGATCGCCGCGGCCATCGGCATTCTGCTGGCCGTCGCGCTGGCCGCCGGCTATCTGCCGGCGCGGCGCGCTTCCCGGATCGATCCCGCGGCGGCGCTGCGGAACGAGTGACGCGGGCGGTGCCGGTCTGTATTACGCTGGCTCTTGGCTCAAACACGCGAGACCGGCCTCGTCCGCGGCTTCGGCCTCCTCCAGGCCTCGGCCCTCAACATGGCCAACATGGTGGGGGTCGGGCCGTTCATCACGATCCCGCTGATCATTGCGTCCATGGGGGGGCCGCAATGCATGCTCGGCTGGATGCTCGGCGCGGTGCTGGCCGCGTGCGATGGCCTGGTGTGGAGCGAGCTGGCTGCGGCGCTGCCGGGGACCGGCGGCACCTACTTCTATCTGCGTGAGATCTTCCGCAAAACGTCGCTCGGCGGCATCCTGCCGTTCCTGTTCATCTGGCAGTTCCTCTTCAGCGGGCCGCTCGAGATCGCCTCCGGCTATATCGGCTTCGCGCAGTATGTCGGATATTTCTGGCGCGGCATGACGCTGTGGGAGGGGCGCCTGGTCGCGCTGGCGGTGGGCGCGCTCGCCATCGCGTTGCTCTATCGCCGGGTGACCGCCATCGGGAAGCTGACGGTCGTGCTGTGGATCGGGATGCTCGCGACGGCCGCGTGCGTCATCGCGGCCGGCTTCACGCACTTCAATGCGCGGATGGCCTTCGACTTCCCGCCCGGCGCTTTCCGCTTCTCGACCGGCTTCGCGGCCGGCCTCGGCTCCGCCATGCTGATCGCCATGTACGACTTCATGGGCTATTACGATATCTGCTACGTCGCCGGCGAAGTGC
>DATGMB010000061.1:0-9654 GCA_035293845.1 Bryobacteraceae bacterium
TCCCTCTTGCGCCGCCGCGAGCAGGCATGGTCTAGTAAATAATTCAGAAAATGTCCACCCGGCTCGCGGTCGTGATCCCCGCCTATCGTCCGTCTGCGGGCCTCGTCGCTCTTCTCGGCGCACTTGCCGACTCCGCTCTCCCCATCGTCATCGTGGACGACGGGAGCGGCCCGGATTTTGCCCGCATCTTTGCCGAGGCCCAGGCGTTTCCGAACGTACAATTGCTGCGCCACGCCGTCAACCTCGGCAAGGGCGCGGCGCTCAAGACGGCGTTCAACCACCTCCTCTGCACGGTTCCCGGCCTCGCCGGCGTGGTCACCGCCGATGCCGACGGCCAGCACGATCCCGAGGACATCCGGCGGGTGGCGGCGGCGCTGGCCGAAAACCCCGCCGCTCTGGTGCTCGGCGCGCGCACTTTCGGCGAAGATGTGCCGCTGCGCAGCCGCTTCGGCAACGTGCTCACGCGCGGCATCATGCACGCGCTGCTCGGCCGCAAACTGACGGACACGCAGACGGGACTGCGCGGCATCCCGGCCTCGCTGCTGCCGCGCCTGCTGCGGCTCGAAGCCACCGGCTACGAGTTCGAGCTGGAAATGCTGCTCGCCGCGCACCAGCTCGGGATGCCGGTGATCGAGCGTCCCATCCGCACGATCTACGAGCCGGGAAACAAATCGTCGCACTTCAACCCGATCGTGGATTCGATGAAGATCTACTTCGTCCTGCTGCGCTTCGGGTCGGTTTCGCTGCTGACCTCGCTGCTCGATAACGCTATCTTCATCGTGGCCGTTCACCGGCTCGGCAGCGTGCTCGCTTCGCAGGTGCTGGGGCGCGTTTTCGCCGTCGCCTTCAATTATTCGACGGTGCGGCGGTCGGTGTTCTACTCGCGCCAGCAGCATAAGACAGTTCTGCCCAAGTACCTGGGGCTGGTGGTGGTCAGCGGGACGTGCTCCTACCTGGGAATCGAGCTGCTTTCGACGCGCTTCGGCGTCCCCGTGGTGCCGGCTAAGCTCCTGGTCGAAACCATCCTGTTCTTCGTGAATTTCGCCGTGCAGCGGCTGTTCATTTTTCAGCCGCAGGAGGGCTCGGCACCCGCCGCATCCGCGGCCGCCGTGCGCGAGCGGCTGCACCCGTTTGCGGCCGCCCTCGGCCTGTTGTTCGTTGCGCTGGTAGGGCTCGAGATCTACGGTTTTCGCGCATCTCATCTCTTCGCGCAGGAGATCTGGCACCCGGTCGGCTGGAAGCGCTTCGAGCGCTTCACGGAATTCTACGCGGTGCTCGCGGCGCTACTGATGCTGGCCGCGCCGCGCTGGTTTGGGCTCGCCATGGCCTTGGTGATGGCGGCGCTCACCGTGATGTCCGCGGGTCCGCAGGCGCTCCTGGCGCCGGCCTTCTTCCTGCTTTCGGCATCGGCGCTCGGCGGCAAGCTGCTCGGCGCCGGCAAGGAACGGAGCGAGCTGTGCGCCACGGCGCTCGGCACGGCCGTTTATATTTTTCTGATGACCGGGCTGGCACGCCTCCCGGTGAACGATCCGGTGGTGTGGGCCGGAGTGCTGGCCGCGCCGCTGCTTCTGGACATGGCCGGCGTGCGCCGGCGGCTGGCCGAAGTGCGCGGCATTCTTGTCCCCGCGCGCGCCCCCTCGGCCGCGGCGCGGGCAGGCATCGCGCTGCTGGTCTACCTGCTGGCGGCGCACTGGCTCCTGGTGCTGAAGCCCGAAATCAGCGCCGATGGCCTCGCCATGCACCTCGCGATCCCCATGGATATCGCGGCGCACCACGCGCTCACGTTCCAGCCCACGCAGTTCCTTTGGGCCGTGATGCCGATGGGCGTGGATTACGCCTACTCGATCGTCTACCTGCTCGGCGGGGAATACGCCGCGCGGCTGCTCGATTTCGCAATGCTGCTCGTGGTGGTGGGGCTGCTCTACGGCGCGGTCAGGCGATGGCTCTCGCCCGCGGCCGCGTGCCTGCTGACGGCGTCGTTTGTGGCGACCCCCATCGTGCAGCTCGTCACCGGCTCGCTATTTGTCGAGAACACGCTCGCGGCGCTGCTGCTCGCCATGATGGCCGCGATCTGGAAGCTGGGCGAAGGCGGCGGGCCGCGGTGGCTCTATGCCGCGATGGCGCTGGGCGGAGTCGCGATTTCCTGCAAGTTCGGCGCGCTGGCGTTTGTGGCCGTGGCGCTGCCGTTTGCGTTCACCGCGTATAACCAGGGACTGCGTCCCGTCGCGGCGCGCCACATGGCTCTCGCCATTATTCTGCTGATTGCCGTGGCCGTGCCCCCCTACGCCATCGCCTACGCCAAAACCGGCAACCCGCTGTTCCCGTTTCTCAACCAGCGGTTTCATTCGCCCCTGCTGCCCCCCCAGGTTGTGATCCGCGATTTCCGCTTCCGCAAACCGCTCACCTGGAGTCTGCCCTATGACCTGACCTTCCGCACCGATGATTACTACGAAGGCCAGAAGGGCTCGCTGGGCTTTCAATACCTGGTGCTCGTTCCACTGGGGATTGCCGGACTCGCCATGGCGCGCCATCGCGTGGCGGTGAGCAGCGCGGTGGTGGCGGTGGTTGCCGGACTCTTCGTGTTGCGCTCGGAGCCCAACGCGCGCTACGTCTACGCCGCCATGCCGCTGGTGCTAATCCCCGCCGCGGCCTTGCTCGCGTGGGCGGCGGCGCATCAGCGCGCGCTCTATCGCGCCATGCTCGCATTCCTGCTGGCTGCGACCGCGCTCAATGCCTATTTTTTGCCTTCCTCCAGCTACTATCACAAGGATTTCTGCCTGCGCGTTCCGTTCTCCCGCGCCGAGCGCGACCTGTATCTGAACGAGGCGGCCCCGGCGCGCAAAGTGCTCGCCCAGGTGAATCGCGCGCATCCCGATGCAGCCGTGATGTTCACGCACGATATCGCGATCGCCGGCGCCAGGGGTAAAGTCTACGAGAACCACTGGCACCAGTGGCCCATCTGGTATCGCATCCAGGAAGCCGCCACCGTTCCGGAACTGTTGGGCGTGATGAATGGTTGGGGGGTGCGCTACTTCATTACACGAAAACCGTATCCCGGCGAAGAGGCCGATCCGCCGGTACTGGCGCAGTTGATCGCCGCCTGTACACGGCCGGAATACGAAGCCGGCGACTATTATCTGGCGCGCCTCGATCCCGCTTGCCGTCCCGCCGATCCCGCCGATCCGCCGCTGGCGCTCGAGCCCGGCTTTTACGACGATTACGACCCCGCGATCGTCCTGCGTGGCGGCTGGCGCCGCGAGCCGCATCTCCATGGCCCCGACCGCGATACCGCTACGTACACCGACACGCCCGGCGCGGAGATTCGCATCGCGTTCGAGGGCAGGGAACTGCACTACATCCACGGTCGGGGGCCGAACTACGGCATCGCGCAGGTGACCGTCGACGGCCGGGCGCAACAGCCGCTCGATCTTTTTTACCAGGAGCCCGACTGGCAGCGTAACGACGCCTTCTGCTGCTTCGGTCCAGGCCGGCACGAAGCCGTGGTGCGCGCCACCGGCGAAAAGAACGCGGAATCGGCCGGAACTCGAATCGATCTCGATTCCTTCCAGATCAAGTAGCCGCAACGGCTCCCAAGGCGCCGCCGGCTGGGCCGCGTCCTTTCGAACACCGGCTCCCAAATTGCAAGCTTCGCCGCAAGAGGATCAGTCATGCCCTCCACCAAACCCTCGCGGCTCCAGCCCGAGCCGTGTCTCTCTCCGTCCGAACTCCTGGAAACCTTGCGGTTGCGGCCCGGCGAGTGCGTGGCCGAGATCGGGCTCGGCCCCTACTGCGAGGAGATGGCCCGCGCCGTCGGGCCGGAAGGGCGGGTGTTTCCGGTCGAGCCCGCGCACGATCCGCGCATCCCACAGGCCTGCTGCGACCGGCTGGTGATCGCCAATCTCTGGGGACACCTCGACGATCCGCTGGCGATGCTCGGCGAGGCCGCGCGCCTGCTCCGCGAAGACGGGCGGCTCGTCATTATCGAGCGCCACGAGTCGCAGCCCGGCGGCACGAGCTTCCGCGAACTAATTCAGGCGCTCGAGCACAACTGCTGGGATATCCACCGGCATGGCGACGCGGGCGGCCTCTGCTATTTCATCGAAGCCAGCGTGACCGATGAGAGTGTGCAGTCGTAGCGCCGGGCGTTACTGGCCCGCCGGCAGCAGCGGACGCTGCGGGCCGCCTTCGAGCTCCAGCTTGGCCGCCAGGAAATTCATGATGTCGCCCGGCGAGACGGTGGCGAGCAGCCGGTCGTGGTCGGTGACCAGCAGATTGTTGCCTTCGTTTTCGCGGATTTTATTGAGCGCCTGCAGCGCGTCGGTATCCGAGCTGACCGTGTTGTTCGCCGCGCACGGGTGCACGATCTCTTCGACGTGGTGCCGCTCCCATTCCTCGCGGGGGATCTGGCTTACGTCGCGCGTGGCGACGCAGCCGACCAGGTTGCCGCCGCCGTCCGCGACCACCGGATAGGTCTTGAAGCCGTACCGGTAGACATAATCGTCCACGAGCTGGCGCAGCGACATCCCGGCCCGCACCGCGACCGGGTCCGGGCGCATGAAGCGGCTCACCGGCTCGCCTTCAAGCGCCGTGCGCCACAACAACTGCTCGTAGGAAGCGCGGGAGGCGCCCCGGAGAAACGCGCCGATCAGGCAATACCAGATGGCCGCGATCAGGTTCCCGGCGAGCAGGCGAAAGATGCCATAGGCGAACAGCAGCGCGCCGAAGCCGCCGCCGATCGCGGAGGCAATCCGCGTGGCGCGCCGCAGGTCGCCCTTGAAGTGCCATAGCGCCGCGCGCAGGATGCGCCCGCCATCGAGCGGAAAAGCGGGAATCAGGTTGAATGCCGCCAGCAGCCAGTTGATCCAGGCAAGATAGGCGAGCACGCCGAGCGCCTGCACGGGCCAGGTTGCCGCGCCGGTTACGTAAAGCCCCCAGAACATAAACCCGAGCACAATGCTCGAAACCGGACCCGCCAGTGCCATCAGGAATTCGATTTTCGGCGTGGCGGGCTCGGAGCCCATCTCGGCGACGCCGCCAAAAATGAACAGCGTGATGCCGTGCATCGGCAGCTTATAACGGTTCGCTACCAGCGAATGGCAGAGCTCATGAAAGACGATCGAGCCGAAGAACCCGAGCGCGGCAATCAGTCCCATCCACCAGTACGAGCTCGCGGCCAGGCCGGGGAACTCGGCAGGAAAAACGCCGGCCGCCAGCGACCAGGTCACCAGGACCGCGATCACGATCCAACTGGCATCCACCCGTACCGCGAAGCCGAATAGCCGGAAAAGCGTGACGCGTCGTCCGAACATAAGCCGCCCCGCAGTACTCACCGCAAGCGGCGGACCAAACGTTGCATCTCCTGACTCACTCCGGCCAATACGTCTCTTCCTTCACGTGGTGGCGTTCGAAGCCAGCCCGCTCCAGCACGCCGCGCATCTGGCGGATCATGTGCGGATTCCCGCACAGGTACGCAGTGGTGGAGCCGGGACCGAAGCCCATCTCGTCCATGTATTTCCGCGCGACGTCCTCGACGCGGCCGCGCTCGCCGCGCCATTCGGGGTCGAGCCATGTCCGGCTGACGGTCGGGATGTAGCGGAACCAGCTCCGCTCGCGCGCCCGCGCCGCCATCTCCGCGCGCAGTCCCAGCTCTGGCGCAACGCTCGCGCCGTGCAGGATGGCGACCCGCAGTTGCGGCGGGCCGGTATCTGTCTCTCGCGCCGCCAGGTGTCGCACCATCGCCGCAAAGGGTGCGATGCCGGTGACGGTCGCGACCATGAAGTGGTTCGGCCGCTCCGCCGTTTCCTGCAACGTAAACCGGCCTTTCGCCGCCGGCCGCACGTAGACTTCGCCGCCCACCGGAACCTGGTGCAGATACGGCGTGAGCTTGCCGCCGGGGACTTCTTCAATGAAGAATTCGAGAGCCTCTTCTTCCGGCGCGGATGCCGCCGAATACGGCCGCTCGACGAGCTTGTTCTGTTCGAGCAGGCCGATCGTGACGTATTGCCCGGGCACGAATTCGACCGGCCGCTCCGTGCGCAGCCGCACGATCCACAGATCGCGCGTAAGATCGCGCCGCTCGACGACAACGCCGCGAACGTGTTTCGGGAAATCCATCCCGGCTATGCCGGCTGCACGCGGAATGCCTCACTAATCCTTCGCCGCCGGCGGGAAGCGCTTGAACATCTCCGCCACTGCGCGGTTCAGCTTCGCGATATTCCGGTTCGGCCGGCTGGAAAGGACCTTGGACGCCATTCCGCGCCAGATCAGCCGCTTATCAGAGGCATCGAAAATGTCCACCACGAGATTGCCGACGCTCTCCGGGATTACGTAGGTGGTGGCGGTTCCGAAGCTCGCGCCAAAGCCATCGAAGCCCCATGCCGGGAAGTTGCTGTAGATTGTCTGGACGGTATCGCGCTCCGTGGTCTGGCTCGCGGCGCAGATGGTCGCCGAGCCGCCCGACGGGACGCGGCGCCAGCCCCTGGCGGCCAGTTCGCTATCGACGGCTTTCTGGATGCGCTCCTGCCAGAGCGAGTCGCCCGCCTGAATGGCGGTCCATGAGTAAGTATGATAGCGGCCGAAGTTGGCGTGGTGGTCGTAGTCCGTCCGTACGGTGGCGAACGCCAGCGCCGCGGTGAACAGGGGAGGGGCAAGCAGGCGGAGAATGCGGAGTCTTGTCATTGGGATTTGCGCCTCTACGGCGGCGGATGCATCCGCCTCGCCACGGTGGGAAAGGGCGCTACCATCGGAGTGTGAAGCCGCTGGTGATCCTTATGGCTACCGCCGCCGTACTGCCCGATCTCGCTCAATTGCAGGAGATGAGCGCCCGTTTCGCTCCCGTGAAAATCGAAGCGCCGGAGTCCGCCCTTTCGGCGGCCGACCGCAAGGCGCTGCCCAAGCTGGTCGAAGCCGCGCGCGTGCTCAACGGCATCTTCATGGACCAGTTGTGGGGCGGTAACCGCGCCCTCTACGCGCGGCTGGAGAAGGATACGACGCCGCTTGGCCGCGCGCGCCTGCATTATTTCTGGCTGAACAAAGGGCCGTGGTCAAACCTGGACGGCAATACGGCCTTCCTTCCGGGCGTGCCGGAACGCAAGCCGCTCGGCGCGAACTTCTATCCCGAAAACATGGCGCGGGACGAATTCAACGCCTGGGTAAAGACGCTGCCCGCCGCTGAACGCGAGCAGGCGGAGGGCTTTTTCACCGTAATCCGCCGGGATACCGCCGGCCATTTGACGGTCGTGCCCTACAGCCGCGAATATGCCGCCGATCTGAAGCGCGCCGCGGCCCTGCTGCGCGAAGCGGCCGCGGCGACCGATAACGCCTCGCTCCGCAAGTTCCTCACGCTCCGCGCGGATGCCTTCCTCTCCAACGACTACTACGCGAGCGATATCGCCTGGATGGATCTCGACGCGCCGCTCGATGTCACGATCGGGCCGTACGAAACCTACAACGACGAGCTGTTCGGCTACAAGGCTGCCTTCGAGGCCTATGTGACCATCCGGGACGACGCGGAGACCGCGCGGCTTGCCTCCTTCGCCGCGCGCCTGCAGGAGATCGAAGACCACCTGCCGATCGATCCGCGCTACCGCAATCCCAAGCTCGGCGCCGCCGCGCCCATCCGCGTGGTGAACGAAGTATTCGCCGCCGGCGATGCGGCGCACGGCGTGCGAACCGCCGCGTTCAACCTGCCCAATGACGAGCGCGTGGTGCATGAAAAAGGCTCCAAGCGCGTAATGCTGAAAAATATCCAGCAGGCGAAGTTCGAAACCAACCTGCGGCCCATCGCGGGGCGCGTGCTGGCGCCTGCGGCGCGCGGCGACCTCAGCTTCGATTCGTTCTTCATGCACATCCTGGCGCACGAGCTGAGCCACGGCATCGGCCCGCACCAGATCCGCGTGAACGGCCGCGCCACCACGCCGCGCCAGGAGATGAAGGAACTGTACAGCGCGATTGAAGAGGCGAAGGCGGATGTCACCGGCCTCTTCATGCTCCAGTACCTGTTCGACTACGGGATGCCGCACGGCGCCGCGGCCGAGCGCCAGCTCTACACCACGTTTCTCGCCTCCGCATTCCGGTCCCTGCGCTTCGGCCTCGAAGAGGCGCACGGCAAGGGCATGGCGCTGCAGTTCAATTACCTGACCGATAAGGGCGGCTTCGTGGCCCATCCCGACGGCACGTTCTCGGTCGATTACGCGAAGATCCAGGGCGCCGTCCGCGACCTGGCGCACGACCTCCTGACCATCGAGGCCGAAGGCGATTACGCGCGCGCCAAACACATGCTCGATACTCTCGGCGTGGTGCGCCCCGCGATGCAGAAGGCGATCGACGGCTTGAAGGGCATTCCGGTGGATATCGATCCCAAGAATGAATAAGGAGAGAGGAGCCAGGAGCCGGCGCCGGCCCTCCGGCCCCGGCCCTCCGGCCCCCACCCGCGGCCACGGCCCCCAACCCCCAACCCCCAACCCCCAACCCCCAACCCCTGTTCTATCCTTGTTCCATGCGCAAAGCTCTCTGCCTTTTCCTGCTGGCGCTCCAAGCCGCGCTGGCGCAGGGCGTTCATCCGATTACCGGACGGCACTATGCCGGTGTCATGGACGCGGGCGGCGCGGGGTGGCTGGTGCGTCCGGAGCGGGAGGCCGAGGAGCAGCCGGACGCGGCGCTCGATGCCATCGGCATCTCCGAAGGCTCGACCGTCGCGGACATCGGCGCCGGCGCGGGCTACATGACGTGGCGGCTGGCCGAGCGCGTCGGCCCGTCGGGCAAGGTGTACGCCAACGACATCCAGCCGAAGATGCTGGAGCTGCTGCGCCGGAATATGGAGGAGCGCAGGCTGGCCAACGTCGTTCCCGTCTTAGGCTCGGTGGACGACCCGAAGCTGCCGCGCGTCATCGATATGGCGCTGCTGGTCGATGTGTACCACGAGTTCTCCGAGCCGCAGCAGATGCTGCGCCACATCCGCGAGTCGCTGCGGACCAACGGCCGCCTCGTGCTGGTGGAGTATCGCGGCGAAGATCCCAAGGTGCCGATCCGCCCGGAGCACAAAATGACGGTGCAGCAGGTCCGTGCGGAGGTCGAGCCCGAGGGCTTCCGGCTCGAACGCGTATCCGAGGTGCTGCCGCGGCAGCACGTGATCATCTTCCGGAAGAGCGTACAGTAAAGGAGCACGATGCCGCGGGCTCCGCGAGTCGAAATCGAGTACTGCACGCAGTGCCGCTGGCTGCTGCGCGCCGCGTGGATGGCTCAGGAGCTTCTCACGACCTTCCCGGCGGAGATCGGCGAACTCGCGCTGGTGCCCGGCGCGGGAGGCGTCTTCGAGATTCGAATCGGCGGCGAGACGGTCTGGTCCCGCGCCGCGCAAGGACGATTCCCGGAGATCAAGGAGTTGAAGCAGGCCGTGCGGGACCGCATCGCCCCGGGTAAGGACCTGGGCCACTCCGGCCGATGATTGGCTGAGAGCAAACGGGGCGATTTCCGGCAAGACGAAAACTCCGGGAATTCGTCCATTTGGCGAATGAAGGAGATGCCGATGCGGTTTTTCACCCAAACGGCCGTACTGATGGCCATCACATCCGGCGCAGCCGGCAGGGTCTATGGGGCCGACCCTTATACTCCCCTGCGGCTCTACGAGGGGACGTGGAAGGCCACCAGCCAGTC
>DATGMB010000062.1:0-16425 GCA_035293845.1 Bryobacteraceae bacterium
ATCGCGCGCCACCGGCTGCCGCAGCGCCAGCAGGCGCGTCACCAGCCCGTCGATCTCCATCTCCATGCGGTTGATCAGCGGCTCGTCGCGGATCACCTGCTGCGCCAGTTCCCGGTCCTGTTCCACCAGCGACCGGATCGCCCGATGGATGGCGGATTCCACCATCCCGGCCATTTCGAGCAGCTTCTGGTTTAATTCTTCGAGTTCCAGGCTGAAATGCCGCATCGTCCTCTCGATTCTCTATCCGAACCGCCCCGTCACGTAATCTTCCGTCTCGGTCTTCTTCGGGTTCTGGAAGATCACGTTCGTGGAATCGAACTCGATCAGCTTCCCCAGCAGAAAGAATCCCGTATAATCGGACACCCGCGCCGCCTGCTGCATGTTGTGCGTCACGATCACAATCGTGCACTCCGGCCGCAGGGCGAACAGCAGCTCTTCGATCTTCGCCGTCGCGATCGGGTCGAGCGCCGAGCACGGCTCGTCCAGCAGCAGCACCTCCGGGCCCACCGCCAGCGCCCGCGCGATGCACAGCCGCTGCTGCTGTCCACCCGAAAGCCCGAACGCCGAGTGGTGCAGCTTGTCTTTCACCTCGTCCCACAGCGCCGCTTTCTGCAGGCTCCGCTCGACGATCTCCTCGATCCCGCGCCGTCCCCCCTTGTACCCGTTCACCCGCAGGCCGTATGCGATGTTTTCGAAGATCGACTTCGGGAACGGGTTCGAGCGCTGAAAAACCATCCCCACCTTGAGCCGCACCGCCGTGACGTCCTCTTCCAGAATATCCCGGCCGTCCAGCATGATCTGGCCTTCGAGGCGCGTCCCCCGCACCGTCTCGTGCATCCGGTTCAGCGTCCGCAGGAATGTCGATTTGCCGCAGCCCGAAGGCCCGATCAGCGCCGTAATCTGATTCTCCCGCACGTCCAGCGTGATCCCGTGCAGCGCCTGGTAGTTGCCGTAATAAAAGTTCACGCCCACGGCCGAGAGCTTCTTCGGATTGCGCGCCGCCGCGAGCTCCGGCGCCGGGGGCGCCTGCTCCTTCGGAAGGCGTAGCTTAGCCTCTTGGGACATACGTTCCTTTCGACAGGGCCAGCCGGGCCGTCACATTGATCAGCAGCACCAGCGTCAGTAGCACGAACCCGGCCGCCCACGCCTGACGGTGCCAATCCTCGTAAGGGCCGATCGCGTAGTTGTAAATCATCACGGGCAGCGTGGCGGTCGGCTCATTCCATCCCGAGCTCCAGAACTGGTTGCCCAATGCCGTAAATAGTAGTGGAGCGGTTTCCCCGGCGACGCGCGCGATATCCAGCATAGTCCCACTGATAATGCCGCGCAATGCGGCCGGGATCACCACCGTCGCGATCACCTTCCACTTCGGCGCCCCCAGCGCCAGCCCCGCCTCCCGCAGCGACATCGGGACGGCCAGCAGAAATTCCTCGGTCGAGCGCACCGAGATCGGAATCATCATGATCCCCAGCGCGACGCCGCCCGCGAACGTCGAGTAGTGGCCCATCGGATGCACCACCAGCCCATAGACCACGATCCCGATCACGATTGAAGGCACGCCGTTCAGCAGGTCCGTCGTGTAGCGGATCAGGAACGCGACACTCTTCTGGCTGTATTCGGAGAGGTAAATGCCGCCCACGAATCCGATCGGAATGCCGATCGCGCTCGCCAGCAGCAGCACCTTCGCGCTCCCCACAATCGCATTCGCCATTCCCCCGCCGGTCTCCCCGATCGGCGCCGGCAACTGCGTGAAGAACGAGAGGCTCAGCGAGCTGCCGCCCTTATACACCAGGTACCCCAGGATGAAAATCAGCACCCCGACCGAAAAAATAGCGCACGCTCCGGTGATGCCGAACATCGTGTAGTTCACGATATTCTTGCGCGACCATGCCTTCATGCGTGCGCTCCCTTGCGCGTCGTCAGAATCAGAATCCGCGCCATCCCGTTGATCACGAACGTCACCCCGAACAGCACCAGCCCCAGTTGGATCAGCGCGCTCCGGTAGAGGTCGCCGCTCGCCTCGCCGAATTCATTGGCGATCACCGCCGCGATCGTATACCCCGGCGCCAGCAGCGAAGCCTTGATCTGCGGGGTGTTGCCGATCACCATCGTTACGGCCATCGTCTCGCCGAGGGCCCTCGCCAGCGCCAGAAAGATTGAACCCACGATTCCCGTGAACGCATTCGGCAGTACCACCCTCCACACCGTCTGCCACTTGCTCGCGCCCAGCGCGAGCGACGCCTCCCGCTGGTCCCGCGCCACCGCCAGCAGCACTTCGCGCGATACCGAAATGATGAACGGCACGATCATGATCGAAAGCACCAGCCCGGCGGTAAACACGCTTACCCCGTAGAACGGTCCGTGGAAAACCGGCAGACTTCCCAACGCCGGTTTGATGAGTCCCGGCACCAGCGTCTCGCGCAAAAACGGCACCAGCACGAAGATCCCGAGCAGTCCATAGACCACACTGGGCACCGCGGCCAGCAGTTCGATCAGAAAGGTGAGGGCATTCGAAATCCGCGCCGGCGCCATTTCGGAGAGAAAGATCGCCGACCCCAGTCCCAGCGGAATCGCGATCAACAGCGCAAATATCGATGTGATGACCGTTCCGTAAATGAACGGCAGGGCGCCGAACGTCCCTGCGACCGGGTCCCATACCGAGGTCCCCAGAAAACTCCACCCGAACTTCGAGCGGGAGAGCGCCGATTGCGAATACAGCTCGATCACGATCAGCGCCGTGATCACCAGGATCGAAGCCGCCGCCGTCGCCGCGATCGTATATGCCAGTTCTTCGCCGGCCCGCAGCCTGCGGTAAAAAGCGCGTGCCCTGCCCGAAGGCAGGGCACCCTTGCCGGCTAGTGGGACGCTCGACATAGTCTCCGCTACTGGATCTTCGCCAGCGCCTTCTTTTCCTGTGCCACCACAGGCGCCGGCAGCTCGGCGTAGTCCAGGTTCTCCGCCATCTTCTGTCCCGGACCGAGCATCCAGACCAGGAAGTCCTTCACGGTCTTCAGCTTTGCCGGATCTTTGATCTGGCTCGGCACCAGCAGCCAGGTAAACGTGGAGATCGGATACGCGTTCTTGCCCGGCGCGTTGGTAATCGAAACCCGGAAGTCCGCCGGCATGTGCGCCGCCGCGCCGGCCGCCGCCGCGGTCACCGATGCCAGATCGGCCTTCACGAAGTTCCCGGCCTCGTTCTTCACTTTGCCGTACGGCAGCTTGTTCTGAATCGCGTAAATCAACTCCACGTACCCGATCGAGTTCGGCGTCTGCTTGATGAGCCCCGCGACGCCATCGTTCTTCGCGCCGCCCAGTCCCGCGGGCCAGTTCACCGAGGTGTTGGTCCCCACCTTCTGCTTCCATTCCGGGCTCACCTTCGAGAGATAGTCGGTCCAGCAGTACGTCGTGCCGCTGCCGTCCGAACGGTGCACCACCACGATGTCCGCGGCCGGCAGCTTCACCCCCGGATTCGCCTTGGCGATCGCCGCGTCGTTCCACTGCGTGATCTTGCCCAGATAAATACCGGCCAGCGCCTCGGGCGTGAAGTTCAACTCCGCGTTCACGCCAGGAAGATTGTAGGTCGGCACCACGGCGCCCAGCACCGTCGGGAAGTGCAGGATCTCGAACCCGTGCTTTTCCTTGTACTCCTTCAACTGCTGTTCGCTCATCGGTCCGTCGCTGGCGCCGAATTCCACCGTCCCATCGGTGACATTCTTGATACCGCCGCCGGAGCCGATCGGCTGATAGTTGATCTCGACGTCGGGGTGCAGCTTATGATACTCGGCGAACCACTTGGAGTAGATGGGATACGGAAACGTCGCTCCGGCGCCTGTGATCGACATCGCGCCGAGAGCCGTAGCCGCAATCGTTGCCACGCCGGCCGCCAAACAGAGTCCCAACTTCTTCATGACCTTCGCTCCTTTTATTTTATCGTTGCGATCCCAATTGGTTCTTACACATACGTAGGGCAAGCGTATCGCCTGCCCCACATTTGGTTCCCATTCCGGGCTGCCTACTTCTCCGCCGGCGGCGGCGCGCCGGGCAGCGTGTACCGGATGTTGAAGTAGATGGTGTTATCGTGCGCATTCGCCGGCTGCCCCAGCGCGACGTACCAGGGGCTGCGCGTCGCGTATTCGTACTGGTAAATGAAGCTCAGGGCGCCGTAGCGCGGGTCCTTCCACGCCGTATGCGTCAGGCCGAATGTGGCTTCCTGGATCGTCCGGTTCATCCCGCTCGAGGAGCCCGAGTAGCCCCAGCCTACCGGCTTGCCGTTGGTGTCGATCGCCACATTCCGGCCGATATAGATGCCGCCGTAGTAGCCCCAAAGCTGAACCTTCGGGCTCGCCGTCCACTCGAAGCCCGCGTTGATGCCGCCCGCGTGCACCGGGCTGATGCTGCCGTCCGCCCGCACGATCACGTCCGGCGCCTGGCCGAACAGGTAGCGGCCGCCGCCATCGCTCCAGTAATTGTTGCTGATCAAGCGCAGGCCCTTGGCGACCTCGAAATTAAAGTTGGCCGAAACGCCGCCGCCCGCCTTGGTGAATGTTTGGAGCGTGGTAGGGTTCACCACGCGGAACGTCCGGTCGAGACCGGCGAATTCGATGTGCGCGCGCGAGCTCGGGTCGAACGCGATCTTCGCGATGATATCCGGCGCCGCGTTCGGCGTGCTCAGGAAACTCGCCGTGCCGTTGTCCAACTGCGAGCCGAGCACCGCGGTCAGCGCCGACGGAGTCACGATCGATGTCGCACCGCCATAGCCGCCGCCATACTGGTTCGGAGCTTCGAGCGCCAGGCCCATCGTCACGGTGTTGCTCGGATGATAGAGCGTGCGGAACTCGAGCTGCCGCGTCCAGGTCAGGCCCGCGATGTAGTTCACGTCCATCACCTGGCTGTAGAAGAGGTCGCTCGGCAGCGGCGAGATGCCCTTGCGGCCCGGCGTCAGCATGCTCCAGGTCTGGCCCGCCAAAAACTCGAACTTGTCCTTTCGCGTGTCGATCCAGTACAGGCGGATGCGCGGCACGAACGCGCCATTGGTCACCCCGATGTTGTTGGTCCCGGACGTGCCCAGAAAATCGAACTCGTTGTACCCGATGAAGTGCCAGCCCTTCCAGTTGCCGTCCACGCGGAAGCCCAGGCGCGAGTTCTGGATACTGAAGCGCAGCTCCGAAAGCTTTCCGCCCGGCACCGCATTACTGAACGGAATGCTGCCGAAGTTCGTCCCGATCCCCGAGCCCGCGTTCTCGTTGCGCCACACCATCGTCGCGTCCATGAACCCGACCGGCATGATCGAGATGTTGCCGAGCTGCAACTGCAGCGGGTTGCTCGAAGTGAGCGGTTGCGGAGCGGGCGCCGGGGCCGGCGGGAGGGGGTCCGTTTTCGGCGAGCTCGTCCCCGAAGACGGCACCACCATCGGCGTGCCCGAAGCCAGCAGCCGGTCCGGCGGAGTGGTCTTCTGCGGCACGGCATCGCCCGCCGCGGACTTCGCCTCCACCTTCTCCAGCATCTTCTTCTGCTCTTCGAGCGCCTTGCTCAATTGCTCGATCTGCTGCTGCTGCTTCACCAGCAGATCCTTCAACTGCTGCACTTCGGCGGACGAGTCGGATTTCCCGGCATTCGTTTGGGGGGAAGCCGGATCGGCCGCTTGGGGGGCCGGGCCGGCCGCCCACCCTACGCACAAGACAGCCAGCACCGCCGAGGATAGTACGCCCGCTCTTCTCAATCTCATTTGCATTCCTTTCTGGAAATGACACACCACCCGTAGCGGCGCGCCTTCGAGCACCCACACTTCAGGCAGCCTGCTTTCGCGGCCGGCTCCTCTACGGGCCCGCCGCGTTGGCATACCTCACCGGCCCGTCGATTGGCCCGCCGCCTCGTTGCCATCCTTTTGCGGCCGGCCCCTCAATTGGCCGGGCGCTCATTGGCGCACCTCGCCGCCGGGGGAATTCGTGTTTCAGTCTGAGAATACGAAACGGAATGTAACAATACAATGAATGATTCTTTAAAAGACCGTATCGGGAGCGGCGCAGGTCGGCACCGAAATCCGGAACACCGATCCCTGCCCTAACTGGCTCTCCACCTCGACCGTGCCGTTCATCTGCTGGACGGCGTGTTTCACGATCGAGAGGCCCAGCCCGGTGCCCCCCATTTGCCGCGAGCGGGCCTTATCCACGCGGTAAAACCGCTCGAAAACGCGATTGAGGTCCTGCCTCGGAATCCCGATCCCGGTATCCGAGACCGAGATCTCCACGCGCCCTTCGGCCGCTTCGCGCACCTCGATCCGCACCTCTCCCTGCGGGCGGTTGAATTTCACCGCGTTATCCACCAGATTCACAATCGCCTGCTCGAAGCGGATGCGGTACCCCCACACGTACGCCTTCGGAAACTCGCCGTGCTCCAGGCGGATTCCCGCCAGCTTGGCCGCCGGCTCCACCGCCCGCAGCGCGCCCTGGATCACGTCTCCGACCAGCACCGGCCCCGCCTCGGCCTGGGGCTTGCCCTCCTCGAGTTCCGCCAGCGTCAGCAGGTCGGCCGCGATATTGTTCAGCCGGATTCCGTTCGCCAGAATGATCTCGACGAATTTGCGCCGGTTCTCCTCGTCCTCGATGCCTCCTTCGAGCAGCGTCTCGGCATACCCCCGGATGGTGGCGAGCGGCGTCCGGAATTCATGCGACACGTTCGCGATAAAATCCCGCCGCATCCGCTCCAGCCGTTCTCCCGGTGTGACGTCCCGCAGAATCGCAATCGCGCCCCGCGATCGCAGGTGCGACAGCGGACCCGCGGAAACATCGTAGGAATGCCCGTCCTGCACGGAAAACCGCAGGCGCCGCCGCTCCGTTTTGCCGGTGTCGATCACTTCCTTGAGCATGTGGAACAGCTCCGGGTCCCGCACCGCGCGGATCAGCGGCCCGCCTTCCACGATCTTCGGCTCGCCCACCGCCTGCAGGAAGGAGTTGTTGCAAAACGTGACGTTCAGCTTCGCATCGACGGCAATCACGCCCTCGTCCAGGCTCGCCAGCACCGCTTCGCGCCGCGTCAGCTCGGCGCGCAGCCGGTTCACCAGATCGTCGATCTTCGGCGCCATCTCGCTCAGCGCCGCGGCCAGGTCGCCGGCTTCGTCGTCGCTGCGGTCGAGCTCCGGCCGTGCGGTATTGGCATCCAGGATGTGGCTCACGAACGTCGTCAGCCGCGCGAGGCGCCGGCTGAAAGCCGTCGCCATCACGAGCGTGACGATCAGCCCCGGCAGGGCCGAAGCCGCCGCGATCCACAGCTTGCCCGTCTCCGCATACACCGCAAGCGGCGGCACCACGGCGAACAACACCGCTGCCAATGCCTTACGAACGATTGAGTTCAGCATGTTTCAGGCGCTCTCACCCCTTCGCGCCCGGCTGCTTTCCGCCTCACCTCGGCGCCTCGGCGTCTCGGCGGTGAATCCAATTCCCCGCAATCCCCTTACTTCGCCCGGATCGCCGCCTCTTCCATGCGCCGCAGCTCCGCCGCGTACCGCTCCAGCTCCGCGTAAGGCACCGTGATCAGGTTCTTCTCCAGGTCCTCGCCCGTCGCGATCACGTGCAGCAGGTGCATCTCGGCCAGCCGCGCGCACCAGGGGTCGTCCATCGGCCGCCCCGTCTCGCGGCTCAGCCGCACGAGGTCCGGATGCCTGAGCGCGATGACCTTTTCGGTCTGCTTGCCGCCTTCGTCCACGAGCACGAACTTCACGTCCACGGTATCGGCATGGCGGATGGAAATCGCCGTCTGCAGGTACTTCAGCAGCACCTGGAACTTGCGGCCGAACGGATCGGGCCCCGCTTCGAACTCCCGGTAATTGAGCATGCTACCTGCTATCTTAACGGATGTGAGCGCGGCCCCTCCGCGCCTTTTCCATCATGCTGGTAGCCGAACTCATCGCCAATCGTCAGTTCCGTCTCTCCGAGCAGCCGGCCGCGCCGCCCGCTCCGGGTGAGATTCAGGTGCGCGTCGCCGCCGTGGGCATCTGCGGTTCGGACGTCCATTCCTACGCCGAGGGCGCCATCGGGGATACGCCCTGCGTCTATCCCATGGTCCTGGGCCACGAACCCGCCGGCACGGTGGTGAGCGCCGGAGCCGGCGTTACCGGATGGGCGCCCGGCGACCGCGCCGCGCTCGAACCCGCGGTCTACTGCTATCACTGCGAATTCTGCCGCGCCGGCCGCCACAACGTCTGCGCCAACATCCGTTTCCTCTCGACTCCCGGCATCCCCGGCTTCTTCCGGGAGTTCGTCAATCTGCCCGCGCACAACCTGCTCCCCATTCCGCCCGAGCTGCCGCTCGATGCCGCCACTCTGATCGAGCCCCTGGCCGTCGCGCTCCACTCGCTGCGGTTCGCCGCGCCGCAGATCGGTGAAACCATCGCGGTCTTCGGCGCCGGGCCCATCGGCCTGCTGACCATCGCCAGCCTCAAGGCCGCCGGAGCCTCCCGCATCCTCGCGGTCGAGCCCGTGCCGCACCGCCGCGAAATGGCCCGCGCGCTCGGCGCGCACGATGCCATCGATCCCGTCGCCGGCGATGCCGTGGACGAACTCCTCGCCGCCACCCGCCGCCGCGGCGTCGATTGCGCCATCGATTGCGCCGCCAAGGAGAACACCACGAATCAGGCGATCCGCGCCGCGCGCAACGGCGGCCGCGTCGTGCTGACCGGCATCCACTCCGCGGCGCTGGTACCCTTCGATGTGTCCCACATGCGCCGCAAGGAGCTCGCGATCTTCAACGTCCGCCGCTCGAATCACGAGTCCGAAGCCGCCCGCGATTTCCTCGTGGCAAACCTGGCGCTCTTCATGCCCCTGGTGACCCACCGGCGTCCCCTGGCCGATATCGCCGCGGCTTTCGAGACGGTCGAGCACTACGCGGATGGTGTCGGCAAGATGGTGATTGTATAGCCCGGCCGCCGCGCGCTAGCTCGCCGCGCCCGCCGCGCCCAATTGCCGGTAATAAACGATCAGATCGAGCGGCGGCGGCACGCGGCCCATCGCGCGGAGCATTCCGGAGACCTGCCCGCGGTGGTGGGTGCCGTGATTGACTACGTGCAGCACCAGTTGCCACAGCGGCTGCCGGTGCGCATTCCCCTTCAGGTCCTTGTAATCCACCAGCCGCTCCGTAGACGCGTCCGTCAGCCCGGCCGCCCACAGGCGCCAGCGTTCCTGGAGCGCCGGCCAGTCGTTTTGCAACACCGCAAGGCTGTAATCGGCATCCGCCACGAACCCGGGACTCTCTCCGCCGCCGGCCAGCCGCCAGAGCCAGATCCGGTCCGCGGCGAACACATGCACCAGGGTTCCCAGCACACTGCGCTCGGAGGTCCGGAAATCGCGCACCAGCTCCTGTTCGGAGAGCTCGGCCGCCGCGTCCACAAGCCGCTGGCTGGCCCACGCCGTATAGTCGATGTGGGCCCGCAACACATCCGCAATGACAGGCATGGCTCGATTATCGCGCGGCGCGGGATTCGCCGCACGGCCGTGGCGGTTCACCGTGCGCTCCCGGACATTTGGTCCGGCGGCTTCGCGTTGATAAAATAATCGCACCGGCATAATGGAACGCGCGAGCAAGCTGATCCGGACCCTGCGGTTACCCGGCGAAACTCTGAATCTCGAGGAG
This sequence comes from Bryobacteraceae bacterium, assembly GCA_035293845.1. Taxonomy (GTDB): domain Bacteria; phylum Acidobacteriota; class Terriglobia; order Bryobacterales; family Bryobacteraceae; genus DATGMB01. The sequence continues at coordinate 9,625 of DATGMB010000062.1, forward strand.
ATCGCGTGTACGGCGTGGCCCGCCGCGGTGGGGCGCCGCATCGCCGCGCATACGCGCGCGGCGCGGCTGGTCCGCACGCGCCTGATCGTCGAGGTGGAGGACCGCGTGTGGCAGCGCCAGCTTTTCGCGCTCACCGGGCAGATCCTGCGCAATCTCGAGCGGCATCTCGGCGCGGGCGCCGTCGAGGAGATCGAGTTCCGGATCGTCCCGCGCCGCCGCGAGCCGCAGCGCGAGACCCAGGCGGCGATACCCGCGCTGGCTGCCGCCGATGAAGCCGATTCCATTGCCGACCCGATCCTGCGCGGCATTTACCGCGCCTCCCGGAAAAGGGCGCTGGCGTGAAGATCACCGCTGATGAAGTCCGCTACGTCGCCGCGCTGGCGAACCTCGCGCTCACCGACGACGAGATCGCCCGCTTCCAGGCCGAGCTGAGCGGCATTTTGGACCATTTCGACAAGCTCAACGAGATCGACACGGCCGGCGTCGAACCGATGGCGCAGGTCCTCTCCGCCGCCGGCCCGGCGGCCACGCTGCGCGAGGACATCCCCGTTCCGCCGCTCGGCAGCCAGGCCGCTCTCGCCAACGCGCCGCAATCCGGCGGCGGCTATTTCAAAGTCCCCAAAGTCATCGAACGCTGAACATGGATATCGCCTCGCTCAGCATCGCCACCGTGAGGGACGCGCTTCTGGCGCGCCGCACGAGCGCCGTCGAGCTCACCACCGAAGCGCTGCGCTTCGCCGAAGCGGAGAATCCGCGCACCAACGCCTGGCTGCATTTCTGCCCGGAGCGCGCGCTGGCGCAAGCCAGCCGCGTCGATGAGGCGCTGGCCCGCGGCGACGACCCCGGGCCGCTGGCCGGCGTTCCGATCGCGGTCAAAGATGTTATCGTGACCCGGGGCGTGCGCACCACCTGCGCTTCGCGGCTGCTCGATCGCTTCATTCCGCCCTACGACGCCACCGCGATCGAGCGGATCGAGCGCGCGGGCGGCGTGATCCTGGGCAAGACCAACTGCGACGAGTTCGCGATGGGCTCCTCGAACGAGAACTCGGCGTTCGGCCCGGTGCGCAACCCGGTGGCTCCGGACCGCGTTCCCGGCGGATCGAGCGGCGGCTCGGCGGCGGCCGTCGCACAGGGGACCGCCGTGGTGGCGCTCGGCTCCGATACCGGCGGCTCGATCCGACAGCCCGCATCGTTTTGCGGCGTGGTCGGCGTCACTCCCACCTACGGCCGCGTCTCGCGCTACGGCCTGACGGCTTTCGCCAGCTCGCTCGACCATATCGGCCCCTTCGCCCGTTCCGTGCGCGATGCCGCCACGGTGCTGCGGGTAATCGCCGGGCGCGACGCCTCCGACGCCACTTCCGCCGAGGTGGAGGTGCCGGATTATCCATCGCTGCTCGATGGCCGCGTGAAAGGCTTGAAGCTTGGCCTGCCGCGCGAGTATCTAAAGGATTTGACGAGCGAGACGGGAGACCTGATCGAGCGTGCCGCGCAAACGGTCGCGGGCCTGGGCTGCAAATTGCGGGAGATCAGCCTACCCTCGACCGATGCCGCCGTGGCCTGCTACTACGTGATCGCCACCGCGGAAGCCAGCTCGAATCTCGCGCGCTACGACGGCGTCCGCTACACGGCGCGCTCGCCCGAGTCCGACACCCTCGCGGACATGTACCGGAACACGCGCGGCGAAGGTTTCGGCGCCGAATGCAAGCGCCGGATCATGCTCGGCACGTACGTGCTCAGCCACGGCTATTACGACGCCTATTATCTGAAGGCCCAGCGGGTGCGCGCGCTGATCGCCCGCGATTTCACGAACGCTTTCGCGGAGGTCGACGCCATCCTCGCGCCGGTTTCGCCCTATCCGGCATTCCGGCTGGGCGAGAAGGTGGACGACCCGGTTTCGATGTACCTGTCCGATATTTACACCATCACGGGCAGCCTGGCGGGAATCCCGTGCATGAGCGTCCCGTGCGGCGCCACGCGCGAAGGACTGCCGGTGGGTATGCAGATTCTGACCCGGCATTTCGACGAGGCCACGATGTTCCGCCTCGCCGATGCCTATGAACGCAGTGCGGCGCAGGCTTCCGGTCTGCGCGCTTGATGTTTGATCTTGCTTTGAGAGGAGACAAGGAGACAAAATGACACCTCAACTCGCCCCATTCTCGCTTCCACAACTTCCCTATGACGCCGCCGCTCTGGAACCCCACATCGACAAGATGACGATGGAGATCCACCACGGCAAGCACCACGGCGCCTATGTCACCAACCTCAACAAGGCCCTCGAATCGGCGCCCGAGCTGAAGGGCAAATCCATCGAGGAGCTGCTCGCCAACAACTGCGCCATCGTGCCGGAGAATATTCGCACGGCCGTGCGCAACAACGGCGGCGGCCACATCAACCACAGCATGTTCTGGCAGATCATGGCGCCGGGCGCCGGCGGGCAGCCGGTGGGCAACGTGGCGCAAGCGATCACCGGCACATTCGGCAGCTTCGATGCCTTCAAGGAAAAGCTGAGCCAGGCCGGAATGACGCGGTTCGGTTCGGGCTGGGCCTGGCTGGTCAAAGCCGGCGGCAAGCTCGAGATTATCTCCACCGCCAACCAGGACAGCCCGGTGATGGAAGGCAAGTTCCCGGTGATGGGCGTGGACGTGTGGGAGCACGCCTATTACCTCAAATACCAGAACCGCCGCGCGGATTACCTGGCCGCGTGGTGGAACGTGGTGAACTGGCCGGAAATCGAGAAGCGGTTCAACAGCAGCAAGTAGGGATCGGGGGTTTTGGGGATTGGGGATTGGGGGTTCGGGGCCGCAGGTCAACCCGCCCCTAATCCCTGATCCCCGACCCCCAACCCCCTTTCCATGCACACTTACGACCTCATCGTGATCGGCTCCGGGCCGGCGGGGCAGCGCGCGGCCATTCAGGCGGCAAAGTGCGGGCGGAAGGTTGCCGTCATCGAGCAGCGGGAAGTGGTGGGCGGCGCGTGCATCAACACCGGCACCATCCCCTCGAAGACGATGCGCGAAGCCGTGCTGCACCTCTCCGGCTTTCAGTTTCAGGGCATCTACGGGGTGAGCTACCGCGTCAAGGAAAAGATCACGATGGCGGATCTCGGCTTCCGCGTCAACCAGGTGATCAAGACCGAGGCCGACGTCACGCAGGCGCAGCTCGCGCGCAACGGTGTCGAACTGGTCAACGCGCGGGCGAGCTTCCTCGATGCGACGCATGTGCGCGTGGAAAACCAGCTCGGCCAGGCGGAAATCGAAGCGCCGATGATCGTGATCGCGACCGGCACGCGACCGGCTACCTCGCCGACGGTCCCGCTCAACGGCCGCACGATCATCAACAGCGACCAGATCCTGCAGCTTCCGGAAATCCCGAAGACGCTGATTGTGGTCGGCGGCGGCGTAATCGGCGTGGAGTATGCCTGCATGTTCGCGATTCTGGGTGTGCGGGTGATCCTGATCGAGCGCCGGCCTCACCTGCTCGAATTTGCGGACCAGGAGATTGTCGAGACGCTCTCCTACCACCTGCGCGATCATCGTGTCACGATGCGGCTGAACGAGGAGGTGGCGAGCGTGGAGGAGATGCCGGACGGCGGCGTGGTCGCGAATCTCAAGAGCAATAAGCGCATCACCGGCGATGCGCTGCTCTATGCCGTGGGCCGCCAGGGCAATGTCGACGATCTGAATCTCGCCGCGGCGGGCCTGGAGGCCGACGCCCGCGGGCGGATCGCGGTCGATTCCAATTACCGCACCAAGGTCCCGAATATTTTCGCGGCCGGCGACGTGATCGGCTTTCCTTCGCTGGCTTCCGTTTCGATGGAGCAGGGCCGGATTGCCGCGGCGAACCTGTGCGGCATCAAGGTGCACTCCAACCCGGCGAATTATCCTTACGGCATCTACACGATTCCCGAGATTTCCTTCATCGGCAAGACGGAAGAGCAGTTGACCGAAGAGGACGTTCCGTACGAAACCGGCGTCGCCTACTACCGCGAAACGGCGCGCGGCCAGATTCGGGGCGACACGACCGGCCGGCTGAAAATCTGCTTCCACCGCGAGACCCGTGAAATCCTCGGGGTTCACATCATCGGAGAAGGGGCTTCCGAGCTTCTTCACATCGGCCAGGCCGTGATGATTCTGAAGGGCACCGTGGACTATTTCGTCGACACCGTTTTCAACTATCCCACTCTGGCCGAATGCTACAAACAGGCGGCATTCAATGGCATCAATAAACTGATGCGCTTTTAAGGAGCACGTATGGCCCGCAGCATCGGAGTCCTCGCCACTCGTTACATCTGGGCAGGAATGGTGGAAGACACCACGCTGGGCGAGGTGCGGATGTATCCCGAGCCCGGCGCCGAGCAGATCGACCTCAAGAGCCTGCCCGCCGAGGAGATCATCGGACGCATCTGCCAGCACGTGGCGGCGCTGCGGCGCGGAGGCGCGACGGTCGAATCGGTGGGCGCCGGCTTCCCCGGCGTGATCCGGAACGGGCTCATCGAAGAATCGCCGAACCTCGGGCAGTTGAAGGGCATCCATATGCGCGACCGGCTGGCCGCCGCGCTGCGGGGCGATGGCCTCGACGTGCCGGTCACCGTGATCAACGATGCCGACGCGCTCGCCGCGGGCCTGGCCGCGCGCTACGGCCTGCTCGACCGCACTTTGCGGGTGTGGTACCTGGGGGACGGCATCGGTTTCGGCCGCTATCCGCTCGGGGACGGCCCGTGGGAGCTCGGGCATTCGGTGGTCACGCTCGACCGCAAGGAGCGATTCTGCGGCTGCGGCGGCCTGGGTCATCTCGAGGGCATCGTCGGCAACCGGGCGATGCGGCTGCGGTTTCTCGACATGGAGCCGGAAGAAGTATTCGCGGCGGCGCGGCACGGCGACCAGCGCGCGGCCGATTTCGTCAACCTCTGCCACCGGGCGCTGGCGGCAGCCACCGCGACCAGCGTGCATATCGACGGCCCCGGCCGCTTCTATCTGGCCGGCCCGAGCGCCGATTACATCGACCCGAACCTGCTCGGCATGTACCTGCAGGAAATGGTCAAGATGAGCCCGCTCCAAGGCACCTACTTCGAGATCGTTCCGACGAGCCACGACCTGGCGCTGATCGGCGCGGCGCTGACGAGCCGCCGGCATTAGACCACGGCGAGCGCCCAGGTCCGCTCGGTCCGCACCTCGCGCGGCGAGCCGAGCGCGCGCTCGATGACCGGGATTTCGTGCGTTTCGAAGCCGCTCGCCAGGATCACGCCGCCCGCGCGGCGGACGCGGAGCAGATCGGGCGCCAGCGCGACGACCGCCTCCGGGCTGATGTTCGCTACGACCAGGTCCGCGGCGGCGGTCTTCACCGCGTCCGCTGAACCGATGAACCCCATGCGCGCCACCTCGACCGCTACAGGATCGACGTCGCACGCCCACACGCGGCGCGCTCCCAGCAGTTTCGCGGCGCGGGCCAGGATGCCCGAGCCGGTGCCGACGTCCAGCACATCCATTCCGGGGCGGACGTACCGTTCCAGGGCTTCGATGCAAAGGCGCGTGGTCTCGTGCGCGCCGGTGCCGAAGGCCATGCCGGGATTGACCGCGATGCGGAAGCGGCCGGGCGGAGCGGGGTCGTCGCGCCATTCTGGCACGAGGAAGAAGCGCTCGCCGACGGTCATGGGCTGCAGCATTTCGCGCGCCTCGCCGACCCAATCGCGGTCCTCCTCTTCGCGGAGGGATGCGCCGGGGTAGGCGGCGAGCAAGGCGTCGCGGCCGGTCTCGTCCTCGAAGAAGGCGCGGACGCGTGACGGCGTTAACTCGACGACGCCGGCGACGCCGCGCTCCCAGAGGTCGGCGATGAGGAGGTCGCGGCGGTCGGGTGCGCAATCGATTTCGAGTGAGAACATGTTTTTTTATTTTCCGTCAGGGCCGGATCAGGGATTTACCTGAGATTTGGCGGCATTGCATTTTTACAAAACGAACCCAAGGTTTGCGGCAAGCTGCTGATTCCGCGGCGTTAAGCTGCACAAAAACGAACCCAAGACGAAGCCAAACGAAGCCACCGAGCCGGGGTTGAGGCGCTTCCGGAGTTGCGTCAACAGAAGCGCTCAACCGCCGGTCAGACGATAGCACGGGGGTATGGGGGATACGGGCAACGGATTCGGTAAGTGGCTGAATGCAGAGGAAATAAAGAGTTGTTTGGAGCGGTATGGGCGGTCAGAGTCGACACCGCTCGTGCCGTCGCCCAAGGGCACCTCGAATGGATAATTCTTGGCTTGCGTGGTCATAGGACAGCAGAGCATCAGGCTGGTCTTGGCGTTGTAGACGGCGGGCGAAAGAACCAGCGCGGGACGGTGGCCGGCCTGCTCATGGCCGGCTTGCGGCGTAAACTGCAGCCAGACGATATCGCCCGCGTCCGGGACGTAGGTCCTGGACACCTACCAGACCTCTCGGCCGGCGGGCAGTCCGAAATCGATCGCCTCGGGCAGGTTTTTGGCGTCGATTGCGTTGACAAGGTCCTCGATCCGGTATGATTTCCGGCGGGACGGCTCGATGATGATCCGACCTTTTTCCTCACGCACCTCGACGTCCTCATCGAGGTGGAGGTGGGTGGCTTTCATGATCGATGATGGGTATCGCGCGAAAATCCGGGGAGATTGAATTTGGGTAGGATGTTTCGTCATACTGGAAGTGTATGGTGCAGAAAATAGCGGTGACTCTGGACCGTAAGACCGTGGCGGAGCTCGACCGCTGGGTCACGGAAGGCAAGTACCCGAACCGCAGCCGCGCTTTGCAATGCGCGGTGGACCTGCTGACCGAGCGTGAGAAA
>DATGMB010000063.1:0-29408 GCA_035293845.1 Bryobacteraceae bacterium
CGATTCTCTACGAGGACCGGCTACCGCGCGGAGTGCTGGCATGATTTTCGAACCCGTTGGAGGACGGATCGGCACGGCGATGCTGCGGCGTCGCCCTGCCCTCCGCTTCGCCCTAAACGCTCGGCCTACGGCCTCGCAGGACGAAGCTCCGGCCAGGGCGACGCCGCAGCATGGAATTCGGGGAAAGAAGACAGAAACAGAGAAGTATCGGCATTCGACAAGCCGGATCTTACCTAGCCCGGAGACGACGTTTACACAAAATTCTTGACAAGACCGCGGTCGCGTAGTCTATGAGTGCTGAGGGTCGCTAACTTTCAACGGAGAAACTCGTTTATGTCCGCTTTTCGCACCAGGAAGGACCCTCCACTCGCCCGGCGCCCGGCAGGCTCGCAGGGATCACAAGACGAAGAGCGGTAGCGGCCCGCCCGCGCGCTACAATCCTCCTATGACACGACGCGATCTGCTGGCGGCCGCGGCCGCCGCCTGCGCGCTGCCCCTCCACGCCCGCGGGCGCTTCGATAAGTCGCGCATCAGCGCCATCACGGATGAGATCGGCAAATCGACCGAGGAATCCATCGCCTTCGCGCACCAATACGGGCTCACGCACGTCGAAATCCGTAATCCGCCCGGCAACCGGACCGAATATTTCATGCTGCCCGAAGCCGAAATCAAGGCGGATGCCGTGCGCTTCGAGCGCGAGGGACTGAAGGTCTCGTTCGTCAACACGAGTCTGCTCAAGTTCGCCTGGCCCGGCACGGAGCCTCCGCGGCGGCGTCCGGAGACGCCGGAAGCGCGCGCCAAACGCCTGGCCGCCGAGCAGGCCCGCTGGGACCGGCGCATGGAAGATCTTCACAAAGCCGTCCGCTGCGCGCAGATCATGGGCTGCGATAAAGTCCGCGTCTTCACCGGCAGCCGGCTTGCGGACCCGCCGTCGCTCTACGGCCGGATCGCCGAGACCATCGGCGAGATGGCCCTCACCGCCGAAAAGGAGAAGGTCTACCTGCTCATCGAAAACGAGGGCTCGCAGAACGTGGGCACATCGGCCGAGCTGGCCGAAATTCTGAAGCGCATTCCATCCAAGTGGGTCGGCTGCAACTGGGACCCGCACAACGCCTACGGCAAGGAAACCTCCTACCCGGACGGCTACTCGCTGCTGCCCAAAAAGCGCATCCTCAACGTGCAGGTGAAGGGCAAGGGCGTCATGCCTTCCAGCCCGGAAAAGGAAGACTGGAAGGCCATCATGCAGGCGCTCGAAAAGGACGGCTACAAGGGCGAGATCGGCCTCGAAACCCACATTTTCGACGGCACCCTGATCGCCGCCGCCCACACTTCCATGGAAGAGATCATGCGCATCCTCGGTGAGCTCTAAATGTCGAAAACGTCCCTGACCGCCTTTCTGGTGGGCGTCGCCGCGGTGGCCGTCCTGCTGGCGGCCATTCTGTACAGCAACCGTGGCGAGCGGATCGGGCTCACGGGCGGCATCGTCAAGGTCCGCACGGCGCCGCTCGACGAGAACAGCTCCGTCGCGGTGCTCGATTTCCGGGTGCACAACCCGGGCGACGAGGCTTTCGTGGTCGGCAATGTGACCGTGGTCATGGAGGATAAGGACGGCAAGCAGTACGAGGGCGCGACGGTTTCCGCCGCCGATACGGCGCGGCTGTTCGAAGGCTTGCCGCTGCTCGGGCAAAGATTCAATGGCCCGCTGGCCACGAAGGACAAAATCCCGCACAACGCCACCGAGGACCGGATGGTGGCGGCGCGTTTCGACGCACCTGTGGCGCGGATCGACGCACGCAAGCGGTTCCTGCTGCGCATCGAAGACGTGAACGGGCCGGTGACGGAACTGCCGGAGAGATAGCCGCCGCTGCGCCGCCGCCCGCCCCCGCGTTTGGGGGGCCCGCGGCTGGGACCGGAAATCCGGACACCCACGTCCGCAGAGCGCCGGACCGTGATAATCTTACTCTTTATGCGGATTTCGGACGTGTATCAGGGTCTGGGACAGGAGGCATTCGGGCAGCTCATCCGCAGCATATCGATTGGCAAGCTGCGAACCTTTCAGATTTACGAAGGGTTCAAGGTGAGGGCCCATCTCCACAAGGTGAATACCGAGATCCTTCGCAAATCGGTCCCCAGATTCTGGGAGCGCATCCAATCGGGCGATGAGGACTTCGCCAAGGACCTGGCGCAGTGTATCCTGGTCTCGCACCTGGATATGATTTCGGCGATCCTCGATTCGCTCGGCGTTCCGCACGAAAACGGGTTTTTCGAGAAGAATATGGATCCCAAGCCTTACTTCACGGAAGGCTGGGAAGCGCGCGTGACCGACACCTTCCGGGGGCAGTATCCGGAGGCGCTCCTCACCTTTTATATCAATCATCTGAGGTGGGAACTGCTGGACGCCGAAGACGTCTACCGTCCGGCGTCTCCGAATGCCGCTTGAGTTCGGTTCGTCGCGTGCAAGGCAACGTTAAGATCATGACAGTTCTTCGCAACGGCCCCGCCGCCGTCCGCATCCGCTCGTCCGCCGTGCAGGAACTGTGTGGTGATCCAGGGGTTTTGGATCTGCAACAAGAATCCCGATACGCCGCCGGGTCTGCGTGCCCTGCCGGGCCTGTCGGGATTGGAAGTACCCGGAGTCTCCCCGTGCACTCCACTCGGTACCCGTGGGGAATCCGGCGCGAAACGGCGAATACGCAAGGTTACTGACATGAATCATTGCGATTTCCACTATTCCCATCTGTTGCCCAAGAAGCCTGGCATCCTCCCGCTGGAGGAGACGATGTCGAAAAAATGCCGCCGGTGCGGCGCGGAGTTCGTCACCCGGTCGCGGATCCGCAAGCGCTGCGACGCATGTCAGACCGTTGTTTCGGCCGAGAAACAGAAAAAAGCCAACGAGCGCCTCAAGGCCCGCCGCGCGGCGCGCCGGCTGTGCCTGCCGAAAGCGAACTGAGGAATCGCCAACCCGGACTGCTCGGCTGACGAGCGCCGCCCCGGCGGAGAGCATGCGTGCCCTTGCGCCGCGCGCGATCCCGGCGCCTCAAAACCCGAAGTGCCGCGGATTGCGCCCGATCAAGATGGCCGCGAATACCTTGGGGACGTATTCCCTGGTCTCGGCTGGCAGGGCCCGCGTCCGGTACAGGTACCAGAAGTTGCGCTGCTGGATGGGGTCGAGCACGGTGCGGCTGACCGCCTGCTTCACCTTCGCGGCGCCGCTGTTATAAGCGGCCAGCGCCAGCATCACCGAGCTGCCCGCGCCGAAATCGAGGATCAGATCCTTCAAATACCGGCAGCTCGCGCCGGTCGACTTGACCAGGTCCTTGCGCTCGTCCGTCTCGCCGTCGACGCGCAAGCCGTAAGCCCGCGCGGTCGGCGCGGTCATCTGCCAGGGGCCCACCGCGCCGGCGCCGCTCTCGGCATCTTCGGCCAGCGCGCTCTCGACAATCGGAATATACGCGAGATCGGCCGGCATTCGCGCCTGCTCCAGAATGCGGCGGATCGTCTTCAGGCGGCTCGCTTCATCGGCGAGCGCGCGCGCGACCTTCGGGCGCTCCGGGCCGCAATCCTGATCGATGTAGTAATGCACCCGCTCCACAAAATCCGGCGGCAGGCTGTAGGTCTCCGCGCCGAATTCCTGCATCACGGCGCGCAGCTCGCTGGTGACGAAATCGCCCTCGGGATGCGGCCCGATGCGGTACAGCAGGCTGTGCTGGATCATTTCCGCCTGCTCCTGGTAGCCGTTGAGGCGGGAAAGTAACTGCTCCCGCTCGGATGCCTGGTGCACCTTCTGCAGCTCCGCTTCGAGCTCCCGCAAGTGGGCGTCGATGGCGCGCTTGTCGCGATCCATGGCCAGGATCCGCCATGCCCCCGCGCCGGAGACGCTCACCAGCGCGCCGAGCAGCGCCCAGGCGACGATGCGGTGACGGCGGCGCGTCTGCCGCAGCGCCTGCTCGAGGACGTCCCGCATGATCGTCATGGTCTGGCCCGCAAGGCCTCGGGCGCGCATGCGGCGAGCCTGGTCGACGGCGGCCGAGAGCATTTCCTCGTGGGTATCGGAACCGGATGGCGCCGCCGCGACGGCCGCGGCCGGAACTTCGAGCGTGCCGATTTCGATCGTGCGATCCAGGGGTTCGGGCGCCGCTTCGTTCAGTACCAGTGCGAACTCGGGACCCTGCTGCCCGAGGCGCAGAACCGCGTCCGGGCCGAGCGGCGCGTCCGTGATGCGCTCGCCATCGAGCCACGTCCCGTTGGTGCTGTTACAATCGCGGACGCGGAAGCCCTCCGCCGAGCGCAGGATCTCGCAATGATACAGGGAAACGGTGCCGGCGTCGGGACCGTCGATGACGGCGTCGTTATCGGGGGCCCGGCCGATGCGGGTCCGTTCGGGACACAGCGGAAACCGCGCTCCGGCCCGCACCCCGGCGCGGCACAGCAGCGCGGCGTTGCGGATTGGTTCTGCGGCCGTTCCCTCGGACATTGCGGCCTCCCGGCGGAGCGATCCAGCCTGGCGATGTCTCTAGGATACCCGACGGGCAGCCAGCCCGGAGAGCACCGGCCGAAATCCACCGCGGCAGGTGGTTTTCCACCGCTCCGGAATCTGCGAAATCCTGACTAACCAGCGTTGAATCAAAGGATTACCGTTTGGTCCCGTGCGTGCCATGTCCGAGCCGCAGGAGAACGCGATATGCTCAGGACTTTCATGGGGATCATCGGCGGAAACCAGGCGCAGCAGAACGTTTCTCGCGGCCAGGCGGCGACAGCGCCCGTGAAAGACCAGGCAATCACTCATGCATCCCCGGCATTCGAAGCGTGGCTGCAGGGCTATCGCCAGCGGTTGGAGCAGGCTTGCGAGCGCGCCGCGTTGCAGGCCGTATCAGCGTCGGACGGCGGTTCGCAACACGAGCACTAGGATTTCGCGGGTTTGGCGAGGGTCACCACTGCTTGCGCTTCCGCCGACCGCCCCTCGCCGACCGGCCCCACTTTCTCCGCGGTCTTGAACTTGACCGAAACGCGATCCGGCTCCAGCCCCAGCGCTTCCGCCAGCTTCTCCCGGATCGCCGCACGGTAATCCTTCAGCTTGGGCCGCTCGAGAATCACCGTCGAATCGACGTTCACGATCCGCCAGCCGCGCTCCTCGACGAGGCTGCGCGCGTGGCGCAGAAAAACCAGGCTGTCGCAGCCCTTCCAGCGCGGGTCGGAATCGGGGAAATGCATGCCGATATCGCCCAACGCGGCCGCGCCCAGCAGCGCGTCGGTGATGGCGTGCGCCAGCACGTCGGCATCGGAGTGGCCCTCCAGGCCGAAATCGGCGGACACGGTCACGCCGCCCAGAATGAGGGGCCGGCCAGCGGTGGTGCGGTGCACGTCCCAGCCCAGACCGGTTCGGATTTCGCTCACTAGCGGGCTTCCCGGGCGGTCTGCTCGCGCAGGAAGAGGTGGGCCAGTTCCATATCGCCCGGCGTGGTGATCTTGATATTCCGGTCGCTGCCGGGCACGACGCTCACCTCGACGTCCAGCCGCTCCACCAGGCTCGATTCATCGGTGCCGCTGAAGCCATCGGCCCGTGCCGCCTGAAACGCGTGGACCAGCAGGTCATAACGGAAGACCTGCGGCGTCTGCGCCATGATCAGCTTCTCGCGCGGCAGCGTGGCGCGGACGCGCACGTGCTCCGTGCCGCGGCTCACCTGCTTGACAGTGTCGATCGCGGGCACGCCGACGATCGCAGCGCCATATTGCGCCGCCTCGTCGAAAACCTTGTGAATCGTCTCCAGGTCGATGAACGGCCGCACCGCATCGTGCACCGCCACCAGATCGGTATCGGGACGCAGCGAAGCCAGCGCGTTCTCGACCGATTCCTGCCGGCTGTCGCCGCCCTCCACCACCCGCACCTTGCCGGACGGGAATTCGCTCGCCAGAATGGCGCTCACCCAGTCGCGGTCTTCCGGCCGCACCGCGACCACGATTTCCGCCACGCGGTCCGAGGCGGCAAATTTGCGCACCGTGTGGATCAGGATCGGCGAGCCCTCGAGCAGCATGAACTGCTTGCGGCTGGTGCCGGCCTTTTCCGCGGAGCCCTTCCCCATGCGGGTCCCGAGGCCGGCGGCAGGCAATATGACGGCGATACGCATTGATCTACGATTCTATCGTGGTTTTCTCCCCGCTGACACTGGAGACCGGCGCAGCGGATTGCGGCTCACTCCGGCGCGGCGGCCGCTCGTGCTTTTCCGCCCCGGCCACGGCGTGCATCCGCTCATCGTACTTGCCGAAAATCATCTTGCCGGCGGTCGTCTGGAGCACGCTGGTGACGGAGATGTCGATGGTCTTCGAGATCATCTTCTTGGCGTTGTCCACCACCACCATGGTGCCGTCGTCGAGGTAGGCCACGCCCTGGCCGTACTCCTTGCCCTCCTTGAGAATGAACACCCGCATGGTCTCGCCCGGCAGGACAATGGGCTTCAGCGAATTCGCCAGCTCGTTGATGTTCAGCACCTCGACGCCGTGGAGTTGCGCGACTTTATTGAGGTTGAAATCGTTCGTGACGACCTTGCAGTCGTAGACCTTGGCCAGCTCGATCAGCTTCATGTCGACGTCGCGGACGTGGGGGAAATCGTCCTCGACGATCTGCACATTGAGGTGCGCCATCTTCTGGATGCGCTGCAAAATGTCGAGCCCGCGGCGGCCGCGGTTGCGCTTCATGGAATCGGCCGAATCGGCGACGAGCTGCAGCTCGCGCAGGACGAACTGCGGAATCACCAGAACGCCGTCGAGGAAGCCGGTTTCGGCGATATCGGCGATGCGGCCGTCGATGATGACGCTCGTATCCAGGATCTTGAACGTCTTCTTCGACGATTTTTCGCCCCCGAAGATGCCGCCCAGCGCCGCGAGATTCAGCATGTCGCCCTTCTTCGCGCCGACGATGAGGCCGACGTACGTCATCAGCAGCAGCAGGCCGATCTGCAGGAACGGCTGCTCCTTGACGGCGCGATCGAGCACCAGCGACATCAGGAAGGCCCCGAAGATCCCGAGGACCGAGCCGACGGCCGCGCCGATGAGACGCTTCAGGCTGACCTGTTCCAGACGGATTTCAAAAAATATGATGCCTATACCCAGCAGCAGGCCGGCCCCTGCAGCCGCAATCGGACTGGCGCCGAACGGGTGAAGCGCATAAGTGGAAATGGCGACAATGAGTACAAAAATGGCGCGAACCAGTAGTAAATCGAGCAAGAGTCCACCCCCTTCGGGTGAGTAGATCCATAGAGAACGGCGGAGAACCGCGCCAAGAGTATAGCACCTCGGGCAAGGGGGATTTTCGCGGAGATCGCACAATTTCCCGCGAAATCGCGCCGGGTTCCTGGCCGCCAGGATGCAGAGGAACGCCACGGCCGCAAGGGCTGGCGGTGGAATCAGACGGGAAGCGGCGGCGCCTACCTCGGCGTCTCGGCGTCTCGGCGGTTAGCCCTATCCGGCCTTCATCTTCCTCGCAATCAGGAACGCCAGCTCCAGGGACTGCTCGTAATTCAGCCGCGGATCGACTTCCGATTCATACGCGCGCGCCAGGTCTTCCTCGCTCTGGCCCCGCGCGCCGCCGATGCACTCGGTGACATTTTCGCCGGTCAGCTCGATGTGCACGCCACCCAGCTTGTGCCCCGCGGCGCGGTGGATATCGAAAGCCTGCTCGACTTCCGAGCGGATATCCTCAAAACTGCGGGTCTTGACACCGGTGGAAGTGGTCTGCGTGTTGCCGTGCATCGGATCGCAGATCCACAAAACGTTGCCGCCTTCGGCCCGGACCGCTTCGATCAGGCGGGGCAGCTCGTCCGCGATGCGGCGCACACCGAACCGGTGGATGAGCGTCAGGCGGCCGGGCGCGCGCTGCGGGTCGAGAATGTCGAACCACCGCGCCACCTGCTCGCGAGTCGTGCCGCTCCCGACCTTGATCCCGATCGGGTTTTCGACACCGCGCAAGAACTCCACGTGCGCACCCGCCGGATCGTTGGTGCGCAGTCCGACCCACGGAAAGTGCGTGGTCAGGTTGAAGAAACCGGGACGGCGGGGCACGCGGCGCGTCTGCGCCGATTCGTAGCCGAGGTGCAGCGCCTCGTGCGAAGTGAAGAAGTCGATGCGGTCGCTCTCGCCGGCCCGCACTCCGAGCACGGCTTCCATGAAGCGCAGCGAGTCCGAAACCGTGCGCGCCATGGCGTGGTATTCATCGGCCATGGGCGAATGGTTGGCCCAGTCGAGATCGAAGTATTCGGGGTGGTGCAGATCGGCGAAGCCGCCTTTGACCAGCGCGCGGATGAAATTCAACGTGAGCGCGGCCCGCTCGTAGCCGCGCAGCAGGAGTTGGGGGTCGGGCGTACGGGCCTCGGCGGTGAATTCGGGGCGGTTGATGATGGCGCCGCGGTAAGAGGGCAGCGTCACGTCGCCGCGCGTCTCCTCGCCGGCCGACCGCGGCTTGGCATACTGGCCGGCGAAGCGGCCGATGCGGATCACCGGCCGCGCCGCGCCCACCACCAGCACCAGGCTCATCTGCACCAGAATCTTGAGCGTGTTCGTGATGCGCGAGGGCCGGCAATCGGCCAGCCGCTCGGCGCAATCCCCGCCCTGCAGCACAAACCGCTGGCCCGCCGCCGCCTCCGCAAGCTGCCGCCGCAACTCGAGAATCTCCCAACTGGTGACCAGCGGGGGAAGCTGGCGCAGTTCGCAGAGCACGCGCTCGAGCGCGGCGCCATCCGGATAGTCCGGCTGCTGCAGCGCCGGCAGCGCGCGCCACGACTCGGGGGACCATTCGAGGGACATGAAATTAGACGGTAGCACAGCGCTGTAAGGGAAATGGCGCTCGGCGGGTCTTAGGATTGAACTATGGGACGAGCCCTGGGGAATTCTATTTTGCTGCTGGCGCTTGCCACTGGCACATTGCCGGCACAATTCTTCAACCTGGCGTCGACGGAGGACGGGGCGCAGGTCTATTTTGCGACCAATCTCCGGCTGATTGCGGAGATCCCTCAAAAGCTCCCGCCGACCAATGCGATCTACCGCGTCGCAAACGGCGCGATCGAGCGGCTGACCACTCCTCCGCCGCCGGCTATCGAGGACCTGCCCTTCCATTCCTATGCGGATGGCAATCCGCAGGTGAGCGGTGATGGCGCCATTTTCTCGTACACGCTTTACAACAACTGCGGCGGAGGCAGCGCCTGCATCCAGTATCCCTCCACCGCCACCTCCTACCTGACTGTGGGCTCTCAACCCCCGCAGACACTGCCCGGCGAAGCTCAGATCAGCCGAAACGGCCGCTTCGTGTTGAATTATCTGACCACTTGCTGCCCCATTCCGGCACAGCCGGATATCATTCAACTGCACGACCTGCAGAGCGGTGCAACCGCCACGTTGCCGCTGCCGCCGGCTTCCGGCCGCCAGTCCGTCACCGGCAGCGGCGCCGCGCTGCTCCTCAACCGGCAGACGGGGACGCTGACGCTGTGGTCTTCGCAATCTGCAACGGTGCTGCACACGGCCGAGCCGGCGAAATGGGCCATCATCAACGACGCCCTGGCGTGGGTAGTTTACGAGGCGTTCACTGGCGAGAAGACGGAGCTGCGCGCGTTCGAGATTGCGAGCGGCCGCGATCTGCTGCTGGCCAGCACGCCCTCGACCTATTGGGCGGTACCGCTGTTCGACGCCTCGATCGGCGATGACGGTTCCAGCGTGCTGTACCTGGCGCCGCCGCAACCCGGACACGCCACCGAGGCGTGGACCGTTCATCCGGACGCCACCGGTCAACACCAGTTGACAACCTTTCCTGGGGGCGTCACCGAAGCCATCCTCGCCGGCAACGGGCAGACCGCTATCGCGGCAACCGGTGACAACCGGCTCGTCTCCATCGATGTCGCGACCGGCGCCGTTACCGATCTCATCCCCGCCACGCCGATCTGTTATCCCGGCTTTGTCTCGCTCATCCCCGGCTCGATCTTGCCCTTGCGCGGGTCCGGGCTCGCTGCCGCCAGCGCCGTTGGCGCTACGCCGCTGCCCAAGCAACTCGGCGGCGTCCAGCTCCTCATAAATGGCGCGCCGCTGCCGCTGCTCAGCGTTTCGCCGGACGAGATCTGGTTCCAGGCGCCGTTCGAACTCGCGCCGGGACCGACGGTGACCGTATCACTCCCGCAGACTTCGCCATTCGCGGGCTGCCCGGCGATCCAGGTCCCGGTGGTCTCGCGCGACCCGTACTTTCTCAACTCGCCCGGCAACCTCGTGCTGGTGCATCAGGACTTCAGCGGGCTGGTAACGGCGCAATCGCCGGCGCGGCCGGGCGAGGTGATCGTCGCGTATGCGGTCGGGCTCGGCGCAGTGACCCCTCCGATGACGACCGGAGTGCCGGCTCCCGTAGATCAGCTATTTCCTCTGGCCGATCCGTTCGAGTGCCGCATTGGATATGGCGGCGGGCCGCCGCTCGATGTGCCGTTCGCGGGGCTCGCGCCCGGAATGATCGGTATTTACCAGGTGAACGTGCGGATGCCCGATCCGCTGCCCGCGGGCAGCTCGTTGTTCCTCAATTGCGGCACTCCCGGCAGCGCCACGGAACGCGGCGGCGGCACGGTACCGATCGCGCCACAGCAGCTCACCGCCACTCCCCGCCCGTCATCCGCATCGAGACCTTCAGAAGATTCGCGATGTCGGCGCCGGGATTGGCGCTGAGGACCAGCAGATCCGCGCGCTTCCCTGCCTCGATCGTGCCGCGGTCCGCATCGTGCAGCGCCAGCGCTCCGTTGCGCGTTGCCGCCACCAGCACATCGAGCGCGGGAATGCCGGCGGCGGCGAGCAGCTCCAGTTCGCGTGGTAGGCCCGCGCCTTCCGACGCCGCCGCAATGGGGACGCCCGCGCGGTAGAGACGCATCGTATTGCGCTGGGCGATTGCCAGCGAGCCGCCGCTCGCGGCCAGCGCGGGCGCGACCACAATGCGTAAATCGCGCAGCCGCGCGACCAGCGCCGGATCGAGATCCTCGGTATCGCGAATCATGCCGATGAGCCCGGAAGCGCCGCGGTCTACCAGGAAACGCACAGCAGATTGGGTCGCGGCGAAAGCCAGCACCGGGATGCCCGCCGAGCGCGCGGCTTCGAGCGCGGCCTCGGCCGTTTCGGGCGAGCTCTCCGCCAGATACGCCACCGCCAGCTTGCGCACCGCGAGGGCTTCGATCGCGCGGCGCGCCTCATCGGGCGATACGGCCCGCACCAGCGCCGGCGGCTCCGGCCGATCGCACACATCGATCAGTGCGGGGACGATCACCTTCCCCGAGCCATCCACCCGATCGGCGTCCTCCGCCACCGGCAGCGCGGAGCGCGCGCCGGCAGCGCGGATGCGATCGCCCTCCACGATGATAATCGAATTGCTAAGCGGCGGCCCTCCGGAGCCATCGAGCAGCAGCGCGCCCAGGAGCGCCTTGCCGCGGCCGGAGGGCGCCGGCCCGCACCCGGCCGCGGCAAGCAGGCAGGCGGCCAGGGCCAGGCGTGAATTCATTGAACCATCATAGAGGATCGTGCGTATCCGGTCTTGACGACTGACAATGCAACCCCGAAGGAGTACAATCTGCCTGATATGACACCCGAAAGCGCGCCGCCGCCGGAGCCCACCGAACAAGGAATGGGCGCATTCGCCAGGATTACCGGCGTTTTCTTCGAACCGGGCAAGACCTTTCAGGACATCGGCCGGCGGCCCACGTTTCTCGTACCGCTGCTGGTGATTATCGCCTTTACCATTGGCTTCACCTTCCTGATGGGGCAGCACATCGGGTGGGAGAATATTGCCCGGCAGGGGATGGAGAACAGCTCCCGGGCGGCCCAGATGACGCCCGAACAAAAGGCGCAAGGCATCGCCATGGGCGCCAAAATCGGCGCCTTCATGGGGTACGCGATGGTCGTAATCATCCCGGTGATGTACGCGATCATGGCGGCCGTGCTGCTCGGCATGACGGCCATGATGTCGGCCGGCCTGCGCTTTAAGCAGGTCTACGCTGTGGTGGTCTACAGCGGGCTGCCCGGGATTCTCTACGCGATCCTCGGATGCGTGGTGATGTTCCTCAAGAAGCCGGAGGACTTCAACGTGAACAACCCGCTGATGTTCAATATCGGGGCCTACCTCGACCCGCAGACGACCTCGAAATTCCTCTACAGCCTGGCGACCTCGATGGATCTCTTCACGTTCTGGATGATCGCGCTCGTGGCCATCGGGCTGAAGGCCGCGGCCGGAAAAAGATTGAGCAGCGGAGGGGCGTTCACGGCCGTGGTGGCGCCATGGGCGGTCTACGTGCTGGCAAAATCGGCGCTGGCGGGCCTGTTCAGCTAACCGGGACCAGGCAGGCAGCGATGCCGGCGGCGCTGCGCGCGCTATCATGGTACCAATGACGGCCCACACTGGGCATTGGACGGGGTGAGCGCAGCGCACGAATGAACCGTCTCGATCAACTGCTGTCGGCGGCAGAGGCACACCGGCGCGCCGTTTCGGCGGTGGCTTTGGCCATGGTGCTGGCAATCGCCTGGGCCGACTCGCTGCTGCCAGATATTTCCATCGGGTTCCTTTACCTGATCCCGCTTCTGCTCTGCGCGGCAGCGCTGCGGCCCTGGCAGATCGTGGGGCTGGCGGTGCTCTGCGCCTACCTCCGCGAATCGTTCGATCCCTTGCAGCAAGTGGACGGTTCCGTGGCCCGGATGCTCTACCTGCTCAATCCGGTCCACTGGGTGGCGGGCGCCGACGGACGGTTTTTCGTGGTGACGGCCGGCTTCGCGATGACCGGCTTTTTCGTGGCGGAGCTGAACCAGCGCCGGCGGCTGCTGGCCCTGCACCTGGCGGAGCGGGAGGAGAACGAGCGGCAGGTGCGCGTGCTGATCGAGACCAGCCCGCTCGCCATTCTCACTCTGGATCCGGCGGGAAGGGTGCAGCTCGCCAATCAGTCGGCGCGCAGCCTGCTGGGCTTCGACGATGAACTGCTTCAGGGCGTGGCGATTGGCGCCTATCTGCCGATCCTCAAGCGCCTTCTGCACAGCCAGCGCGGTGGAGGCAACATGCGCACCAGCGTGGAGTGCAAGGGGCAGCGGCGCAGCGGCGAAGTGTTCCTGGCGCACGTCTGGCTTTCGACGTACCAAACTTCGTCGGGACCGGGGCTGGCCGCGGTGGTGTGGGACGCCTCGGAGAACCTCCGCGACCGCGAAGGAGCGGGCCTCGACTCGATGATGGCGACTTCGCGCGTGCTGATCGGAGCGATGTCCCACGAACTGCGCAATCTCGCCGCGGCCGCGGCTTCGGCACATGCGGCCCTGGCGGAGAACGGCGCGGGCGAGCTCGGCCAGAGCGAGCGGTACCTGGCGCTCGGGTCGCTCATCCGCGGGCTCGAGAAGATTGCGGCCTCGGGACTGCGAGTGGCATCGAATCGCGAACGGGCAGTGGCGGACCTCGACACGGTTCTCGATGAGGCGCGGATCGTGATGGAACCGGGCCTGCGCGAAGCGGGCGTCGAGCTGCGCTGGGATGTGCCGGCGGGACTGCCTCTCGTACAGGCGGACCATCATAGCCTGCTGCAAGTCTTTATCAACCTGGCGCGCAACAGCCAGCAGGCGCTCGAAACGGGCAGCGGCGACCGGCGCGAGGTGCGGTTTTCCGCCGGCGTGGAAAGCGATCTGGTTCTCGTGCGGGTGAGCGATACCGGCCCGGGAGTGGCCCATCCCGAGTCGCTGTTCCAGCCGTTTCAGCCCGGGGCGCAATCCGCCGGACTGGGTTTGTACATTTCGCGCGCCATTCTGCGGGCGCATGGCGGCGGACTGCGGTACGAGCCGCAGCCGCAGGGTAGCTGTTTTGTGGTGGAGTTATGGCCAGCGGAAAACGCGGCCGAGGGCGGATGACCGAAACAAGAAAAAAACCGATGCGGGTGCTTCTGGTGGACGACCACACCCTGTTCCGCGAAAGCGTTTCGACCGTGCTCAGCGCGAGGGAGAACCTGGAAATCGCGCATTGCGGGAGCATACGGGACGCGGTGGCTTGTCTGGGGCAGGACTCATTCGATCTGGTGCTGCTGGATCACGACCTGGGGAGCGAGCGCGCCTCGCAGTTTCTCCCGGCCGCGCGCGAGCGGGGTTTCGAAGGCCGCGTGCTGGTGGTCACCGCGTGGATCAGCGACAATGAAGCCCGGCGCCTGATGCGCCAGGGCGTGGGCGGCATTTTCCTGAAGCAGGCGGGGCTTGACGAACTGGCCCGCGCGATCGAAACCGTCGCCGCGGGCGGAACGTGGATGGATTCCTCGCTCTCCGGCGAGCCGGAAGACGAAGCCGGCCGCGCCGGACCGCCGATCTTCAACGACCGCCAGCGGCGCGTGCTCCGGCACGTGGTCGAGGGACTTTCGAATAAGGAAATCGCCTGGCGGCTGCAGATTTCCGAAAGCTATGTGAAGGCGATTCTGCAGCGGCTGTTTCAGAAGACCGGGGTGCGCACCCGCGGCCAGCTCGTCCGGGTGGCGTTCGAGCAATACGAGGATCAGCTTTAGGTACTTTGGCGGTCCCGCGCGCGCCGGCGGCCCCAGTACCAGGCCCCGGCACAAAGTCCCATAGTGGCCGAAAGATAGACTACTGGCCAACCCTGTGCCCGCGATAAGGTAGACAGCATCCAAGCCGGTATCCAACCCGGCAACCGAGGCATAGGGGTGAGTGTCGCTGTCGGAAGCGCGACGCGGGGACGATAACGGTGGAACGAACGGTTATTCGAAACTTGCCGGCCCGTGACGGTGCAACCGGGGAAACGGTGCGCGTCAAGCCAGGCGCCGCGATCGCCCGCTGGAGAGTCCACCGGGTGTGCGCGGTACCAGCGGGCGAGGCGTATCTGGCGGAATTCGAATCGGATGGCAGGCGGTACGAGTGCGCGCTGGCACAATTTCTGCCGCGCACGCAGCCGGCCTGCGCGCTGACGGTGGAGGAACCGGCGCGGGAAACAGTCGCGGTTTGAACGCGGCGTATCTCGGAGGCCGCGCCGGTCCATGCCGACCGCGCAGGCGCCGGACGCGCATACTTTCTCCGCCTTTCTCCGCGCGTAGCGGGCGCCATTCGGGGCGCGCTGGCCTAAAATGGAAGCGTGCCGATCGCCACGCAAAACATCCCCGATATTCTCGAACGACTGCACATCGAGCCCGTGAACTCCGGCGCCTGTTACGGCGAATGGCTGCCGGAGCCTTCGGGGCCTGAGCTCACTTCTTATAACCCGGCGACCGAAGAGCCGCTGGCCAAAGTGAAAACGGCGGGGCCGGCGGACTACGAGTGCGTCGTCTCCCGCGCCAGCGAGGCATTCCCGGATTGGCGCATGATGCCGGCGCCGAAGCGCGGCGAGATCGTGCGCGAGATCGCCGATGAACTGCGCGCGCATAAGGCCAGCCTCGGCGCGCTGGTGTCGCTCGAGATGGGCAAGATCCTGGCCGAGGGAATGGGCGAAGTGCAGGAGATGATCGACATCGCCGATTTCGCGGTGGGGCTCTCCCGCCAACTCTATGGCCTGACGATGCACAGCGAGCGTCCCGGCCACCGCATGTACGAGCAGTGGCACCCCCTGGGAATCGTGGGCGTCATCAGCGCCTTCAATTTCCCGGTGGCGGTGTGGTCCTGGAACGCCATGATCGCGGCCGTGTGCGGCGACTGCGTGCTGTGGCGGCCGTCCTCGGACACGCCGCTATGCGCCATCGCCGTGCAGAAGATCTGCAATCGCGTGCTTGACCGCCACGGCCTGAAGGGCGTTTTCAACCTGGTGATCGGACCGAGCAATCCGATCGGCGAGACCATGATCAACGACGGGCGGATTCCGTTGATCAGCTTCACGGGATCGACTGAGGTCGGCCGGCACGTCTCCGAAACGATCGCGCGGCGCCTGGGGAGAAGCATCCTGGAGCTGGGCGGCAACAACGGAATCATCGTCATGGACGACGCCAATCCCGACCTGGTGCTGCGCGCGGTGCTGTTCGGCGCAGTGGGCACGGCGGGGCAACGATGCACCACGACGCGGCGGCTGTTCCTGCAGCGCGGGATCGCGGGCCGCATCACCCAGGCGCTTGCCGATGCCTACCGGCAGGTCAAGATCGGGGATCCGCTGGCGGAAGGCACGCTGATGGGACCGCTCGTGAACCGGCGCGCGGTGAACGATATGCTCGACGGCGTCCGGCGCATCCGCGAGCAGGGCGGCGAGATCCTCTATGGCGGCGAACGCGTAATGGGGAACTTCGTGCAGCCTACGCTGGTGCGCGCGCGCCCCGGTATGCCGATCCTGAAGGAGGAGATCTTCGCGCCGATTCTCTACCTGATCGAGTTCGATGGTCTCGATCAGGCCATCCACTGGCACAACGATGTGCCGCAGGGGCTATCTTCCGCGATGTTCACCAGCAGCCTGATCTCCGCGGAGACTTTCCTGAGCCACCGCGGCAGCGACTGCGGAATCGCGAACGTCAATATCGGAACCAGCGGAGCGGAGATCGGCGGCGCATTCGGCGGAGAGAAGGAAACCGGCGGCGGGAGGGAATCGGGCAGCGACGCATGGAAGGCTTACATGCGGCGGCAAACAAATACGATCAACTGGTCGAGCCAGTTGCCGCTCGCGCAGGGGATCGAGTTTATGGGGTAGGAGTTACAGACCAACCAACCGCAGAGACACAGAGAGCGCAGAGGTCACGCAGAGAAGATATCAGGTCTTCCTCTGCGAAGTCTCTGCGCTCTTCGCGCCTCTGCGGTTAAACGTTATTCCTCGGTACTCTCTTCTCCCGGCTCGCGCCCTTCCTGCTGCGCCTTCAGGCGCTCTTCGCGGCGCTTGGCGCGTTCGGCGGCGCGCTTGACCAGCTCGGAGCCGACCAGTTCGAGCATGGCCTGCTCGGCGCCGTCGCCCTTGCGCGGGCCCAGGCGGGTGATGCGGGTGTAGCCTCCGTTGCGCTGGCCGAAACGGGTGCCCAGCGTGTCGAAGAGCTTCTTCACCGAGGCGGGCGTGCGCAGCACGGCGGCCGCCTGGCGGCGCGAATGCAGCGTATCCTGCTTGGCGAGCGTGATCATCTTTTCGACCAGCGGACGGACGGCCTTGGCCTTCGGCACGGTCGTGATCACGCGCTCCTGCTCGATGACGCTGGTGCATAGGTTCCGCAGCAGCGCGTTGCGGCTGTCCACCGGCCGCTTCAGTTTGAATCCGGCAACTCTGTGTCTCATGGCTAGCCTTCGATCGACTCCTGCTGTTCTTCTTCGGCGCCGTAGTCGGTGATGCCGCCAGGCTGCTGTGGCGGAGCGACCAGCCGCCCGTGGGCGTCGATGCGCATCCCGAGCGAAAGGCCCATGTTGGCCAGAATTTCCTTGATTTCGTTCAGCGACTTGCGGCCGAAGTTCTTGGTCCGCAGCATCTCGGCCTCGCTCTTCTGCACGAGTTCGCCGATGGTCTGGATATTGGCGTTCTTCAAACAGTTATAGGAGCGGACGCTGAGCTCGAGCTCTTCGACGGAGCGGTTGAGGATCTCGTTCATCTTATCGAGGCCGCGCTCGCTGACCTCTTCGGCCTGCTCCGGCACCTCCTCGAAGTTGATGAAGATCGACATGTGGTCCTTGAGGAGCTTCGCTGCGTAGCCGATGGCGTCCTGCGGGGACACGGCGCCGTTCGTCCACACCTGCAGCGTGAGCTTATCGTAGTCGGTCATCTGGCCCAGGCGGGCAGCCTCGACGGCAAAGTTGACCTTCCGCACAGGGGAGTGGACGGAATCGATCGGGATGTAGCCGAGGGCCAGATCCTCGTCGAAGTTCTTATCCGCGCTCACGTAGCCGCGGCCGCTCTTGAGCCGCATCTCGATGTGCAGGCGTCCGCCTTCGCTGACGGTCGCGACGTGCACGTCGCGGTCGAGCACTTCGACATCCGCGTCGGTTTCGATCTGTCCGCTGCGAACGTCGCCGGGATGATCGACCGTGAGACGCACGGTTTTGACCCCTTCGCCCATGATCTTGAAGGGAATCTGCTTCAGGTTGAGGATGATATCGGTGGCGTCTTCGACCACGCCGGGAATGGGGCTGAATTCGTGCTCGACGCCCTCGATACGGACGGCAGTGATGGCCGCTCCCTCGATCGAGCTGAGCAGCACACGGCGCAGGCTGTTGCCGATGGTGGTGCCGAAGCCGCGCTGGAACGGCTGGGCGGTAAACTCGCCGAAGCGCTCATTGAGCGTTTCGGTATTGGCGACCAGGCGCTTGGGTTTTTGGAAGCCTTTAAACATAGAAAACCTTTCTGGAATTCAGGAGGCGGGAGTCAGGAGCCAGAAGGCGGATGTGCGCTCCTGACTCCTGTCTCCTGCCTCCTGTCTTCCTTATTTCGAATACAGCTCCACGATCAGCTGTTCATTCATCTGAATTTGCACCAGCTCGCTGCGCTGCGGCAGGGCGGTGATGCGGCCCGTCAGACCGTCGCGGTCCACATCGATCCAATTGGGAGCCGGAGCGTGCGCGGTGGCGTCACGCGCGGCGAGGATAGTGGGATTATTCTTGCTGGTCTCGCGCACCTTCACCACGTCGCCGACCTTGACCAGCGCCGAGGGAATGTTGCACTTGCGGCCGTTGACCTCGATGTGGCCGTGGCGCACCACCTGGCGGGCTTGCGCGCGGCTGGTCCCGAAGCCCATGCGGTAAATGACGCTATCGAGACGGCGCTCCAGAGCGGACATCAGGTTCTCGCCGGTGATGCCCTTCTGCAAGGCGGCCTTCTCGTAGCCCGTGCGGAACTGGCGCTCCAGCACGCCGTACACGCGGCGCACCTTCTGCTTTTCGCGGAGTTGGAGGCCGTAGCCGACGATCTTCGCCTTGCGGTCCTTGCCATGCTGGCCGGGAACGAAATTGCGCCGCTCGATGGCGCACTTCTCGCTATGGCAGCGCTCGCCTTTGAGGAACAGTTTCATGCCCTCGCGCCGGCACTGCCGGCAAACGGGGCCGATGTATCTTGCCAAGTTCTTCTCTCCTTACCTTTCTACTTCAGGTGCGGTTTACAGCCATGGCCGGCCTTCTTCCCGCTTGCTTCACAAAACTCAAACGCGCCGCTTCTTCGGCGGACGGCACCCGTTGTGCGGAATCGGCGTGACGTCCTTGATGGCGCGCACATCGATCCCGGCGGTCGAGAGGGCGCGCACCGCCGATTCCCGGCCCGAGCCCGGTCCGCTGATCCGGACTTCCACCGATCGCAGGCCCGTCTCGCTCGCCTTGTTGGCGGCCGTCAGCGCCGCCTGTTGCGCGGCGAAGGGCGTGCCCTTGCGCGAACCGCGGAAACCCAGCGAGCCGGCGCTCGACCATGCGAGGGTGTTGCCCTCCTGGTCCGAGATGGTCACGATGGTGTTATTGAAGGTGGCCTGGATGTGCACGACGCCGTTATGAACGACGCGTTTTTCCTTCTTCTTGAAACTCTTCTTCTTGGTGGTTTTCGCTGGTGCTTTCGCCATGCCTCACCTACGGGCCGGGCATGCCCGGCCCCTACAAAATTATGTTTTGGCCGTAGCCTTCTTCTTGTTCGCCACCGTGCCGCGCCGCGGACCCTTGCGCGTGCGCGCATTGGTGTGCGTCCGCTGGCCGCGCACCGGCAGCGAGCGGCGATGCCGCAGGCCGCGATACGATCCCATCTCGATATGGCGCTTGATGTTCATCGAGATCTCCTTGCGGAGATCGCCTTCCACGGCGCCTTCCTCTTCGAGGATCTGGCGCACGCGGTTGACCTCGTCTTCGGTGAGGTCGCGGATCTTCTTGTCGAAATCGATGCCGGCCCGGTGCAGCAGCGACTTGGATCGGGTACGGCCGATGCCGTAAATGTAAGTCAGCCCGATCTCAGCTCGCTTGGCGGGCGGCAGATCCACACCGGCAATACGTGCCATAGCTTTAACCCTGCCTCTGTTTATGTTTCGGATTGACGCAGATGACCCGCACCACGCCCTCGCGGTGGATCACCTTGCACTTGTCGCAAATTTTCTTGACGCTAGCGCGAACTTTCATGTTCGAAAACCAATTTCAGCCGCTGATGAACGCAGATAAACGCCGATAAAAACTTGCCGATCGGCGTCGATCTGCGTTCACCGGCGGCTAATTCACTTTCCTCAAGATCTTTCCCCGGCCCGGATCATGGGGACTCAACTCGAGCTCTACCCGATCGCCCGGAACCAGCCTTACAAAATTCCTTTCCGCGTTGCCCACCAAATGGGCTAAAACCTTCTGCTGCGAGTCCAAAACCACCACTTCAAAAACCAACGCCGGCCGCTCTTTCAGCACGACAGCCGAAACCCTGATCCCTGCCCCCCGGTCCCCGGCCCCGGTTACGGTCTCGTCAGCACCCACGGGCCGTTCTCCGTAACCGCGATGCAGTGCTCGAAGTGGGCCGAGTTCGACCCGTCCTTGGTTACCGCGGTCCACTTGTCCTTCAGAACCACGGCTTCCGGCCGGCCGGCGTTCACCATGGGCTCGATCGCCAATACCATTCCCGGCTTGAGGCGCGGGTTCTCATGCTTCCGGTCCACATAGTTCGGAACCTGGGGCTCCTCATGGAGCTGCGTGCCGATGCCGTGACCCACATACTCCCGCACAACCGAAAAACCGTTCGCCTTCACATGCTGCTCGACCGTGCCGCAAACATCGAACAGCCGGTTGCCGCTGCGCACCCTGTCGATCGCCAGTTCGAGCGATTCCTGCGTCACAGCCAGCAGCTTCTTCGTCTGCTCGCTAATCTCTCCGACCGGGACCGTGATCGCCGAGTCGCCGTAATACCCATCCAGCTTCACCCCGGTATCGATCGAAACGATATCGCCGCTTTTCAGCACGCGCCGGGGATTCGGCATGCCGTGGACGATCTCGCTGTTCACCGAAGTGCACAACACGAACTTGTACTGCTCGCCGGCGGCCGGCACATAATAGCCCTTGAAAGCCGGACGCGCGCCGGCTTCTGACATCATCTTTTCCGCGGCCACTTCGAGGTCCCACGTCGTGGCCCCCTCGACGGCGATTTCCTTCAGCTTCTGCAGAATCTGCCAGACCAGCAGCCCGCTGCGCCGCATCTTTTCGAGTTCAGCGGCAGTTTTCCGAACGATCATCGCACTCCAACGCCTGGCAAATCTTCCGCGATACCGCATCCGGCGGATCGTTGCTCGCATCCACCTCGACCACCCGCCGGCCGGCGAGCCGTAAATGCTCCAGCACGGGACGGGTCTGCCGCTCGTAAGCCTCCAGGCGCTCGCGGATCACCGGCTCGCGGTCGTCGTCCCGGATCACCAGCTTTTCGCCGTCCAGATCGCACCGCATATCGTCGCGCGGCGGCTTGGAGACGATGTTATACAGCGTGCCGCAGCGCGGACACTGCCGGCGGCCCGTCAGACGCGCAATAACTACATTATAATCAACGGCGAGATAGATTACCATCTCGCGAATCCCACGGCCGTCGAGCAACCGGCCCAGGTGGTCGGCCTGCGCCAGCGTGCGCGGATACCCATCCAGCACGAACCCTCCGGCGGCGTCCGGCATAGCCAGCCGTTCCTCGACCAGCGCTTCCACCACTTCATCGGACACCAGCGCGCCCGACTGCATCCGGGCCGCTACCGCCGAGCCTAACCGGTCACCCTGCCGGATGTGCTCCCGCAGCATATCCCCGGTCGAGATATGCGGCACCTTGAGGCACCGCGTCAGAACCTTCGCCTGAGTGCCTTTGCCGGAACCGGGAGAACCAAACAGCACGATCGCCTTCAAAACCAACACCTTGACACAGAGACACAGAGACGCAGAGAAAACAACAAAAAGTGGCCTCCGCGTCTCCGCGTCTCTGCGTCAAAAAACATGCTCACCTTAGAAGCTGCTCCGCCGGCCCCGGATGCGGCCGGAGCGCGGAGTGAAACCTTCGTAGTGGCGCATGATCAGTTGCGCCTCGATCTGGTTGATCGTGTCCATGGCCACGCCGACCACGATCAGCAGCGAGGTTCCGCCGAAGTAGAAGTTGACATTCAACCCTTCCAGTAACTGACGTGGCGCGACCCGGTCGAACCAGTTGCCCAACAGCGGCAGGTGCTGCAGGTGAATACCGGTGATCATGAGGTCCGGGATCACGCACAGCAGCGCCAGGTACAACCCGCCAACCACCGTGATCTTGGTCAGGATGTTGTTCATGTAATCGGCGGTGTTGCGGCCCGGCCGGATGCCCGGAATGAACCCGCCATACTTGCGCATGTTATCGGCCGCTTCGTTGGGGTTGAAGATGATCGACACGTAGAAGAAGCAGAAGAAAATGATGCCGACCACGAACAGCAGGTAATAGATCGGCTCGCCCGGCGCGATGGCACCCAGCATGTGCGAAAGAATGTTGTTGTTCTTCACCCAGCTCATCAGCATCAACTGGCGCGGAAACGCCAGGATCGAGGAGGCGAAGATCGGCGGGATCACGCCGCCGGCGTTGACCTTGAGCGGCATGTGCGTTGACTGGCCGCCCATCACGCGACGGCCCACCACGCGCTTGGCGTATTGCACCGGAATGCGGCGCTCGCCGCGCTCTACCAGTACGATGAACGCCACCACCGCGATCATCATCGCGATCAGCGCGATCAGCGTCAACGCGCCCCACTCGTGCGTCACGAACACGTTGCGGTACAGGCTCTCAATCGCCCGCGGCAGGCCGACCACGATGCCGGCAAAAATGATCAGCGACATACCATTGCCCACGCCGCGTTCGGAAATCTGCTCGCCCAGCCACATGATGAACGCCGAGCCCGTGGTCAGTGAAAGGATAGTCAGGAAAACGAAGCCCCAGCCCGGGTTGATCACGATGCCCTGCTGCATCGATTGCAGACCCTGGGCAATGCCGAACGACTGGATCACCGACAGAATGATGGTCAGGTAGCGGGTCCACTGCGTGATCTTGCGCCGCCCGAGTTCGCCCTCCTTCTGCAGCTTCTCGAGCGTCGGCACCACGACCGTCATCAACTGCAGGATGATCGACGCCGTAATATACGGCATGATGCCCAGCGCGAAGATCGTCAGCCGGCGGATGTTGCCGCCGGCGAACAGATCGAAAAAGCCGAAGATCGAACCCTGCTGCGACGAGAAGAAATCTGCCCAACGCTGCAGGTTGATGCCGGGGGTCGGGATCTGGCTGCCCAGACGATACACCGCGAGCAGCCCCAGCGTGAACAAGAGCCGCTTGCGGAGGTCCGGAACGCGAAACATGTTCGCGAATGCTTCAAAAAACTTCATGGTTACCTTAATCGTACCGCGCCTTCCGGCCGCGGCTCTGCTACTGCTGCGGTTGCGCGCCGCCGACGACCTTCGCGGCGCCCCCGGCCTGCTGAATCTTCTCCACCGCCGACTTCGAAAACTGGTGCGCCTCGACCGTGATCTTCCGGGTCAACTGGCCGGTCCCGAGAACTTTGAGGCCATCGCCGAGCTTGCGGATGACTCCCAGCTCCATCAGCCGGTCGGCATTGAAGCTGTCGCCCTCGAGCTTCTCCAGCCGGCCGAGGTTGACGATCGCGTACTCCTTCTTGAAAATATTCGTAAAACCGCGTTTCGGCAGCCGCCGGTGCAGCGGCATCTGGCCGCCCTCGAAACCGCGCTTCTGGCTGAAGCCGGTGCCGGCGTGCTGGCCTTTATGGCCGCGGGCCGAAGTCTTGCCGTGTCCGGAGCCCATGCCGCGGCCGATGCGCTTGGGCGCGTGCTTCTGTCCGGCGGGGGGACGCAAATCGCTCAGGTTCATAGTTACTCCACCACTTCCAACAGGTGCGGCACCTTCTTGACCATGCCCCGGAAAACCGGGGTATCCGGGCGCTCCACCACCTGATTGAGTTTGCGCAGGCCGAGCCCCTTCACCACCCGCTTGTGGGCTTCCGGAGTGCAGATCGGACTGCGCACCAGCTTGATTTTGATCTTCCCTTCCGCCATTACAGTTTCTCCACCGCGACGCCGCGCATTTCGGCGACGGCGCTCTTTTCGCGCAGGCTCTCGAGCGCGACGATCGTCGCCTTCACCACGTTGTGCGGATTGCGCCGGCCGATCGACTTCGTCAGCACATTGGGAATCCCGCATGCCGTAATGACCGCGCGCACCGCGCCACCCGCAATGACGCCCGTGCCTTCCGGCGCCGGCTTCAACAGAACCTGCGAGCTCGCATAGCAGCCGAGCACCTGGTGCGGAATCGTGGTATCGAGCGAGTTGACGCGCCGCAGTCCCTTCTTGGCCGCCTCGATGCCCTTGCGGATCGCCGACGGCACTTCCTTCGCCTTCCCCACTCCGTAGCCGACCACCTTGGCCGACGGGTCGCCGATGACGACCAGCGCGGAAAAGCTGAGATTCTTGCCGCCCTTCACCACCTTGGTGACGCGGTTGATGGCCACCACCTGCTCCTTCAGGTTCAGGTTGGCCGGGTCGATGCGTTTGACTGACGTCGTCATGAATTAAAACTCCAGTCCCGCGGCCCGGGCGGCTTCGGCCAGCGCCTTGACGCGGCCGTGATACGCGTAGCCGCCGCGGTCGAAGACCACCCGCGTGACTCCTTTTTCCTTGGCCCGTTGCGCCACGAGGGTGCCGATGGTCTTGGCCGCCGCCACGTTGCCGCCGTTCGTCCTCGCGCCCTTATCGACCGACGACGCCGACACAAGCGTGACGCCCTTGGTGTCATCGATGACCTGCGCGTAGATGTGCGCCACGCTGCGGAACACGGCGAGACGCGGCCGCTCCGTGGTCCCCGCCAGTTTGCGGCGGATGCGCTTGTGAATGCGCGAGCGAATTTCCTTCTTATCGGGATTGCGAATCATTTGCCACCCGCCCCGGTCTTTCCGACCTTCTTGCGCAACACTTCGCCGGTGTACCGGACGCCCTTGTTCTTGTACGGGTCCGGCTTGCGAAGCGCGCGGATATTGGCGGCCACCTGGCCGAGCAACTGCCGGTCATGTCCGGAGAGGATCAGGTGCGTCTGCTTATCGACCTTCAGATCGACCCCGTCCGGCAGCAGGAACTC
The DNA here is from genome assembly GCA_035293845.1 of Bryobacteraceae bacterium. Lineage (GTDB taxonomy): Bacteria > Acidobacteriota > Terriglobia > Bryobacterales > Bryobacteraceae > DATGMB01. The sequence goes on from DATGMB010000063.1 coordinate 24,989, forward strand.
GATGGGATGCGAATAGCCGAGCGTGAATGTCGCGATCTTGCCCTTCACGTCCGCGCGATAGCCGATACCCACGATGTCGAGCTCGCGGGTAAACCCGGTCGAGACGCCCTGCACCGCATTCGCCGCCAGCGCCCGCGTCAGCCCGTGCAGCGCCGCATGCTCGTCGGAGGCGCGCTTCACCTCCAGCCGCCCGTCGGCCTGCTCGATCGTGATGCCCGACGGGATCGGCACCGTGAGCTTCCCTTTCGGACCGGTCACTTCCAGTTGTTCGCCGATCTGAACCTTGACGCCGCCCGGCAGCGGGATCGGCTTCTTACCAATTCGAGACATTACAGAGTCCTTTTTCACCGTCGAGACACAGAGGCGCAGAGAAAACCTTGCCCTGGTTTCCTCGGCGACTCGGCGTCTCGGCGGTTAAAATCATTTCCTCAGCCTCACCACACCCGGCACAGAATCTCGCCGCCGACGTGCTCCTTGTGGGCGTCGCGGCCGGTCATCACGCCGCGGGGGGTCGTCAGAATATTGATCCCGAGCCCGCCCAGCACGCGCGGGATCTCGGTCTGGCCGACATACACCCGGCACCCCGGCCGCGACACACGCTCGATCGCCGAAATCACCGGCGCATTGTTGGGCCCGTATTTGAGGTAGATCTTGATCGTCTTCTTGGCGCCTTCCTCGGCCACCTTGAAGTTCATGATGTACCCCTCTTCCTTCAGAATGCGGGCGATTTCCGTCTTCAGCTTCGATGCCGGCACGTCCACCTTCGGGTGGCGCGCCTGGATCGCGTTGCGCACGCGCGTCAGCATGTCGGCAATGGGATCGCTTGTCATAACACTCCTTACCAGCTCGCCTTGATCACGCCCGGAATCTCGCCGTTCAGCGCGAGTTGGCGGAAGCACAGGCGGCAAATGCCGAATTTGCGCAAAAAGGCGCGCGGGCGCCCGCAGCGCCAGCAGCGGTTGCGATGCCGGCATTGCAGCTTCGGCGTCTTCGCCTTGCGGGCCTTCTCCAGTTTCAGGTCTTTCGCGATCTTGGCGGTTGTGGCCATTTCAAATCCTTATTCACCGCCGAGACGTCGAGGCGCTGAGAAAACCCCAATCATCTCTTCTCTGCGTCTCTGCCTCTCGGCGGTTAATTTCATAACCTATTGCCTAAACGGCATCCCCATCTGGCGCAGCAGCGCCAGGCCTTCCGCATCGGTGCGGGCGGTGGTGGTGATGGAAATGTTCATGCCCTTGGTCTTCTCGACCTTGGCGTAGTCGATCTCCGGAAAAATCAACTGGTCCTTGACGCCCAGCGTGTAATTGCCGCGGCCGTCGAAACTCTTCGTCGAAACCCCGCGGAAATCGCGGACGCGCGGCAGCGCCACGTTCACCAGGCGGTCCAGGAACTCGTACATGCGGTCGCCACGCAGCGTCACCATGCACCCGATCGACTGCCCTTCGCGCAGCTTGAACTGCGAGATCGACTTGGTCGCCTTGGTGACCACCGGTTTCTGGCCGGCGATCGCGCCCAGCTCCGCCACCGCGCCGTCCATCAGCTTCGCGTTCTGCGTGGCCTCGCCCAACCCGATGTTGATCGAGATCTTCGCGATCTTCGGCACCGCCATAACGTTCGTGTACCCGAACTCTTTGGTCAGCGCCGGAACCACCTTCTTCTGATAGTGCTCTCTCAAACGTGCTGCCATGGAATCCTCTATTTCCTGTCGAGCGTCTGCCCGCACTTGCGGCAGACCCGCGTGCGGCGCTGGCCGCCTCCGGGAAGCTGTTCGACATGGTGCGCGATCCGCACCGCCTTGTTGCACCCCGGGCAGACGATCATCAGGTTCGAGACCGCGACCGGGCTCTCCCGCTCCGCGATGCCGCCCTTGATCTGCTTGGCCGGGTTCGGGCGGGTGTGCCGCTTGATCATCATCACGTGCTCGACCAGAACGCGGCCAGTCGTGCGGTCGATGCCCAACACGCGCCCCGTCTTGCCCGAGTCGCGCCCGGCGATCACCTTCACCGTATCGTCCTTCTTGAGATCGATGCGAACCGGTTCGGCCGGTTTCCGTTTTGCGATTGCCATCAGATTACCTCGGGGGCGAGCGACACGATCTTCATGAACTTCTTGTCGCGCAGTTCGCGCGCCACCGGCCCGAACACGCGCGTGCCGACCGGCTCGCCCACTTCATTGATCAGCACGGCGGCGTTCGAATCGAAGCGGATGTAGGTTCCATCCTTGCGCCGCGTCTCCTTGCGCATGCGGACGATCACGCAGCGCACCACCTTCCCCTTCTTGATCGCCGAATCGGGGGCGGCTTCCTTCACGCTGGCGGTGATCACATCGCCCAGGCCGGCGCGCAGCCCGAGGTCGCCGCCACGCGGCAGAATGCACGAAAGCTTCCGCGCGCCGCTGTTATCGGCCACCTCGAGAATGGTTCGCATTCCAATCATAAGAGCTCCACAGTCCTTCCCGTCCTCAAGCCTTCACATCCAGATCCGAAGGCTGCGCGCCCACCTGCGCGGCGCGGCGCACGACCTCGGCCAGCCGCCACCGCTTCAGCTTGCTGAGCGGGCGGCACTCCACGATGCGCACCATATCGCCCATCCGCGCCGTGCCTTCTTCGTCGTGCGCGTAGAACTTTTTGCGCCGCGCCACAATCCTCTTGTACAGCGGATGCGGCACGCGCCGGCTGACTTCGACCACAATCGTCTTGGCCATCTTGGTCGAGACCACTTGGCCGATCTTCTCGTTTTTCAGGCCCGCGGCTCCCTGCGTTTGCGCTTCTGCCATCTTATTTCTCCGCTCCCGCCAGCTCCCGCTCGCGCAGCACGGTGTGGATGCGGGCGCGGTCCTTCTTCATGTTGCGGATCTTCTTCAAACCGTCGGTCTGCCCCATCCTCAACTGAAATTGAAGACGAAACATCTGCTCATCCATGTCCTTCAGATGGTTCTTGAGCGCCGCGTCGTCGAGATCGCGAATTTCCCGGATTTTCATAAAATCCTCAGACTCCTCTTCACCGCGGAGACACGGAGGACACTGAGGTTACGCGGAGAAAAACCCCAAGGAATTCTCTGCGCGGCCTCTGCGCTCTCTGCGTCTCTGCGGTGGGTTTTCATTCCTTTACGCCACGTCCTCCCGGCTCACAAACCGGGTCTTGATCGCCAGCTTGTGCGCCGCCAGGCGGATCGCCGCTTCCGCCGTCGGGCGGTCGACTCCCTCCATCTCGAACAGCACCTTGCCGGGCCGGACCACCGCGACCCACTGCTCCGGCGCGCCCTTGCCCTTACCCATACGGGTTTCGGCGGGCTTCTTCGTAATCGGCTTATCGGGGAAGAGCCGGATCCACACCTTGCCCCCACGCTTGATCGAACGGGTCATGGCGACACGCGCCGCCTCAATTTGCCGGTCCGTCACCCAGCCGCACTCGAGCGCCTTCAGGCCGAAATCGCCGAACGCGATCGTCGAACCGCGCCACGCCTTGCCGGCCATGCGGCCGCGCTGCTGCTTCCGGTACTTCACCTTCTTGGGCATCATCATGGCGGTTTACTCCTTGGGCGTTTCGCCTTCCGGCTTGGCCGGCTCGTTTTCCTGCCGCGCTTCCTGCTTCCAGGACGGCTGCTGCTGCGGCGACATTAGCGGCGGCAGAATCGGCGCGCTGGGCCGCGACGTCGGACGCGGCATCTCACCCGGAGGCGGCTGCACGGCCGGCCCCGCCTCGGCTGGCACCGGCGGCGGACCCGCGGGCCCGCGCTCGCCGCGCTCGCCCCGATCCCGGCGCGGTCCGCGGTCGCGGTCCCGGCGCTCGCCGCGCTCGCGGCGCGGTTCCGGCTCCGGCAGCAGGCCGCCCCGGCGCTTGGTCAGGTCGAGGATCTCGCCCTTGTACAGCCACGCCTTGATGCCGATGACCCCGTACGTCGTATAGGCTTCGGAAAACCCGTAGTCGATATCCGCGCGCAGCGTGTGCAGCGGAAGCTGCCCGTTCAGATACCATTCACTGCGTGCGATTTCCGCGCCGTTCAGCCGGCCCGAAACCCGTACTTTGATCCCCTTGCAGCCGAACCGCTGCGCGCTATCCACCGCCTTGCGCATGGCGCGCCGGAACGCGACGCGCTTTTCGAGCTGCAGCGCGATCGACTCCGCAACAAGCTGCGCATCGAGCTCCGGCCGGTGCACTTCCTGAATGTCGATGAAGACCTCGCGCTTCGTCTTCTTCGCCATGTCCTGCTTGAGCTTTTCGATTTCCGCGCCCTTGCGGCCGATGATGATCCCCGGCCGCGACGTGCGGATCGTGACGCGCAGCTTGTTGCCCGGCCGGTCGACCTCGATCGAGCTTACGCCCGCCGACTTCAGCCGGTCGCGCAGCGTTTCCTTCAGCTCCAGATCCTCCTGCAGCAGCTTGGCGTAGCCCTGCTTGGCGAACCAGCGCGAGCGCCA
>DATGMB010000064.1:0-24405 GCA_035293845.1 Bryobacteraceae bacterium
CAGGGGAAACTGCGGGGCGTGGCGCGGCGGGCGCGGCGTCCCAAGAACCGGTTCGGGGCGGGGCTGGAGCGGTTGTCGCACGTGCGGATCGAGTATTTTCAGACCGAGACGCGCGAGCTGGTGAATCTGGATTCCTGCGAGCTGATCCAATCGCAATTCGGCCTGGTTTCCGATTACCAGGCCGGCGTGGCGCTCGATTACTTCGCGGAGGTTTCCGAGCAGATGCTGCCCGCCGCGGAGCCGAACGAAAAGTTTTTCCGCCTGCTGCTGGCGGTACTGGAATCGATGCGCTCGGGCGGGACGGGCGCGGCCGAACGGGCGGTGAATTATTTCTCGCTGTGGGCGGTGCGCCTCTCCGGGTGGCTCCCGGATCTGCATGTTTGCCTCGGCTGCGGCAGCGTGCTGGACGATCCGGACCATCCGGAGCGGGCGTTTTTCAGCCGCGGACAGGCGGGCCTGACGTGCGCCCACTGCCGGCGCGCCCTGGGCGGCGGGAACAGTTGGGAATTGACCGCGGAATCGCGGGCTCTGGCGGCGGAAATGCTGCGCCGTCCGGTCGGGCAGGTGGCCGGGGCCGGAGCCGACTTGCGGCGGTTCCTGGTGCAGCAGATCGAGTCGCACGTGGAACGGAGACTGGTAACGGCGAAAATGTTCGAAAGTTGAGGAGACAGGGAACCAGGAGACAGGAGTCAGGAGCGGCGGAAGCCTCGACCTCCTGAATTCTGTCTCCTGACTCCCGCCCCCGCCAAAAAGTAATGCAATCTTTTCAAGACATCATCTTCAAGCTGAAGCGCTACTGGGCCGACCGGGGATGCATTATCCAGGAGCCCTACGATGTCGAGGTCGGCGCCGGCACCATGTGCCCGGAAACCTTCCTCCGCGTGCTCGGCCCCAAGCCGTACCGCGTCGCTTATGTCCAGCCCAGCCGCCGGCCGGCCGATGGCCGCTACGGCGACAACCCCAACCGGCTGTACAAGCATCAGCAGCTCCAGGTCATTCTGAAGCCCTCGCCCGATGACATCATCGAGCAGTACCTCGGGAGCCTCGAAGCCATCGGTATCGATTTGCGCGTGCACGATATCAAGTTCGAAGAGGACAACTGGGAAGCCCCCACGCTCGGCGCCTGGGGTATCGGCTGGCAGGTCATGCTGGACGGGCTCGAAATCACCCAGTTCACCTATTTTCAGCAGTGCGGCGGCATCGACCTCGACGTCGTCCCCGCCGAGATCACCTACGGCCTGGAGCGCCTCACCGCCTTTCTGCAGGTGAAGGACAGCGTCTACGAGATCGACTGGACCGACCGCTTCACCTACCGCGACGTCCGGTACCTCGACGAGCTGCAATATTCGGTGTACAACTTCGAGCTCGCCGATGTCCCCACGCTCTGGAAACTCTTCGACCTGCACGAGGCCGAGGCCGCCCGCCTCATCGCAATGTACGATCCCAAATCGCCGGAAAAGCAGCGCTTCCCGCTGCTCGCCGCCTACGACCAGGTGCTCAAGTGCTCCAACCTGTTTAATACGCTCGATGCCCGCGGCGCCATCAGCGTGACCGAGCGCGTCGGCATCATCGGACGGGTGCGCAAGCTCGCGGTCGGCGTCGCCGGGGCCTGGGCCGATCAGCAGTTCGCGGGCGGCGAGCCGTCGCAGGCGGTGGCGCAATGAGCCTGCCCTTCCTGCTCGAAATCGGCACCGAGGAGATCCCCGATTGGATGATCCCGGGCGCTCTCGAGAACCTGCGCCTGAATTTTGAAAAGCTCGACATCCCGCACGAGACGGTCACAATGGACGCCACGCCGCGCCGTCTCGTCCTGCGCGCCGAGGGCCTGCCCGAGCGTCAGGCGGACCGCGAGGAGCGCATCCAGGGGCCGGCGAAGTCCGCCCCCGCGCAGGCCGTCGCCGGCTTCGCGCGCAAGCACGGCGTGAGCCCCGCCGACCTCACCACCGAAAGAACGGCCAAGGGCGAATACTACGTTTTCGTCAAGAAGGTGCGGGGCCGCCGCACGCTGGACATCCTGGCCGAAGGCCTTCCCGGCGCCATCCTGGGCATCTACTTCCCGAAAACCATGTACTGGGCCGGCAAGGGCGGCCCGCGGTTCATTCGCCCGATCCGCTGGCTGGTGGCGCTGCTGGGCGGGGACATCGTGCCTTTTGAGATCGCCGGCGTCCGCTCCGGCGCTCTGACCAGCGGCCACCGCCGCCTCGGCGCGCGCGAAGTCGCGGTCACCACGGCTGACTACGAACAGCGTCTCCGGGACCACTACGTGATCCTCTCCGCGGAAGAGCGGCGCAACCGGATCTCGAACGAGCTCGCGGGCGTCCGGGTCAAGCCGGACCCGGCGCTGCTCGATACCCTCGTCTACCTCACCGAGTATCCGACCCCCATCACCGGGCGCTTTGACGAGCAATTCCTGGAGCTGCCCGAAGAGGTGCTCGTCACCGTAATGCGGCACCACCAGAAGTATTTTTCAGTGGAAGATGCCGAAGGGCGCCTCGCGCCGCAGTTCGTGGCGGTGATGAACATTCCGTCCGACCCCGAGGGCTTCGTGCGCCGCGGCAACGAGCGCGTCCTCCGCGCCCGTTTCAACGACGCCCGCTTCTTCTGGGAGACGGACCAGAAGAAGCCGCTGCGGGATCGCGTGGCGGACCTGGCCCACGTCACCTTCCAGGCCAAGCTCGGCACATACCTGGAGAAGACCCGCCGTATGCAGGCGCTGGCCGAGCGGCTGGGCGGCGATGCCCACGCGGTGCGCGCCGCCGAGCTTTCGAAGTGCGATCTCACCACCGAACTGGTCAAGGAATTCACCGAGCTGCAGGGCGTGGTGGGCGGTCTTTACGCCCGCGCGCAGGGCGAACCGGAGCCGGTCTGGCAGGCGATCTACGATCAGTACAAGCCGGAGAGCATGGAGGATTCCATTCCCCGCAGCCGCACCGGCCAGATCGTGGCGCTCGCCGATAAGCTCGACACGCTGCGCGGCTGTTTCGCCGTCGGCCTGATCCCCAGCGGCTCCCGCGATCCCTTTGCGCTCCGCCGCGCGGCGCAGGGCGTCGTCAAGATCCTTGTCGAGGGCAGGCTGGCGGAGATCGATCTCGCCGATTACATCGACACGCCGGCCCTGGGCGAGTTTTTCGACGACCGCATCCGCTACTACTTCCGCGACATTCGCGGCTTCGCCTACGACGAAGTCAATGCCGCCATGGCCACCGGCGCGCGCCGGCTGGTCGATCTCGAAGCCCGCCTGGTTCGTATTCAGAACCTCCGCTCCAGCCCGGATTTCGAGCCCCTGGCGGCCAGCTTCAAACGCATCCGCAACATTCTGGAGCAGGCCGGATTCCACGAGGCCGGAAAGGTCGACGAATCGCTCCTCGAAGCCGGCCCGGAGCGCAATCTTTACGAGGAATACCGCCGCATTGCCGGCCAGCCCATCGAGACCGTGATCTCGCGCCTTCGTCCGAAGGTCGACCTGTTCTTCGACAAGATTCTCGTAAACGCGCCGGACGCCCGCGTCCGGCAAAACCGCTTGACGCTGCTCAATACGCTACGCGCGGAGTTTTCCAAGGTAGCGGACTTTTCGGAAATCGTCACCCATTCATAGGAGAAAAACAATCGCATGAGTCAATACGTGTACATGTTCGGCGGCGGCACTGCCGACGGCGACGGGACCATGAGGGATCTGCTGGGCGGAAAAGGTTCCGGCCTGGCCGAGATGAGCCGCGCCGGCGTGCCGGTCCCCCCTGGATTCACGATCGTCACCGACGTCTGCAACATCTTCTTCGATAACGATAAGAAAGTGCCCGCCGAAGTCGACGAGCAGATCTGGCAGGCCGTCGAAAAGCTCGAAGGCCTGGCCGGCAAGAAGCTCGGCGACGCCGCCGATCCGCTGCTGCTCAGCGTGCGCTCGGGCGCCAAGTTCTCCATGCCCGGCATGATGAACACCATCCTCAACCTCGGCCTCAATGACCAGACCGTGGAAGGACTGGCCGCCAAGACCGGCAACCCGCGGTTTGCCTACGACTGCTACCGCCGCTTCATCCAGATGTTCGGTGAAGTCGCGCTCGGCATCGATATGGCGCTGTTCGACGAGGCCTTCGACGCCCGCAAGCACAAGAGGAAGGCCAAGCTCGATACCGACCTCACCGCCGAGGACCTCAAGGCCGTGATCGCGGAGTACAAGAAGATCGTCCAGAAGGCCGCGAAGCGCGAATTCCCGCAGGATACGCGCGAGCAGCTCATCCTGGCGCGCAACGCGGTGTTCATGTCCTGGTGGGCGCCCAAGGCGTCCTACTACCGCAAGATGGAGAAGATCTCGGACCGCCTGGGCACCGCCTGCAACATCCAGGCCATGGTGTTCGGGAACATGGGAGAGACCTCCTGCACGGGCGTCGGGTTCACGCGCGATCCCGGTTCGGGCGAGAAGGTCTTCTACGGCGAGTTCCTGGTCAATGCACAGGGCGAGGATGTGGTCGCCGGCATCCGCACGCCGCAGCCGATCAGCGAACTCGAGGCCTGGAACCCGGACGTTTACCGCCAGCTTCGCGACATCACCGCGAACCTCGAAAAGCACTACAAGGACATGCAGGACTTCGAGTTCACGGTGCAGGAAGGCGTCCTGTACATGCTGCAGACGCGCAATGGCAAGCGCACCGGTCCGGCCGCGGTGAAGATCGCGGTGGACATGGTCGAGGAGGGACTCATCGATGAGAAGACCTCCGTCGGCCGCGTCGCGCCGTCGCAGCTCGATCAGCTCCTTCACCCGGTCTTTGACGTCGCCAGCCTGCGCAAGCTGACGAAGCTCGCCACCGGCATCGATGCCTCTCCCGGCGCCGCCGTCGGCCGCCTGGCCTTCACCTCCGAGGACGCCGTCACCATGGCCGAAAAGGGCCCGGTGATCCTCATCCGCAAGGAAACCACCCCGGACGATATCCACGGCATGGACGCCTCCAAGGGCATCCTGACGGCAGTCGGCGGTAAGAGCTCGCACGCGGCCGTTGTGGCGCGCGGCATGGGCGTGCCCTGCGTGGTCGGGTGCGGCGCCGTGGCCATCCACGAGCGCAGCAAGACCGCGACCGTGAAGACCGGGGACAAGACGATCACGATCAAGGAAGGCGACTGGGTTTCGATCAACGGCACCACGGGCGAGGTATACCTCGGCCAGGCGCAGACGCAGGATCCCGATCCGAACTCGCCTGTTTTCGCGAAATTCATGCAGATGGCCGACCGCTTCCGCGGCGATTTCGGCGTCCGGGCCAATGCCGATATCCCGCGCGACGCCAAGGCCGCCCGCCGCTTCGGCGCCGAGGGCATCGGCCTCTGCCGCACCGAGCACATGTTCTTCGCCGAGGACCGTCTGCCGCACGTGCAGGCCATGATCCTGAGCGAAACCGAAAAGGACCGCCGCAAGGCCCTGGCCAAGCTGCTCCCCATGCAGCGCAAGGACTTCGCCGGCCTCTTCGAAGCCATGGACGGCTTCCCGGTCGTCATCCGCACGCTCGACCCGCCGCTGCACGAGTTTGTGCCCAAGCGCGAAGAGCTGATGGTCGATATCGCCAAGCTGCCCAACGCGGACATCAAGGCCAAGCGCGAGATGGCCGCCCGCTACAAGAACTTCGGCGCGGAGCCGAAGAACCTCAAGACCCTGCTGCCCGATCTGTTGAAGCGGGTCGAGGCGCTGCACGAGTTCAACCCGATGCTCGGCCACCGCGGCTGCCGCCTCGGCATCACGTATCCGGAAATCACCGAGATGCAGGCGCGCGCCATCTTCGAGGCCGTGGTTCAGGTCGCCAAGAAGGGCAAGAAGGTCATCCCCGAGGTCATGATTCCCCTGATCGGCTCCGTGCAGGAGCTGGAAAATCAGAAGGCGATCGTGAAGCGGGTGGCCGACGAGGTCCTCGAAAAGGCCGGCATGAAGGATCAAAAATACCTCATCGGCACCATGATCGAGATCCCCCGCGCGGCGCTGCTGGCGGATCAGGTGGCGCGCGAAGCCGAATTCTTCAGCTTCGGCACCAACGATCTGACCCAGACCACCATGGGCCTTTCCCGCGACGACTACACGAAGTTCTCCAAGGATTATGAGGAGAAGAAGATCTTCAAGGCCGACCCCTTCGGCGTGCTGGACCAGGAAGGCGTGGGCCTGCTGGTCGAGTGGGCCGTGCGGAAGGGCCGCGAGACCCGTCCCAGCCTCGAAATCGGCATCTGCGGCGAGCACGGCGGCGAGCCCAGCTCGGTGCAGTTCTGCTACCGCGTCGGCATGGACTACGTTTCCTGCTCCCCCTACCGGGTGCCGATCGCGCGCCTTGCCGCCGCGCAGGCAGCGATCGCGGGCGAGAAATCCGAAGCCATGCGCACGGCGTAACCCCCCGGGGCACGCCCATGGCTTGCCCCAATCTACACTTCGCAGAAAGAAAACGCCGCGGGATTGCCCGCGGCGTTTTCATTTTCGTCCGTCCACACCGCGTATTTTCCGGCAGCGGCGCAAGAAAAAGGGCTGCGGCGTTTAGCCGCAGCCCGCTATTGGAGATTCAGTTTAAAGCTCGAAGGGAGCTACGCCCGGTTCAGCCGCTTGCGCCGCACCAGCAGGCCGAGGCCCAACAGAGCGCCGCCCACCAGCGACATGGTCATCGGCTCGGGAGTCCCGATCGTGATCAGCAGGTTCGAAACGTGCGTCTGGCCGCCGGTGGTCGAGGACAGGTCCACCGTATCGGTGATGAACACCGGCGCGTTGATGTGCAGGCCCGCGCTGCTGGAGCCGGAAGTGGTCGGGTATTGGTAGTTCTGAAGGGCGAAATCCGAGGCGCCGGCGGTGCTTCCGGCCTTCGCTGTCACGCTGATGCAGGCTGAGAGCGGAGTGCACCCGCCGCCGGCCGGCTGGGGAGATGTGCCGCTGGTGCCGCCGGTCTCCGAGGTCGAGAAGGAGGTGATCGTGCTCGGCACGGACACCTCGAAGGCAAGCGTGAAGTTCACGTCCGCGACGCCCAGAGTATCGGTTCCGGGAAGTACGAACTGGAATCCGTTCCCTTGGGGGGTAACCGTAATCTGGCTGGCCGTATTGGCATCGCTGGCGTTCGCCAGGCCGCCGCCATTCGAGTTGTTGTTGATCGTGTACGTGAAATTCGAGAACAGGTAGTTGCCGATGTTGCAACTATAACCGCCCGCGGTGTAAGTGCTCAGGGGATTGGAGGCGCACAGCGTGTTGGCGTGTGCGCTGCCCGATGCCAGCACCAGAGCCGCAGCTACTGCCAGCAGCCCCATCGCCTTTTTGCGCCGCGCCAACAGAATGACCAGGCCCAGGCCGGCCGCCGTCAGCACGAATGGTCCCGGCTCCGGTCCCTGCGTGTAAGTCACCAGATCGGTAATGGCGTTGGTAGTGACCGAGCTCGTATTCGAGACTGCCCGAACATAGAGGTGATCGTCCTTGCTGAGGGTTACGCCCGTGGCGGTCCAGCCGCTGGATGTGCTCGAGTAGTCCTGGTTGGTGCCGCTGTTGGCCGTAATGACGATCGGGTTCAGGCTGTTGTTGCTCTGATCGGTCAGGCTTTCGGACAACTGATCGTAGGAGCAGGAGGTACTGCAACCGTCGCTGCCGTCCACGATCGTCGTGTTCAGGTCCGCGTTCGCGCTCGAGAAGTGGTACAGCGGGTTTGTGCCCGGAACGAAAGCGGCGGCGATCAGAATGTTGATGTCCGCGCTGAACGTCAGGTACGGCGGCTGGCTCGTCGCGGTCGAATTGTTCACGTTCCAGGTCGTGCTGTTGGTGGGCGAAAACGTGAAGCCCGTGGCGACGCCGAGCTGCCCGTTACCCACGATCGTGACGGCAATATTGTTGTAGTTGCCCGCGAAGCTCCCCTGGAAGAATGTGGATCCGAACGTGAACAGATCGTTACCGACAGCGCAGGTCTGACCGGCATATCCTGCGGCTGTTTGGGTGAGGGAACTGCATTGGATTGGGCTGGCGTAGACCGCCTGTCCTCCGAAAATGGCTCCTGCCAGGAATACCAAAGCGGAGCTCTTCATCTTATTCAACGTGAACACTGACAACCTCCGATCAACGAGAACCTCCGTAGATTGATGCCCAACTATGGTTAGACCCCTGTATGGTACGACAGTCCACAGGGTGAATCAAGAAATTTGAGCCCTGAAATACGGTCCGTTCAGGGACCCTGGTCCCAGTACCCATGGGACTTCAGCCTTCCGGCAGATATCAGGACAAGTTGTTGAGCCGATTAACAAATAAGGTCTTCCCGGCCAATTTTGAAATCTTCCAGGTTTCCCAAAATCGTGAGGGCGATCTGACGCGGGTCGAAGAACGTCTGGGCGATCCGTTGGACATCGTCCGCGGTTACCGCCTCGATGCTTTCTACTAACTCGTCTAAGGTAAAGAACCGGCTGAAATACATTTCCTGCCGCGCCAGATTCGACATCCGGCTGGACGTCGATTCCAGGCTCAGCATCAGCGAGCCTTTCAGGTGGTCCTTGGCCCGCCGCAACTCCTCCGCGGTCACCGGCTCCTGCTTGAGCTGGCGGAATTCGTTGGTGATCGACTCCACCACCTGGCGCGCCGATTCGACCGACGTGCCCGCGTAAATCGAAAGGCAACCCGTGTCTCTGTAAGGATTTAACTCGGAAAAGACCGCATAAGCCAAGCCCTGCCGCTCGCGGATATTTTGAAACAGGCGCGAGCTCATTCCGCCGCCCAGCAGCGTGTTCAGCACATAGCAGGCGAACCGCTCATGATGCGGCAGGGGGTACGAGGGCACCCCCAGGCAGAGGTGTACCTGCTCCAACGCCTTCTTGTTGCGCAGCGCGATTCGAGCATGGGTCGCCGGGGTTTGGTCCGGTGGCTGGGGCGGCGAGGGCGGCAGCGTTTCGAAATATTGACGGACTAGCTCCACAAGCCGGTGGTGGGTTAAATTGCCCGCGGCCGTCACGATCAGGTTCGACGGCGCATACACGGATTCGTAGTACTGCCGGATCATCGGCTGGTCGAAGCGCTTCACCGTCTGCGGCGTACCCAGGATCGGCTTCCCCAGCGGATGGTCCTTCCAGAAGTTGGAGGAGAAGATCTCGTGGACCAGGTAGTCCGGGCTGTCCGCCTCCATCTTGATCTCTTCGAGGATGACGCCCTTTTCCTTCTCGATATCCTCCTCGCGGAACACCGGATGCAGCACCAAGTCGGCGAGTACGTCGAAGGCCTGCGCCAGGTGTTCGTCGAGCACTTTGGTGTTGAAGCAGACCAGTTCCTTCGCCGTGAATGCGTCCAGGTTTCCGCCGATCGAATCCACCGAGCGCGCGATGTCCTCGGCCGACCGGCTGGTCGTCCCCTTGAACAGCATGTGCTCGATGAAATGCGAAATCCCGTTCTGCTCCGGGGTTTCCCGCCGCGATCCTGTGCCGACCCAGATTCCTACCGAAACCGACCGCACGTGCGGCATGGATTCGCTGATCACGCGCACGCCGTTCTCGAGCGTGGTCATTTCGATTTCTCGAACCGGGTTGATGGTGGACGTCATGGGGAAAAACCGCGGGCCGCGCGAGCCGTCCGGTACGAACTCCCTACGGGTCGCGGTCCGACTTCTTGTACTCCTGTTGTAGCATCCTTGGGCCATCCCGCGCGAATTCGCTAAACTGGTATCGGATGTCTCAACCCATTGTCGGCCCCATTATTGGCATGGACATGGCCGACTTGCGGGAGGCCTTGGGCCCCGGCCAACCGGCTTACCGTGCGCGCCAGCTTTACGATGCTGTATACCGCCGCGGCGCTTCGGATCTCGTTCAAATCACGAATCTTCCCTCGGAACTGCGCAGCGGTCTCGAATCCCGCCACGGTCTCGGCCTGCCGGCCATAGACCGCATGTACCAGTCGGTCGATGGCACCCGCCGCTATCTTCTCCGGCTCGCCGACGGCCGCACGGTCGAAACCGTCCTCATGCCCGAAGGCGAGCGGGACACCATCTGCATTTCGAGCCAGGTCGGCTGCCCGGTCGACTGCAAGTTCTGCATGACCGCCCTGCTCGGCCTCGAGCGCAGCCTGACGGCAGGGGAAATCGTCGGCCAGGTACTGCTCGTGTCCGGCGAAAACGGCCTCCGCCGCGATGGCGGCCGCCTCAACATCGTCATGATGGGCCAGGGCGAGCCGCTGCTCAATCTGCCGAACGTCATCAAGGCGACTCGTATCCTGCTCGATCCGGATGGCTTTGCGCTCTCGCCCCGCCGCATCACCGTGTCCACATCCGGCATCATTCCCAAGATCGCCGAACTCGGCCGCGAACCCGTGCGGCCCAAGCTCGCCATCTCCCTGAACGCTTCGACCGAGGAAATGCGGCGCGAGATCATGCCGATCACGCGCAAATACCATCTCGCGGACCTGATCGAGGCTTGCCGCGCCTACCCGCTCCGGCCCTGGGAGAAGCTGACCTTCGAGTATGTCCTGCTGGGCGGGGTCAACGACACCGATGCGGACGCGCGCCGGGTCGTGAAGCTGCTCGCGAATCTGAACTGCAAAGTCAACCTGATCGCGCTGAATCCGGGCCCGGAGATTCCCTACCGTACGCCGGACGCCGCGCGCGTCGAAAGCTTCCAGGCGATCGTGCGCCGTGCCATGCCCTGTTTCGTCCGGAAGCCCCGCGGGCTCGACATCTACGCCGCCTGCGGCCAGCTCAAGCGCTCAACGCGGTAGCTCCAGGAACTCCGGCGAGATTTGCGGATCGCTGACCATCAGCGTCCCCGGCGGACGGATCTGGACGTTCACGGAATAAAAGCAACGCTGCGACGGCCCGCTGTCCGTGACGTCCTCCACCCATCCCTGCACGCGGTAGCCGTCGTCACCGAGATCCGTCACCGTGGTGAGCTCTTTCGGGCTGAAGTGCAGGACTCCGTGCGGATGGACCTGGCTGCGTACCATCTCCTCCGCCGCCAGCAGCACGTAATCCGTCGCCGGCAGCGGACGGAGAAGCCGGTATCCCAGAATCGCCACCACCGCGATCAGCACCACGCCGCCGGCGATCAGCGCGGTACGCTCCCGCCGGCGGCGGAGAATTTCCGGATCGAGCTCCGGGAGCGGCTCTTCCATAGCATCCATGCAACGTCCCCGTTCGGAGCCGTACCCGGCCCCGGAATTGTTCGGCCCCGCGGTCCTGCCGGCGGCCAGTAGGAGAATTGTAATCGGTAATGCCGGCCCGGGAGCATCGTCCCAGAGTCCCGGTGGTTGAATTTTCGATGGTTGCATACTAGAACTATGAGCTTCCGCTGGGCCGCCGCGCTGGCCATGGCATTGCCGGCCTTACACGCGCAGAGCGCCTGCAACAACACCCCGGCCTACTCCACCTGTGAAATGGCCTTCGATCTGAGCGACGCTGACGCCGCCGCTCATCCGAATCCGTACGCCACCGTCGATCTCCGCGTCGAATTCCGCTCCCCGGCGCGCCACACCTACGCTCTGCCTGCCTATTGGGACGGCGGCCGCCGCCTCGTCGTCCGCTTCGCGCCGACCGAAGCGGGCCAGTGGGATTACCTCGTCAGCAGCAACCTGCCCGGCTGGGAAGGCAAAACCGGCAGCTTCACTGCCGCCGAGTCCGCATCGAAAGGCTTCCTCCTCGCCGCCAACGTTCATCACTGGCGGTACACCGAAAAATCCAAAGATGGCCTCTACCAGCCGCACCTCTGGATGGGCGCCAACGAGCCGCTGTTTGCCACGATGGACGATGCCGCGTTCCGTGCCACGGCGGACGGCCGCGCGGCCGAAAAATTCACGCACGTGCGCGGCTTCGTCCTGGCGGGGTCTTTCGGCGGCCAGTTCGATTCCAACGGCCTGCCCAACCTCGACTATTTTCGCCGGCTCGATACCCGCGTCCGCTACCTGAACGAGAAAGGGCTCGCCGCCGACCTCGTCCTCGCCGGCGGTGCCGGAACGCTCACGCGCCTGCTTCCCACGCCGGAAGCCCGGCGGCGGTTCATGCGCTTCGCTGCCGGCCGCTATGCCGCCTTTAACGTCACGTGGGGGGGCGTCGACCGGTTCGACGATTACCCCGGCGGCCGCGGTCTCCTTGCCGAGCTCGGCGGCCTGTTGAAAGAGTTCGATCCTTACAACCATCCCCGCACTACCGGGACGCGCGTCACGTCCAGCCCGCTGCTCGACGATAAGTGGCAAACGTTCGTCGGCCACGCCACCACCAGCTCCGATGTGAACGCCATCGAACACCAGCTCTATCCGGTCCCGTTCGTCAATATCGCCGCCGGCGCCGGCGCGACCGCCGACCCCGCCGCCTTCCGCCGCGATCTCTGGAACGCGCTGATGGACGGCCAGTACGTCTCCGTCACCGCCGCCAACGCCGCTAATGCCCGCGCCGCGCAGGCCATGGCCGATTTCCTCGCCGGCACGCGCTACTGGGAGCTCGAACCCTACTTCGACGTCGATGGCGGCCGCGCGCTGGCGCTCGAGGATACCGAATATGTCGTCTATGTCGAGAAGCCCGGGCCTATCGAACTAACCGTCGAGAAGCACGGCTACAACGTCTTCTGGATGAACCCGGCGACGGGAGAAATCACGGAGGAAAAGAAGAAGTTTTCCGGCGGTCACTTCACCGGCGAGCCGCCGGATCGCGCTCACGACTGGGTGCTGCACGTCGTACGCGAAGGGCATCTGGAAGGGATGAACCGCTCGTATAAGTTCGAATCGGAGCGCGGCGCGGTCGTGATGCAGGAGGTCGAAGCCAACACGCCGAAGGTGCCTTTCGCCATCGAGCAGCCCGCGGGCGACATTTCCAAATCCAAGCCCGCGCCGTACGCCGCCAAGCTCACGCGCGAAACCCGCGCCACCCGCTCCATGTACTGGCTCTGGGTGGGCGACGTCGCCGCCGACCACCAGGGTTTCCGCGTGCTCGGAACCGGCCAGAAAGGGCAGCTCACGATTCCCGCGGATCTGGCGAACCACTACCCCGCCGTGCTCCACCTCCGCCTTTACGGCATGAATTCGCTCGGCAAGGTGTATGAGCTGGATACCGGCCTCGGGGTCAATCCGTGACGGCGCGGGACGGCGGCCCGCGAATTCTGGCGGTCGATACGACGCACGAGCGCGGCAGCATCGCCCTGTGCGAGGACGTGATGCCGATCGACGCGCCTGCAGGCTTTGCCCACGTACTCTATCCGCATCTGCGCGCGCTGCTCGACCGCCACGGCCTGAGCGCCGGCGACATCGACTGTTTCGCCGCCGCTGCCGGCCCCGGCTCGTTCACCGGGGTGCGGGTCGGGTTGGCCTGCATCAAGGGACTGGGGGAGGCCACGGGAAAGCCGGCGGTGGCCGTGTCGAACCTGGAAGTGCTGGCCCGGTTTGGCTCCGCGCCGCTGCGCGCCGTCCTGCTCGATGCCCGCCGCGGCCAGATCTACGGCGCCGTCTACGATGCCGCCGGCGGCATTGTCGTCCCCGAAACCGTCGCCACGCTCACCGACTTTCTCGCTATCCTCCCCGCCGCGGATCTCGAATTCATTGCGCCGGATTTCGCCCCCTTCGGCGATGCCCTGCCGTGGACCCCGCGCGTTACCGCCGGCCCTGATCTCGCGGGTCAGGTGGCGCGCATTGCGGCCGAGCGCCTGGCCCGCGGCGAAGCCCGCGATCCGGCCGCGCTGGACGCCAACTACGTGCGGCGCTCGGATGCGGAGCTGTTTTGGAAGGAGTGAGTCGCTCTTTGACGCAGAGGAAACACAGACGATTGCCTTCCAACCCAGAGCGAATCCCTGGCTGCCCGTGAATCCCCGATTGAGACGATCGCGAACTTAGGCTGAGATTGCCGCATGAAAAAGCTCGACGAGCACATTCCAATTCCAGTCCCGCGGCGCTGACATCCGCAGATCGGAGGATCAAATGGCGAGAGCGACTTACCTGGCGTTTCTGACAGTTATGGGCGCTTTTACGGGCTGGGGGCAACCGGTCGAATTTCCCGCGGCGTCTGTGAAACTTGCCGATTCCTCGGTTCCTCCCCGGCCGGCCTCTGGAGGTCCAGGAACGAGTGCTCCGGGGCGATATTCCGTGCGATCGACGCTGATCGACCTCATCGCAACGGCGTATGGAGTCCCGGGCGACCAGATATCCGGAGGGCCCTCATGGCTACACTCGACCCTGTACGAGGTGGATGCGACGATGCCGCCCGACACCACGAAACAGCAGTTCCAGATGATGCTTCAGAGTCTGTTGGCCGAGCGGTTTCATCTCTCGATTCACGACGAACCCCAGGACTTCCCGGCATTCGATCTTGTGCTCCTGCCTCGCGGGCCGAAGTTCAGAGAAGCGACGGAAGCCGCGTCTACGGGTACGGCGAATCCCGCTGCGCCTCCCGCTACCGACCGGGATGGTTTTCCGGTTCTTCCGCCGGGGCCTCACACCGGGCGGATCGTTCGAAACGGAAACCTTCGGTTCAAGTTCCAGGAGAGATCGATGGCGTATCTTGCCGAGAATCTGGGGTACCTGATCTCTCACTCCGTCGCGTCCGCCTCAGGGAAAAAGCCGCGCGTAAACGATAAAACAGGTCTGCTCGGGCAGTATAACTTCACGCTCGAGTTTGCGTGCGCCGATTGCGTTGCTGCTTCGCCCAGCGCCGGCTCGCCGGCTCCGGCGGATCACGGTGACGGGCCGACGATCTTCGAGGCGCTGGAACGGCAATTAGGGCTGAAGCTCGTCAGGGTACGGGATGTTCCCCTCGATGTGATCGTAATCGATCGCGTCGACAGGATCCCGTCGCCGAACTGAGCCGGAAACTTTCCGGGCCGCTGTGTTTCTGCGTTAAAGCGAAAGCCCTTACTGCGTCACCTTCACCGTGAAATACGTAATCTCCTTCCCTGGCTCGAGCTTCATCTGGTGCGGCATGCGGGCCGGGATGGTCACCACGTCTCCGGGCGCCAGCTTCCGCTCCATGCCGCCGCGAATGGCGGCCGCCCGCATTTCATTCGGCTGCGTCGTCCGGCCGTCCACCAGCTCGCCGCCGTAGATCAGCGTGGCGCCGCCCGTCTCGATGACCATGATGTCGGCTTGCGTCTCGTGGTATTCGGCCTCGCCCGAACCTTCGCGGTGCGCGATGAGGAAGTTGTAATTGCCCACTGCGGCCAGAGGCTGAGTGGCGATCTTTTGCGCGTTGATCTTCGGCGCCAGGGATTTCGAGAATCCCTTCAGCTCCGCCGCGCTCCAGGCACGGAAGCCGCTCTTGCCGGCCGGAAGCGCGAACGCGGCGGAGAGCAGTAGCAGAGGAATCGTTTTCATGGAGAGAAGCTAACACAGAAATGCGGTGCGCACTCCTGCTAGCCTGAAATCGTCCAATGTCCCGACGCCGCTTCTTCACCGATCCGCCGCGCGCCGGCGTGGCCGAACTGCGCGGCGACGAGGCCCGCCACCTCACGCGCGTCCTGCGCGTCGAGCCCGGCCAGAAGTTCGAGATCTCGGATAACCGGTCCGTTTACCTCGCCGAAATTGCCGAAGCCCGCGGCGACCTCGTCCGGTTCCGCATTCTCGAACCCATCGAGGCCGCGCCGCTGCCCGTGGATATTACTCTCTGCGCGGCGCTCTTCAAGTTCGACCGGTTCGAGTGGATGGTCGAAAAGGCGACCGAACTCGGCGTCCGGCGCATCCAGCCGGTCGAAACCGTGCGCAGCGAGAAAGGGCTTTTCGAAGCCGCCCGGAAACGGGCCGAGCGCTGGCAGCGCATCGCCCGCGAAGCCGCCCAGCAATCCCGCCGCGCCCGGCTGCCCGAAATCCTGCCCGCGGTCCGGTTCCCCGCCGCGCTCGCCACCGCGGCCGCGCATCGCTACGCGCTGGAGGAAGCCGCCGCTCCGCCGCTCCTCGGACTCGTTCCCACCGTCCGCACGCCCGCCGACACGGTCGCCCTGCTGCTCGGCCCCGAAGGCGGCTGGACCGATGCCGAGCGGGAGCAATCCGCCGCGGCCGGCTGGCAGCCGGTTTCGCTCGGCCCGCACATCCTCCGCGCCGAAACCGCCGCGCTGGCGGCGCTCGCGCTGGTCGCGGGTGCGTGGATGGCGGGGGCGTGAGGACTCGCCGCGACGCCGCGGGCGGTCATCTGGACCGGACATGTACTCCATTTCACGATTTGCGACGGCGATCGCGCCGACTGCTTCGAAATACGCGCCGCCGACCCCGAAACCGAGCTGAAACGTCTCGCTTTCGGCAGGAAAATGAGTGGGTCGTTCCACGCTCCGCGATACGATGAAGGTATGCGTTTCACGATTCTTACGCTTGTCTCGGTTATGACGCTGGCTCCGCTTGCCGGTACCGGCTTCGCCGCTGGGGATAAAACCAAAGTCGACGAGCGGCTCAACGATGCGGCCGCGTTGTTTTCCGAGATCATGGCCACTTCGGATAAAGCCATTCCGCAGAGCCTGCTCGATAAATCGAGCTGCATCGTGCTGGTGCCTGGTTTGAAGAAAGGCGCCTTCATTGTGGGCGGCAAATACGGCCGCGGCTTTGCCGTTTGCCGCAATGCCAGCGGGCAGGGATGGGGACCGCCCGCGGCCATCCGCATCGAAGGCGGCAGTGTCGGCTTTCAGATCGGCGCCTCTTCGAGCGACGTAGTGCTGCTGGTAATGAACGAGCGCGGCATGAAACGGCTCACCACCGATAAATTCACCATCGGCGCCGACGCCACCGCTGCCGTGGGCCCGGTCGGCCGCAATGCCACCGCGCAGACGGACGCCATGATGATGGCGGAGATCCTCTCGTGGTCCCGCTCGCGCGGCGTCTTCGCCGGTGTTTCGCTCGACGGCGCGACGCTGCGCAATGACCTGGATGACAACCAGGCAATGTACGGCCAGCGCTGGACCAGCAAGGATATTCTGGGCAGCGGCGCCAAGCCCCCTGCCGCCGCCGACCGCCTGCTCGCCGAGCTGAACAAATTCTCGCCGCGCAAGTAGTCCCGCCGCCTGGTGTGGGCCGGGTATGCCCGGCCCACGCCCGTTCGCTAAATCGTCAGCGTCACCTTGTTAATCGTCCGCGGCCGATCCGGATTCAACCCCTTCTGCGCCGCTAGATGTGCCGCGAATAGCTGCCCCGGAACGATGTACGGAATGGGCGTCATCGCCTCCTTCATCCGCCGGGGCAGGCGAATCACGCGGGTGGCCCGCGCATCCACTTCCCGGTTGCCGGAATCCGAAATGGCGACGATCTCGGCGTGCAGCGCCGCGAGCTTTTGTAGCGTCTCGCCGACCGAGTTCCACGTCACCCCCGGCGGCGCAAATGCGAACACCGGAAAGCTCGGCTCGACCAAAGCGATCGGCCCGTGCATGAAATCGGCCGACGAGAACCGCTCCGCCACCACGTAGCACGTCTCCATCAGCTTCAGCGAGAATTCGAACGCATTTGCGTAATTGAGCCCGCGTCCCACGACTACGGCCTGCCGCATGAAACGGTACCGCTCGGAGATTGTTGCGATCTCCGGTTCGAGCCGCAGAGCGTCCGCCACCGCTTCCGGCAACCGCTCCAGATCCGGGACGCCAATCTTTCCGCCGAGCGCGTGCGCCAGCAGATAGAGAATCATCATCTGACCGGTGTAGGTTTTCGTTGCCGCGACGCTCCTCTCGCGTCCGGCGCGGACCAGGAACGTGTGCTCGGCCAGGCGCGCCAGCGTGCTCGCGCGCTCGTTCGTGATCCCCATAGTGACCGCGCCGCGGCTGCGCGCCCGCTCGAGCACCAGATTGGTGTCGGTCGATTCGCCCGATTGCGAGATCGCCACCACCAGGGTGTCGCGGTAGTCCATCGCGGCGTCGTACAGCGTCGAAATCGAAGGCGCCGCCAGCGAGACCGGAATTCCGGTCGTGATTTCGAGCAGGTACCGGCCGAACAGCGCCGCGTTATCCGACGTGCCGCGCGCCACCAGCACGATGAGCCGCGGCCGCTTGTGCTCCATCAGCCGTTTGAATTTTGCGAACCGGCGCGACTCCGCAGCGAGCGTGCGTTCGAGCGCCGCCGGCTGCTCGCGGATTTCTTCCAGCATTCGGGACATGAAGATCCACGATAGCAGGAGAAGGCGGGAGACAGGAGTCAGGAGCTAGGAGCCGCAAGGGCGGGTGGCGGCGTCAGCCGCCCACTGCCGCCGCGCATTCTGTCTCCTGTCTCCTGTCTCCTTAGAATCTAGTCAGCGGATGTATCTCCGAGCCGACGTAAAATGACCGCGGCGCGGACGCGTAGCCCGGTGGCGGCGTCAGCAGCACCGGGCGCATGAGGATCAGAACCTCGTCTTTATCGCGGTCGCGCTCGTGCACGCCGGCCAGTGCGCCCAGGTACGGCACTCGCGAAAGCCCGGCCAGTCCGGTGATGCTATGGGCTTCGCTCTTGTCAAGCAGCCCCATCACCGCCGCCCACTCGCCCAGGTGAAGGCGCGCGGTCGTCTTCATCGAGCGGTTCGAGATCACCGGAATGCCGCTCACCACCTGCCCGGTCAGCAGCTTGAAGCTGCTTTCGATCTCCAGCGTCACCTCGCTGGTCCCATGCACGTGCGGCGTCAGTTTCAGAGCAAGCCCCAGGTCCTCGAAGTTGAATGAGGGGATGGGAGTGTAGACGCTCGTGCCGTTGCTGCCGCTGCTGGTCGCGCCGACGCTGAAGTTCACCGGCACCGCGATAGTCGCGCTCCCCACCGTGACCGTGAGCGAACCCACGTACGTCTGCGCGGTGAGTCCCGCGGGGTTCGCCGTGAGGGTGAATGTGGCCGGCGTATTGGCCTTTACTGTGGTATCGGACAACGTCACCGTGAGTCCCGAACCCGTCACCGTCGCGCTGAGTGTTCCGGCGGCCGCGCTCGTGACGCTGATCGTCTGTTGCACGGCCGCGCCCCCCAGAGCCGCGGCGATCGACACCGGATTTGGCGAAACCGTCAGCCCGTTCGAAGTCCCGCCATTCACCGTAAGTGTCACGTTCACGTATGCCACCGACCCGTCCGACGCGGTGATCTGCACGGACCCGTTGTAGGTTCCGGTCGCGAGCGATGCCACGTTCGTCGCGGGCGAAAGGACCAGCGATGCCGGCAGCGAGCCGGAAACGTTCGCCTGGCCGTCGACCAGCAGCCACGAGTCCGCGCTCGCCGCCGTCGCGGTGAAGGTCGTGGCCGTTCCGGTGCCCGTTACGGTGACGGTGGCCGCCGCCGGCAGCGTCCCGCCGGTCGTGTACGTCCATGGCACGGACGACTGGCTCACGGTGAGGCTGCCGCCCGAAGTGACCTGAAAGCTGACCTCGATCTCCTGCGTCGTATCCCCCACCGTCACGCTGAGCAGCCCGAGATAGGTCTGAGCCGAGAGCCCTACCGGATTCCCCAGCACGGTCAGGTACGATGGCGTGTTCGCCGTCGCGGAGGAGCCTGCGCCGGAGAGCACCAGCCCCGGTCCGACCACGCTCGCGGTCATCTCTCCCCCGATCGTGCTGGTTACGGAGACGCTCTGCTGCGCTTCGAGCGTGCCGGCCGCTGCGGCCAGGCTGATCGTCGAGGGCGAAAGCGACAGATTCTGCGCCCCGCCATTGACCGCCAGGTTCACGGTCACGTACGCGACCGAGCCGTCCGACCCGGTTACCGCCACGAGACCGAGGTACGATCCCGTCCCGAGCGACGTCAACGCCGCGCCGGGCGCGATCGTCAGCGTTGCCGGCGTGTTCCCTTCGGCTGTTGCCGATTGATTTACCGTCAGCCACGGGCTGGAGCTTTCGACGGTCGCGGTATATCCCACCGTGCCGAGCGTGTCCGTCAAAGTGATGCTGGCCGCGTCCGGCGCCGCGCCGCCGGGCGAATAGACCCAGGAGACCGTGCTCTGGCTTAACTGCAGCGTGCTCGTTCCCGCTGTTCCCGTGCCGGTTCCACCAGGGGTTCCGCCGCCGCCGGGAGTCACGCCGGGGGCCGTGTTGCCGTAGTAGCCCGACGTCAGAATCGGGTACCGGTCGCCCACATGGAATGTCGCCGGCTGCCCGTCAATGCTTCGCAATTGCGCTTCGATCAGCGTCTTCCCGGAAGATTCCGTCATCTTCGCGACCAGCGACGGATTCACGATGCCGATCCCCATCAGGGATTTTCCCGCGCCGAACGCGAGCAGCCCGGAAATCGCGCTCGGCACCGAGACCTTGTTGTTGAACCAGTTAGTGAGCGGGTTGAGCGTGAAGATCGTCGGGAAATCGATGCCGTAGGTCAGCACGTCGTTGCGGCTCAGTTCCACCATCTTCATTTCCACCATCACCTGCGCCTTCGGGTACATCAGCTCTTCGAACAGCGCCCGCGCCGGCAGCACCTTGGAGATCGCGCCCTTCAGCAGCGCCGTGCTGCTCGCGGAATCGAAGCCGATCTTTTCGATGGCGAACGTCTGCTGCACGGCCGTTACCGCGGCATTGAAGTCCTGCGGATTGGCGATCTCCGGAACGCGCACCTCGACCGCTATGTTCGGTTCCAGTTCCGCGCGCTTTTGCGGCGTGTCGCGCGCCACCAGAAACACCTTGCTCGTGAGCGGCACCACGAACGAGCCGGTGGCCGCTTCGAGTGCGTGCAGGGCGTCGCGGTAATCCACCGCGGTCATCTCGAATTTGACGTTGTTGACCGGCTGGTATTCGCCGTCGAAGACGCATTCCAGTTGGAAGGCGCGCGCCACATCTTCGAAGAGCTTGCGGGAGTCGCCGCGGAGCTTAAAATCCTGCGTGCCTTCCTTGGCCGCGAGCTCGGTCGGCGGCAGGGGCTTGCGCGCCTCCAGGCGGTCCTGCACGCTGATCTCCGGGTACGCCGGTAGCTGCCCGTTGCGCCGCGCTCCGGTCTCCTCCTCGAGCAGCGGCATAACCCCCGCTTCGAGCGCTGCGGCCGTCCGCACCGCCTGGCTGTGCAGCCAGTAGGTCTTGTTCTTCGGCTCCATGGCCGAGGCTTGCGAATACAGAAGGAAAGCCTCCGCCATGTGGCCGGCCTTCTGCGCGGCCAGCCCCTTCTGGTACACGTCCCACGCCGTGGTCTTCGACCAGTCGGTCTGCGGATCGCTCGCCCGCAGCCCGCTCGCCAGTAACCAGAGGCTCAGCGCTGCCGCCAGGATCGGGGCAATTCTCAACGCCGCGGCCGGAGTGGAGACACTTCTCACTGAATAGATTGACGCGTGGGCGAATGTGCGCGTGCACCCATTTCCGGTGTGCGAACCTGAAAAGTATGAAGTCGTTGCAACTCGTGCTGGAAACGCTACAGCGCGACCCCATGGAGCTGGCCTGGCCGCTGATCGTCCTGGTGCTGACGTTCCTGGCGGGCCTGGTGATCCGGCGCCTCATCCTGCGAACCCTGGACGTGTGGAGCGCGCATACGCGCAACCGGCCCGGCGCCATTCTGGCCGATGCTTTGCGCGGTCCGCTAATCATCTGGGCGGTGATCGCGGCGGTGCATTTCTCGATCCAGTCCTCGGATCTGCCCGAGAAGATCACCGCGTCCGGCGCCAAATTCCTGCTGGTCCTGTGGATGATCTCCCTGACCCTGATGTGCATGCGCCTGGCCGGCGCCATCGTGCGCCACTACGGCAATCAGGCGCCGGGCGCGCTGCCGGTGACCGGCCTCACTCAGACGCTCGCGCAACTGACCGTCGTGGTCCTGGGCATCCTGCTCATTCTGAGCGCCTTGGACTTCAAAATCACGCCCATCCTCACCGCCTTGGGCGTGGGCGGTTTGGCCGTCGCTCTGGCGCTCCAGGATACCCTGTCGAACCTGTTCAGCGGCTTCTACGTCGCCGTGGCCCGCCAGGTCCGCCTCGGCGATTACATCAAGCTGAACAGCGGCGAGGAGGGCTATGTCACCGATATCGGCTGGCGCACCACAATGGTTCGCTCTCTGGCAAACAACCTGATTCTGATTCCCAACGCCAAGCTGGCGCAGGCCATCGTGACGAATTTCCACTTGCCGGACAAGCGCCTCTCCGTCAGCGTCCCGGTTTCCGTCAGCTATGACGCCGACCCGGACCATGTCGAAGCGATCCTCAAGGATCTTCTCCACACTGCGGTCCGCGACATTCCCGAAATTCTCGCGGACCCGGCCCCGTCGGTCAGTTTCGACCCCGGATTCGGCGAATTCTCGCTCGGGTTCACGATCGGATTTCAGGTAGAGGAGTTTTCGCGGCAATTTGCGGCCAAAGCCGCGTTGCGAAAACTCGTCCTGCGCCGTTTCCGGCAGGAAGGGATCGCCATCCCGCTGCCTGCCCGCACGGTCTACCTGGAAGGCGCCGATGCCCTGGCTTTGCGCGCCGGTGAACGAAACGGCCCCGTAGGGCAGGGCCAAGCCGTACCCGGCGCCCTCCCGCAGCGTAAAGATCGCAGTTGACCCTGGCCTTCGCCGTCGATCTCTCCTGCCGGACCTCCGCGGCGAAGGCTTCTGGCGCTTAGTGCTGGTTGGCCGCGACAGCCGGCGCGGCCGGCTGCCGGACGAGGATTTTGCTCGGATCGGACTTCGGGTCGATGGTCACGCTGAAGAAGCCGAGCATCATCTCCTCCCACGTCATCTCGCCGTAGTACACCGTGCGGTTCGGGTTCGGATTGAAGGGATTGTTCGCGGAATTGTCGAAATGCGCGTCGACCCGCAGCCGGCTGCCCGCCGGAATCTTCACCGAGGTCTGATACCCGAGCTGCCAGTTGAAATCGTAGCGCGGCACGTTCAGCACGACTTCCTTGCGGCCGTCCGGATACTCGACGGTGTATGTCATGTCCTTTCCGCGCGCGTGCATGTGCGGCAGCATGAATACGAGTTCCACGCTCTCACCGAACGTGACGACCGCCGGCGGACCGGCCCAGTTGGGGTCGCCGGGCGGAATGGCGAACTTCTTGGGATCTCTGGTCGATGCCGCCCCGAGCGATACATACCGGCGCTGCGGCGGCTCTTTGGCGACCGTGAAGCCGATTCGGACGTGATCCAGAACGTCCTTGCCGTTCGGGGTGTAGTGCAGGCTCATGAAAATGTCGCTCCCCGCCGGGACCAGTTTGGCCGCGTGCAGCGGGCGGTAATCGATGGCAGGATTGCCGGGAACATAACAGTCTTCGACCGGAACGGTCGTGAACGTCGGGCCCTTGTCGGGTAGCGCGCTACCGTCATCGCCGCGCTGCTTGGGGTTCCAGGCGGGCGTGAAATATTGGACGTCCGGCTTGTGCGGCACGAAGGCGATGCACATATGGTGCGTCACTTCCGGATGCTCCGGCTTGATTTCGACCGAGGTAATCCAAGTGTCCCGCGTGAAGCCGGTCGGGACGGTCACGTTCACCCATTCGACGACGTTGTTGGGTGGATGCGCGGGAACGTTGTAACTGGGGCCCTTCACCACGACTTCCGGTTGAATGAGCCAGCCCTGCGGCCACTGCACCGGGGCCGGTGCGTCCTTCGCATTGCCCTCCGGCGCACCGCCATCGGCCCAGCGGACGAGGGTGTCGATTTCCGCTTGCGTCAGCGAGGGGTCGTTCAGGAAATGGCCGGCGTTGGGATCCGCAAACCACGGCGGCATCTTTTTTTGCAACACCGCGGCCTTGATTGCCTTGGCCCACGGCCGCGTGCTTTCGTAGGTCAGGAAAGACATTGGGCCGGCCTGTCCCGGCCGGTGGCAGGTCTGGCAGCGGCGCTGCAAGACCGGTACCACATCGCGGCTGAACGTCGGCTGCGCGCCAGCGGCGGCGGACAACGTAAAACAACCGTAAGCGACCCACTTTGCGAGTCTTCTGCCCAAATCCATTCCTCCTGCCCGCTCCTGCCGGGAGGCCGCGAATCTCATTCCGCCACGGCCGGGTGCGGTATCGGGCCGTGCAGCGCCGCGTCCCCGCCGCGCCTCTCCTTCGGCGACTATAGCGCAGGATTCCCTCGTGCGGCGGCATCGATTTACTAGTACGGTCGGAAGGCCGCACAGGATTGTGGTCCTGCGGCCGCCGGAAGCAGCGCGTCGCGAGCGCGATGCCGGTCCACTGGCATGATTCGTCCTGAGATATCGTTCCGGCCCCCACAATTTTTTCGTAGCCGGACGCTTGCCAAACGGAAACACCGTTTGGTAATCTCAAAGAAGTCAGCCGACATCGACCGAAATCGGTCGCAATCAAACGAAATCTTCCGGCTCGATTCCACTGGTTGTAAAACAGCCGTGGGCGAAAATGCCGGGCTCAAGTTTCGAGGCCTGCGAGGCTCCGTGGACATTGCGATGGACGCGGGGAATCGCGCAGATCATTGACAATCTGGTTGGATGCAGTAAGGAAGAACTCGTCAGTACTCTGAGTAAACCGGAGCGAAAACAACTCAAACAGTTTGCCGAGTCCGGAAACGGATGAAGCGCAACTTCAAATGAGAGTTTGATCCCGGCTCAGAATCAACGCTGGCGGCGCGCCTAACACATGCAAGTCGAACGAGAAAGCCCGGCAACGGGTGAGTACAGTGGCGTACGGGTGAGTAACACGTGGAT
>DATGMB010000065.1:0-12461 GCA_035293845.1 Bryobacteraceae bacterium
AACGGGCGGATTGCGCGCGAGTACGTCGTCCACTACACGAACGCAGCATTCGTGATCCAGGAGGGCTTCAAGCTGCCGGAGGACGGGTTATTTTCGGGGTTTGACGCGCAGACAGGGGCTTATGACCGGAACTCGTGGAACTACGATTTTGGCGCTGCCGGCCGTGGGCAGGCGCCACAGTTCGATCCTACCCTCGAGAATCCGCGCTGCGTTTTCCAGTTATTGAAGCAGCATTACTCGCGGTATACGCCGGAGATGGTGGAGCGGATCACGGGGATTCCGCGCGACCAGTTCCTGAAGGCGGCGGACCTGTTCACGTCGATTCGCAAGGATGGCGATATGAAGAAGGCCGCAACCATCATCTACGCGGTGGGCTGGACACAGCACAGCTCGGCGACGCAGACGATCCGCGCAGCGGCCATCCTGCAGCTTCTGCTGGGCAACGTGGGGCGCGCGGGCGGCGGCGTGAACGCGCTGCGCGGGCACTCGAATATCCAGGGAGCGACGGACATGGCGGGCGTGTTCGATATTCTGCCGGGATATCTGAAGATGCCCACGCCGGCGGACACGAGCCTGAAGGCGTATCTCGATCGCACAACGCCGAAAGAGGCGGCGCCCGCGCCGTGGAAATCGTTCAATTACTGGTCGAATACACCGAAATTCACGGTCTCGCTGCTGAAAGCGCTCTACGGCGACGCGGCGACGAAGGAGAACGACTGGGCATTTCACTATCTGCCGAAGATCGACCGCAAGTATTCCTGGGCGCAGATGTGGGACGACATGTACGCGGGCCACGTCAAGGGGCTGCTGGCGTTCGGGATGAACGGGGTGGCCATCGGTCCGAATTCGCAAAAGAACATCGATGCGTTGAAAAAGGCCGACTGGCTGGTGGTGTGCGAGATCTATCCGGACGAGACCAGCGAATTCTGGAAATCCCCGGGCATCACGCCGGAGGAGATGAAACGGATCCAGACAACGGTGTACCGTCTGCCCGGCGCCGGTTTTGCGGAAAAGGACGGCACGTTCGTCAACTCGGCGCGGTGGCTGCAATGGAAGGGAGCGGCGCTTCCGCCGCCGCCGGGCACCATGCTGGACCACGAAATCCTGGCGCGACTTTTCCTGAAGATCAGGGATCTGTATCGCCAGGAAGGCGGCAAGTTTCCAGACCCGATCCTGAATGCGACCTGGAGTTACACGAATCCGCATAGCCCATCGCTCAGCGAGGTAGCGAAGGAGATCAACGGGCGGGCGCTGGCGGATATCACCGACGCGAAGCTCGGGCAGACGGTGAAAGCCGGGCAGCAGCTCCCCGGCTTCGGCTGGCTGCGCGATGACGGCTCGACGGCCTGCGGGAACTGGATCTACAGCGGCTCGTGGACCGAAGCGGGGCCGCAGATGCAGCGGCGCGGCACGGAGGATCCGTCGGGCCTGGGCATTTATCCGAACTGGGCGTGGTCGTGGCCGGCGAACCGGCGGGTGCTGTACAACCGCGCTTCGTGCGATAGCGAAGGCCGTCCGTGGGACGCGGAGCGCCGGCAGGTGTGGTGGAGCGAGGCGCAGCAGCGCTGGGCGGGCGTCGATGTGCCGGACTTCAAGGCGGATTCTCCGCCCCAGGAGCACCTGGGGCCGTTCATCATGAACTACGAGGGCGTGGGGAGGCTGTTTACGCCGCTCGCGACCGTGGCCGACGGTCCGTTCCCGGAACATTACGAACCGTTCGAGAGCCCGGTGGCGAATCCGCTGCACCCGGCGCAGTCGAATAATCCAATGGCGCAAAGGATGCGCTCGGGTCTCGATAAGCTGGGCACGCCGGGCGAGGGTTATCACGTCATCTGCACGACTTACCGGCTGACCGAGCATTATCACTACTGGACCAAGAACAACCCGATGAACGTGCAGCTCATGCCGGAGCCGTTCATCGAGATTCCGGTGGAATTGGCGGATGAGCTGGGAGTCCGCGGAGGGGAGAAGCTGAAGGTGACGAGCGCGCGCGGGCACTATATCGCGAAAGCGATGGTGACGCGGCGCATCAAGCCGATGACGATCGACGGGAAGCGGACGTACCAGATCGGCATTCCGATTCATTGGGCGTACCGGGGAATTTCGGAAGACGGCGGGCGGACGGCGCTGATTCCGGCCAACCAGCTTTCGCCGGCGGTGATCGACCCGAACGCGTTCACGCCGGAGTTCAAGGGGTTCCTGGTGAAGGTGGAGCGGGTATGAGCGGAGCGCTGCGCATCCAGAAAATCTCGGGACACGCGGGGCCCGTGCCGGGCGCGGGCACGCAGCGGCAGGAGCGCGTGGCGAAGCTGGTGGATACGACGACGTGCATCGGCTGCAAGGCCTGCGAGGTCGCGTGCCTGGAGTGGAACGACCTGCCGTTCCGCGAGACGAGGTTCGACAACACGTACCAGACCATGCCGGAGACGGCGTGGAATTACTGGAACCTGATCCAGTTCCGCGAGCACACGCGCGCGGACGGCAGTTTCGAATGGCTGATGCGCAAGGATCAGTGCATGCACTGCGCCGATCCGGGGTGCCTGGCGGCGTGCCCGGCCGATGGCGCCATCGTGCAATACCAGAACGGGATCGTGGACTTTCAGCAGGAATACTGCATCGGCTGCCAATACTGCGTGACCGGGTGCCCCTTCAACATACCGAAATACAATCCGCAGGCGCAGAAGATGTTCAAGTGTACGCTGTGCTCGGACCGCGTGGCGCAGGGGCTGGAGCCGGCGTGCATCAAATCGTGTCCGACGGGCTGCCTCCATTTCGGGACCAAGGAAGATATGAAGACAATGGCGGAGGCGCGGGCGCGGCAGTTGCGCGAGCACTCCGGGTTGGCGAACGCGGGCGTCTACGATCCGGCGGGCGTGGGCGGAACGGGCGTGATCTACGTGCTGCACGACGTGACCCATCCCGAAGCTTACGGCGGGCTGCCGCGCGACCCGCGCGTGCCGTGGACGGTGCGGCTGTGGAAGGGGCCGCTCAAGTGGCTGGGGAGTCTGGCGATGGCGGGCGGGCTGATCGGCATCGCCGTGCACTATCTGCGATTCGGGCCGAAGCAGGTTCCCGAACCGGAGGAGGAGGCGAAGCGATGAGCGGACGCATTCTGCGCTACAGCCTCGCCGAGCGGGTGATGCACTGGGCCGCGGCAGTGGTTTACCTGTACGTGGCCGCCACCGGCCTCGCGTTCTATTCGCCGCACTTGTACTGGATCGCGGCGGTGCTGGGAGGGGCGCCCACGTCGCGCTTCTGGCATCCGTGGATGGGCGTGGCATTCTGCGCGGCGATGGCATGGATGCTGCGGCAGTGGGCGGGCGATATGGGGATCACGGATGCGGACCGCAAGTGGGCCGCGGCGGCGGCCCGATACATCCGGAATGAGGACGAGGGCCTGCCGCCCGTGGGACGCTTCAACTATGGCCAGAAGTACTTCTTCTGGACGATGCTGTGGGCGGCGGCGGTGCTGCTGGCGAGCGGCGCGGTGCTGTGGTTCCCGGAGCGGATTCCGTGGGGCCTGCGCGGTCTGCGGGAGGCGGCCATCCTGCTGCATGTCGCAGCGGCGCTCGTGACGGTGGGCGCGTTCCTCATCCACGTGTACATGGGCACGGCGGTGGTGCGGGGCGGGTTTACTTCGATCGTCCGCGGCGAGGTTACGGCGGCGTGGGCGGAGATGCACCACCGGCTCTGGTATGATCGGGTGACCGGTGGGGAATCCATTGCAGGGCCGCTGGACGCGGCGGATCGAACGAGCGGCCGAACTGGAGCTTGAGATTCCGGCCGCGGCGGAACTACTGCGGTTTTACGGGACGATCGCCCGTTTTCAAAGAGATATTGCGGACCGGGATCTGCCGCCCGGTCCGTTTTCCGCGCATCCGGCGCAGGTGCCCGAGCCGCTGTGCCAGGACATGATGCGGCTCGTCGATCTGCTGCGGCGTTCGGCGCCGCCGCAATTGGCGGGAGCGGCGATGGATCTCTGGATGAAGGACGATTGGGACCCGGCCGATCCCGCGCCGCGCTTCATTGCCCGCGCAGTGGTGCAGCCCTATGCGGAAGGCTGCGCGCGGCGCGATTCCGCACCGGCCGCGGCGGGCGGCTCGTGCTGCCCTTTCTGCGGCGAACGGCCGGTTTGCGCGGTGCTGCGGCCGGAAGGGGACGGCGGCAAGCGGTCGCTCGAATGCTCGCTGTGCTTCACCGAGTGGGAGTTCCATCGCATGCGCTGCCCGGCCTGCGGAAACGAAGATCAGGATCGCCTGCCGGTTTACACCGCCGGGCAGTTCCCGCACCTCCGCGTGGAGGCGTGCGATGCCTGCAACACGTACATTAAATGCATCGACCTGACGCGCGACGGCCTGGCCGTGCCGGAAGTGGACGAGATCGCGGCGGCAGCGCTGGATCTGTGGGCGGCGGAAGAGGGTTACGCCAAGCTGCAGCCGAACCTGCTGGGGCTGTAGGCTTGCCGGATCAGGCCGCCAGCTTCGCGGCGGCTGCTTCGTCGGCGATCAGCAGGGCGTGGTCGCGGCGGACGCGGCCGGCGGGGATGGCGGGGTCGCCCTCCAGAAGCTGAGCGAGCGCCCGGCCCTTCTCGCTTCCGGTAACCACCCACAGGACGCGCCTCGCCCGGTCGAGAACGGGGTAAGTGAGCGTCATGCGCTGCCGGCCCTGGTAGATGCCGGTAACGGCGACATCGGCATCCCGGACATCGAGCACCGGATCGCCGGGCACCAGCGAGGCCGTGTGGCCGTCGGGACCGAGGCCGAGGTGGACCAGATCGAGGACCGGCGGGCTGCCGGCGATCTGCCGGAGCGTGGCGGCGTATTGGGCCGCGGCGGCCGCGAGATCGGCGGATTCGACCGGCATGGCGTGGATTTGCGCGGCCCGGAGCGGCACCCGTTCGAGGAGACTTTCCCTCAAATGGGTCAGATTCCGGTCGGGATCGCCTTCCGGAGCAACGCGCTCATCGATCTGAAAAACGTGCACGGCGGACCACGGCACATCGGCATCGGCCAGCGCGCGCAGCATGAGCCAGGGAGTCCGGCCGCCGCTCACCGCCAGAAGAAAGCGGCCGCGCGCGGCCGCGGCGGCGCGGGCTTCTTCCGCAATCATCGCGGCGGCGCGGGCGGCGACCGCTTCGGGCGTCTCGTCCACTTCCATTTCGATCGGATGCATCATCGGCGGGTCCTCAGGCGGCGTGCCGCGCTTCGTCGCACGTCCCGGTATTCATCTCGGGGTTGTGCCAGCCGCCCGCAGGCACGACGTTCGGATTCGCTTCCGAAGGGCCCCACGTGCCGGGATCGTATTCGGCCGGCGGCGCAGTCAGCTTCAATGCGGGATCGACGATGCGCCATGCCTCTTCGACGTAGTCTTCGCGGGCGAACAGCGTCTGATCGCCCGCCATGGCATCTCCCAGCACGCGCTCGTAGGCATCCATCTCGCCGGCTCGCGGGGACTGGCAGGCGATCATCTCGACCGCTTCGCCTTCGGTATCCTGCTTCGGCGAAAGCACCATCATGCCGAGGGCGATGGTCGCATCGGGGCTGACGCGCAGACGAATGTGGTTCCGGGCGAGGCCGTGGTACGAACACGACAGCGGCGGTTTGCGGAGTCGGACCAAAACTTCCGTCGAGCTTACGGGCAGGCACTTTCCGGCGCGGAGATAGAACGGTACACCCTGCCAGCGCCAGGAATCCACTTCGAGTCGCACGGCCGCGAAGGTTTCCACTTTCGAATCGGGCGCCACGCCCTGCTCCGCGCGATAGCCGCGGAACTGGCCGCGCACGATGTGGTTCTCGTCGAGCGGCGGAATCGCCTTCAGGACCTTGACCTTCTCATCGCGGACGGACTCGCTGTCCGGCCGGACCGGGGGCTCCATGGCCAGATTCGTCAGGATCTGGAGAAGGTGGTTCTGCACGACGTCCCGGATGGCTCCGGTGCGATCGTAGAAGGAGCCGCGGCCCTGGACGCCGAACTGCTCCGCCATCGTGATCTGAACCTCCTCGACGTGGTTGCGGTTCCAGAACGGCTCGAGAAACCCGTTCGCAAAGCGGAAATACACGATGTTGTGGACGGGCCATTTCCCGAGGTAATGATCGATGCGGAAGATCGAGGATTCCGGGAAGCTCGCGAGCAGAATGCGGTTCAGCTCGCGCGCGGAGGCGAGGTCCGTGCCGAATGGCTTTTCGACGATCACGCGGCCATTTTCGGCGCAGCCCGACCGCGCGAGGCTCTCGACAACGGTCCCAAACAGCACGGGGGGAATGGCGAGATAGTGCGCCGGCCGCTGCGCCGCGCCGAGCGTGTTGCGGATCGCCTGAAACGTGGCCGGATCGTTGTAGTCGCCATCCACATAGCGGAGCAGACTGGCGAGCTTCTCGAATGCGGCGCGGTCGAGCCCGCCGTGCTTTTCGATGCTCTCCTGCGCGCGCTGGCGAAGCTGGTCTACCGTCCAGCCCGACCGGGCCACGCCGATCACCGGCACATCGAGGCGGCCGCGCTTGACGAGTGCCTGCAGCGCCGGGAAGATTTTCTTGTAAGCGAGGTCGCCCGTGGCGCCGAAGAAGACCAGCGCGCCGGACTGCGATTCATTCATGACGGCCTCATCAGGCGGCCCGCTTGCCGGCCGGTTTTTCGAGATGCCCGCCGAACTGGTAGCGCATCGCCGAGAGAATCTTGCCCTGAAAATCGGCCAGGCCGCGCGAGCTGAAGCGCTCGTACAGCGCGCTGCTCAGGACGGGCACGGGAACGCCTTCGTCGATGGCGGCCTTGATGGTCCACCGGCCTTCGCCGGAATCCGAGACACGGCCTTCGAATGCGGAGAGCTCGGGATCCTTCACCAAGGCCGCGGCCGTGAGGTCCAGCAGCCATGAGGCGATGACGCTGCCGCGCCGCCAGACTTCGGCGATATCCCGCAGGTTGAAATCGTAGCGGTAATGCTCCGGGTCGCGGAGCGGCGTCGTTTCGGCGTCGGCGGCGTGCTCCTCGTTGCCGATGTTGGCGCCGCGCAGGACGCCGAAGCCCTCAGCGAAGGCGGCCATGACGCCGTACTCGATTCCGTTGTGCACCATCTTGACGAAGTGTCCGGCGCCGCTCGGACCGCAGTGCAGATAACCCGATTCGGCGGTGCCCTCCAGCGCTTCGCGGCCGGGGGTGCGGGAAATCTCGCCGCGGCCGGGCGCCAGCGCGCGGAAGACGGGGTCGAGATGCTTCACCGGCTCCGGCTCGCCCCCGATCATCATGCAGTAACCGCGTTCGAGACCCCAGACGCCGCCGCTGGTGCCGCAATCGACATAGTGGATGCCGCGCGGCTCCAGCTCGCGGGCGCGGCGAATGTCATCGACATAGTAGGAGTTGCCGCCATCGATAACGATGTCGCCGCTCTCGAGGTGCGGAGCGAGATCCGAGATCGTCTTATCGACCACTCCCGCGGGGACCATGAGCCAGACGGCCCGCGGTTTTTCGAGCTTCTTCACGAGATCCTGCAGGCTGGAGGAGCCGGTGGCGTTCTCGCCAGCCAACTCCTCGACGGCCTTCGCGGACGTGTCGTAGACGACGCACTGATGGCCGGCGCGCAGGAGACGGCGCACCATGTTCGCTCCCATGCGGCCGAGACCGACCATTCCGATTTGCATTCTGCGGCTCCTTTCCGAATCTATGAACGCGCCGGGCCTGCGGCGCTCTTGAGTTTGCGGTACCGGCGGATCAGTGTGTTGGTGGAGCTATCGTGCCGAAGCTGCGGTTCATCCTTGCCGGCCAGCTCGGGGACGATCCGTTTGGCCAGGGCCTTGCCCAGTTCGACGCCCCATTGATCGAAGGAATCGATGTTCCAAATGGCGCCCTGCGTAAAGGTGGAATGCTCGTAAAGCGCAACGAGTTTACCGAGCGATTCCGGCGTGAGCCGGTCCACGAGGATCGTGTTCGACGGCCGGTTGCCTTCGAAGACGCGGTGAGGGACCAGCCAGTCCGGCGTGCCCTCGGCCTTGACCTCCTCGGCCGTCTTGCCGAAGGCGAGGGCTTCGGCCTGCGCGAAGACGTTCGCGAGCAGCATGTCGTGATGCTCGCCGATCGGGTTGAGCGTCTGCGCGAAGGCGATAAAGTCGCAGGGGATGAGGCGCGTTCCCTGATGGATCAACTGGTAAAACGAATGCTGGCCGTTGGTTCCGGGCTCACCCCAGTAGACCGGGCCGGTATCGTGCGCGACCGGAGCGCCCTCCAGCGTGACGCTCTTGCCGTTGCTCTCCATGGTCAGTTGTTGCAGATAGGCGGGGAAGCGCTTCAGGTATTGCTCGTACGGCAACACGGCAACCGTCTGCGCGCCGAAGAAATCGTTGTACCAGACGGAGAGCAGGCCCAGGAGCACGGGCAGGTTGCGCTCGAACGGCGCGGTCCGGAAGTGCTCGTCCATCGCGTGAAATCCGCTCAGCATGGCGCGGAAATTTTCCGGACCTATGGCAATCATGGTCGAGAGACCGATGGCGGAATCCATCGAGTAGCGCCCGCCGACCCAATCCCAGAACTCGAACATATTGGCGGTGTCGATGCCAAACTTCGACACTTCGGCCGCGTTGGTCGAAACCGCGACGAAGTGCCGCGCGATCGCCTTGGGATCGCCGCCGGTTCCGGCGAGCAGCCAGTCGCGCGCGGTATGGGCGTTGGTCATGGTCTCGAGAGTGGTGAAGGTCTTGGACGAAACGATGAAGAGCGTTTCCGAGGCGTCGAGACCGCGGACTGCCTCGGCAAAATCCGTGGAATCGATGTTGGAGACGAAGCGGAAGGCGATGCTGCCGATCGAATAGTGGCGCAGCGCCTCGTACGCCATCACGGGGCCGAGATCGGAACCGCCGATCCCGATGTTGATGACGTTGCGGATGGGCTTGCCCGTGTGGCCTTTCCACTCGCCGCTGCGGACGCGATCCGAGAAGGCGGCCATCTTCTCCAGCACGGCGTGGACCTCGGGCACGACGTTCCTGCCATCGACAAGGATCGATGCGCCGCGGGGAGCGCGCAACGCGACATGGAGCACCGCGCGGTTCTCCGTGATGTTGATCTTTTCGCCGCGGAACATGGCATCGCGTTTCGCCGCAACGCGCGATTCCCCGGCGAGCTGCAGCAGAAGCCGCAGCGTCTCATCCGTGATGCGATTCTTCGAGTAATCGAGATAGATGCCCGCGGCTTCGGCCGTCAGGCGTTCTCCGCGCGCCGGGTCGCCGGCGAATAACTGCCGCAGGTGGAGCTTGCCGATTTCTTCATGGTGAGCTGCGAGGGCCTTCCAGGCCGGGCTTTGGCCGGCCGGCCTGGCAGGCGCAGAATTTTCGAGTGCTGGCATCGTTAGGCTCTATTTCCCATCGTAGCTCCGGACCTACCCTCCTGCCTTCAAGGCCGGCCCTCTCAGGGTGGCGGATTTCGTGGCGATCACTCCGAGCAGATCGTTCCAGGATTTGGAGAACGACTGGGCGCCCTCCTGCTGCAGCCGCGCCGCCAGCGCGTCGATATCGACGCCGGCTTTCGCGAATTCCGCGAGCACCTGTTCGCAATCGCCGCCATCGGCGGGCAGCGCCGATCCGATGGTGTCGCGCGCGGCAACGGCCTTCAGGGTGGCTTCCGGCATGGTATTCACGGTGTCCGGCGCTACCAGCGCGTCGACGTAGAGGACATCGGATGCCTTCGGGTCCTTCGTGCCGGTGCTGGCCCAGAGCAGCCGCTGCATCTGACCGCCGGCATCGGCGATACGCCGGCAGCGCGGCGAATCCAAAAGTTCACGATACGCGCGATAGGTGCGCATGGCAATCGCGATGCCGAGGCGGTTGCGCAACTCCTCCGGCACCGTGTTCGACACCGCAACATCCCAGCGGCTGACGAAGATCGACGCTACCGAGTGGACATTGGGATCGAGACGGGCTTCCAGGCGGCGTTCGATGCCGCGCAGGAACGCCTCCGCCGCCGCCAGGTAATGCTCCCGCGAAAACAGGAGCGTCACATTGATCGGCACGCCGGAGAAGATCGCCTCTTCGATCGCGGGCAGGCCCTCTCTGGTGCCGGGAATCTTGATCAGAACATTCGGCCGCGCGGCGCGCGCGAACAGGTCTTTGGCTTCGCGCAGGCTGCTCGCAGTGTCATAGGCCAGCAGGGGCGAGACTTCGAGCGATGCCCACCCGTCAACACCTTTGGTGCGGTTGTAAACCGGACGGAACAGGTCCGCGGCTTCCGTGATATCCGAAAGCGCAAGGTCGAAAAACAGCTCCTCGCCGGACTTCCCGCGAGCGAGGCTGCTGCGAATCGAATCGTCATACGCGGAGCTGTTTTTGATGGCGTGATCGAAAATCGTGGGATTGGATGTGAGACCGGTCACGGAGAATTCGTCGATATAGCGCTTCAGCGTGCCCGATTTCAGGAGGTCGCGCGTAATGTTGTCGAGCCAGATGCTCTGGCCGAGATCGTGCAGCAATTGTGTCGCTTTCATCGATCGCCTCCCATTGCGAGGACTCGTCCGCATCCTAACCGGAGGGGCGGCGCGCCCGCAAGCCGGCAACATCCTTTTCCGCACATGTCGGGGCGGCTTCGGCGCCGGTTCATCCCCGAAGCGGGCGGAGATCGCCGAGCATGGTCGGGATCAGCTCGGACACGGTGGGATGAATGTGCATGGCGCGCTCGATGACCGTGTACGGCGCCTTGGCGTACATGACATCGAGAATCGAGTGGATGACTTCATCGCCGCCCACGCCGAGAATGGCCGCGCCGAGGATTTTCCGCGACTCCGCCTCCACGAGAATCTTCATGAATCCCTGGTCCTCACCCTTTTCGACTGCGCGCGCGACTTTCGTCATCGGACGCGTCGCAATGAGCGCGGGCCTGCCGGACTGTCGCACCTCCGCCTCCGTCATGCCCGCGCGGCCGAGCGGCGGATCGATGTAGACCGCGTAGGCCGGGATGCGTTCGCTCACGCGCCGCGGGTCGTTGTCGAGCAGATTCGCGGCGACGATCTCGCCATCGTTGTAAGACGTGTGCGTGAACGCGCCCCGGCCGTTGCAATCTCCCAGGGCCCAGATGCCCGGCACGTTGGTGCGGCACTGGTCGTCGACGGTGATGTATCCGTGCTCGTCCGTGGCGACGCCGGCGCGGTCCAGCCCCAGATCGTCCGTATTCGGGCGCCGGCCGGCCGCCAGGAGCAGATGCGTTCCGGAGATCGCGGAATCGCCATCTTTGCAATCCGCATGCGCAACAATCTCGCGGCCGCGCGCGTGCGACACGCGAATACACTTGGCATTCAGGCGCACTTGGATGCCCTCGCGCTCGAGGATTTCGCGGGCGGCTGCGGAGACATCTTCATCCTCGCGAGGCATCAGGCGCGGCGACATCTCCACGATGGTCACCTCGCTCCCGAAGCGGCGGAACATCTGCCCGAACTCGAGCCCGACGTAGCTGCCGCCGACGACGATCAGATGCGGCGGAAGGAAATCGACCTCCATCATCGAGCTGTTGGTCAGGTATTCGACCTCCGCCAGTCCGGGCATCTCGGGAACGATCGCGCGCCCTCCGACATTGATGAAGATCCGCTCTGCCGTCAGCCTCTCGCCACCGACGCTGACCTCGTGGCTCGATTCGAACCGGGCGTGGCCTTCGTATACCGTTGCATTCGCCATCCCCTGGAGCGATTTTTCGAGCCCGGTTCTGGAGGCGCCGGAGACCGCGTCCTTCCGCGCCTTGACCCGCCGCATGTCGACTCCCACGGCGCCTCCGAGCGTCACGCCGAAATCCGCGGCGCGGCGCGCCATCTGAGCGGCATACGCGCTCGCCACCATGGTCTTGGTCGGGATACAGCCGGTGTTGACGCAAGTGCCCCCGAACAGTTTTCGTTCGGCGATCGCCACCCGCATTCCCGCGCCCGTGAGACGCCTGGCGAGAGAGGGCCCGGCCTGGCCCGTGCCGATCACGATCGCATCGAAAGCACGCGTCATGACCTCCGGATCGTCTCGAAGAGAAACCAGGTGCGGCGCTCGGTCTCATCGATCCACGTTTCGATCATGCTCGTCGTGGCCACGTCGCCGTGGTGCTCGCAGATCTGGTGCTTGTTACGCATCGAGCGTGCCAGACTCTGGTTATCGGCGCAGAGCTCGGCCAGCATGTCTTTCGGGGCAACGAACTCTTCGTCATTGTCTTTGAGCGTCTGATGGCGCGCGATATCGCCAATCGAGCGGAGCGTGGTGCCGCCGATCTTCCGCGCCCGTTCCGCAATCGCATCGCTCATCGCGAAGATCTGCTCGCTGTGTTCATCGAGCAGCAGGTGGTAATCGCGAAAGTGCGCGCCGCTCATGTGCCAGTGAAAGTTCTTGGTCTTGACGTAGAGCGCGAAGACATCGGCCAGCAATTCGCGCAGCGCCTCGGAGATTGCCGCGACGGCCTCGGCAGTGAGATCGGTCGGCGTGTTGAGATCGGACGGAGCCAGGCCGTCCTTTTCCTTCGCT
>DATGMB010000066.1:0-8619 GCA_035293845.1 Bryobacteraceae bacterium
CTCTTGCACCTTCATCATCCGCTCCGTTTCCGCTGCGGAGATCTGCTGGTTGGAAATCAGTCCCACCTTCCAGCATCGCCGCTGCTCCAAGCGGACAGATCACGTGCTACTTGAGGCGGACAGATCACATGCTACCAACAAAGCCACCAAACGCCCTTGCGTTCCTCGCCCCTCTGTGATAATGTTTTCCCCGCCTTCGACTGGGCGGAGGCAAAGAGAGATACTGGAGGAGTCCTGCATGCTGCTCGCTCCGATCGTTTGGGTCCTCGCCGCCGTTATCGTTTATTTTTTTGCGGCCAAGACCTGGTGGTTTCCACCGCCCATCAACCAGCACGGAATCGCTTATGATGCGCAGTTCATGCGCACCCTGGTGGTGGTGGGCATTATCTTCTTTCTGGCGCAATTCGCGCTGGGATACGTCATCGTCCGCTTCCGCAATCGCGACGGCCGCGCCGGCTATTCGCACGGCAACAACAAACTCGAAACGCTGTGGACCAGCGCGACGGCCATCCTCTTCCTCAGCCTGGTCGTGATGGGCACCAAGATCTGGGCGGGCGTGCACTTCGACGAAGCGCCGCCGGATGCGATCCCGATCGAGGTCATGGCCAAGCAGTTCGCCTGGAATTTTCGCTATCCAGGGCCGGACGGCAAATTCGGCCGCACCGATCTCAAACTCGTCAACGATGCCGCCGGCAACCCGTTCGGCCTCGATGACAAGGACCCCGCGGCCAAGGACGACATCGTGAGCGCCTCGCTCAAGGTGCCCGCCGGCAGGCACGTCAAGCTGATCCTGCATTCGCGCGACGTCATCCACAACTTCTTCGTGCGGGAGCTGCGGATGAAGCAGGATATCGTCCCCGGCATGGAAATTCCGCTGCACTTCGAGGCCGACCAGATCGGCACCTACGAAGTGCCTTGCTCGGAGCTCTGCGGGCTGGGCCATTTCCAGATGCGCACCACCATGCAGGTGATGAGCGAAGCGGATTTCGAGCAGTGGAAGATCCAGCAGGCCCAGAAGTGAACGTTTTCCCGAGGTAATTTTTATGTCCTCTCCTGCAGCCCATGCAGCGCACGCCGCGCCGCAGGGTTTCATTCGAAAGTACATCTTCAGCCTCGACCACAAGGTGATCGGCATCCAGTACTACTTCCTGGGGCTGTTCAGCGTGTTCGTGGGCATGGCGCTTTCGCTGCTGATGCGATTTCACATGGTGAACCCGGCGGCTTCGGTCTCCTGGTTTGCCAAGCTGTGGCCGACCGCGGCGCAGGGCGGCGTGATGACGCCGGAGCTGTACCTTTCGCTGATGACGATGCACGGCACCATCATGGTGTTTTTCGTGCTCACCACGGTGCCGCAGAGCGGGTTCGGCAATTATTTTCTACCGATCCAGATCGGCGCCGAGGACATGGCGTTCCCGGTCCTCAACATGATGTCCTTCTGGACCACGTTCGTCGCGCTGGTCATCATGCTGGCGGCGTTCTTCGTGCAGGGCGGCGCGCCGCTGTCCGGCTGGACCGCCTATCCGCCGCTGAGCGGCGCGGGGGCGATCACCGGGCCGGGCGAGGGCATGGGGCAGACGCTATGGATCCTGAGCATCGCGGTATTCTGCCTGGCGTCGTTGATGGGCGCGATCAATTTTATTGCCACCACGGTCGACCTGCGCTGCAAGGGCATGACCCTGATGCGCATGCCGCTGACCTGCTGGACGTGGCTCGTGACCGCGATCCTCGGCCTGCTCGGCTTCGCCGTGCTGCTGGCCGCGGGCGCGCTGCTGCTGATGGACCGGCTCGCCGGCACCAGCTTCTTCCTGCCCGCCGGCATGATGATCAATGACCAGATCATTGCCAACCATAAGGGCGGCTCGCCGCTGCTCTGGCAGCACCTGTTCTGGTTCTTCGGGCATCCGGAGGTCTATATCGCGATCCTGCCCGGCATGGGCGTGACCTCGCAGTTGCTCGCTACGTTCTCGCGCAAGCCGATTTTCGGCTATAAAGCGATGGTCTACGCAATCCTCAGCATCGGGTTCCTCGGCTTCCTGGTCTGGGGCCACCACATGTTCATGAGCGGAATGAACCCGTATTCGGCGATGGCTTTCGCGACCCTGACCATGTGCATCGGCGTGCCTTCCGCGATCAAAACGTTCAACTGGATCGGCACGCTGTGGAACGGCAGAATCCATTTCGATACCGCCATGCTGTTCGCGCTGGGCTTCGTCAGCCTGTTCGTGACCGGCGGCGTGAGCGGCATCTTCCTCGGCCAGCCGGCGCTCGATCTCTACTTCCACGACACGTATTTCGTGGTCGGGCACTTCCACATGATCATGGGCGTCGCGGCGATCTTCGGCATGTTCGCCGGCACGTTCTACTGGTTCCCCAAGATGTTCGGCCGCATGATGAATGATACGCTCGGGAAGATCCATTTCTACTGCACGTTCATCGGCGTATACGCCATCTTCACCCCGATGCACTTCCTCGGCGTCGCGGGAAACCCGCGGCGGTACGCGGAATTCACGCAGGTCGAGTATCTGGGCAAGCTGATCCCGATTCACCAGTTCATGACGTGGGCGGCGTACTTCACCGCCGCCGTGCAGTTGATCTTCCTGTTCAACCTGTTCTGGAGCATGCGCCGGGGCAGGCCGGCCGGGCAGAATCCGTGGAACGCCACGACCCTCGAAT
Source organism: Bryobacteraceae bacterium (assembly GCA_035293845.1). Lineage (GTDB taxonomy): Bacteria > Acidobacteriota > Terriglobia > Bryobacterales > Bryobacteraceae > DATGMB01. Next base: position 2,674 of record DATGMB010000066.1, read on the forward strand.
GGACCGTCCCTTCGCCGCCGCCGTTCGACAACTTCGCGGGCGTCCATCCCGTGGTGAATCACGGTCCGTACGAATACAGTGTGCCCGGCGCGGAGCGCGATTTCATTATGCAGACCGACCCCGCCGAGGTCCACTCCGAAGAATAGTGCAATCCTATGGGTATGGCTGGGTCCCTCACACATGATGTTTTAAAAGGTCCGCCGCCTCCGCCGATCGATGACCGGGGCTGGGGAGGGGGCGACGGCAGTTCGGATCATCGCGGCGCATCGCGCCGGGCGTCCTTTACCGGGCTTTTTGTGCTGCTCGCGTCGAGCACCATGGTGTTCGCCGCGTTCACCAGCGCGTTCGTGGTGCGGCGCGGCCTGTCGGACGATTGGGTGAGCACGCCGAAACCGCCGATCCTGTTCTTCAACACGGCCGTGCTGCTGGCGTCCAGCGTCGTGCTGGACCTTTCGCGCCGCGCGCTCAAAGCTCGCGACCGCAGCAAATTCAATCTCTACTGGACCATCGCCACGGCTCTCGGCATCCTGTTTCTTTTGGGCCAGGCGTGGGCATGGCGGGAACTGAAGGCGGCCGGCGTATACATCGCAAGCAATCCGTCGAGCGCGTTCTTTTACGTGCTGACGGCCACGCACGCGTTCCACCTGCTCGGCGGCGTGGCGGCGCTGGTGTACGTGGACGTGAAGGCGCTGCAGCTCGAACTCGGCCCGGCCAAGCGCACGGCCATCGATATTACCGCCATCTTCTGGCATTTTCTCGACGGGCTCTGGGTGTATTTGATGATCTTACTTTACGTTTGGGGGTAAGGGATGTCGTCCCAAGTTACGGCTGTCTCGAGCGCATCGGCGTGGGCCGGCGGCAAGTCGCCCTACGCGACGAACTCCAAAAAATTCGGGATGTGGCTGTTCCTCATCTCGGATTCGTTGACGTTTTCGGCGATGCTGTTTGCCTATACCTACGGCCGGGTGTCCAATCCGGACTGGCCCAAGCCGTTCGACTTTTTCCCCAGCATCATCTATTCGAGCGTAATGACGTTCTGCCTGCTTTCGAGCAGCCTGACGATGGTGATGGCAGTGCACGCCATGAATCACGGCAAACGCAAGGCGGCGGGCGGCTGGATTATCGGGACGATGGCCGGCGGCCTTGCGTTCGTCGGCCTGCACCTGACGGAATGGCTGCGGCTGATCAACGTGGAGCACGTTACGCCGGCGGGCAATCCCTGGGGCGTGCCGCAATTCGGCGGCACCTTTTTCGCCCTCACCGGCCTGCACATGACGCACGTGATCCTCGGCGTGCTGTACCTCGGGGTGATCTGCCAGGCGGTGTTTCGCGGCAAGTTCAAGGCGGAGGACGTGGAGGTGAGCGGCCTCTACTGGCACTTTGTCGACCTGGTGTGGATGTTCATCTTCCCACTGGTGTATCTGATGTCCGCGCGGGTGGCGTAAAGGAGCGAATATGAGCACGCATGCCGAGCAGGTTCAGGAAGTACACGGCGCAACCGTGCTGACCTTTGCCAAGGTCTGGATCGCGCTACTGGTGCTGACGGGCGTCGAAGTTTTTCTCTGCTACGAGCAGTTCCCAACCTTGATCATGCTAACCCTGCTGGTGGGGCTCTCCATCATCAAGGCGGCGCTGATCATCGCTTATTTCATGCATCTGAAGTTCGAACGGCTCAGCCTGTTCCTGACCCTCTTCCCGATGCTGATCTTCTGCATCCTGCTGATGCTGATCTTTCTCGGCGATGCCACCCGCATCCCCGTCATGAGGCCGCACCTGTGAGGCGCCTGGCCGCCATCGGGGTGCTGTGGGCGGCGCTGGCCGCCCCGGCGCCCGCGCAATGCGTCATGTGCTACCGCACCGCGGCGGCGCAGAACAACGCCCGTGCGCGTGTGCTGGATCTCGGCATCCTTCTGCTCGGCGCACCGCCGGCGCTGATCCTGGCCGGGTTCATCGCGTTCGTCTTCGCGCGCGACAAAGCGGGGCAGCGGGAGGAATAGGCGATTTTTCAAGATCACAGATTGTGATCTTGAACGTGCCCAAGCTGCGCAGCGCCCGGAATCCTGCTATCCTGCGCTTTCGCGATGGCGAAAAAAGCGCTTGTCAGGGCGGTGCTGCCCGCCCAGGTCATCGAGACCAAAATCCACATGCTGCGCGGCCAGCGCGTGATGTTAGACCGGGATTTAGCAGAGTTGTATGGCGTCGAAACGCGGCTGATCAATCAGGCCGTCAAACGCAACGCCGACCGCTTCCCGGCTGATTTCATGTTCCAACTCACGGCGGAAGAGGCCGAGGCCACCCTTGCTTTAAGATCACAATCTGTGATCTTAAAGCGCGGCCAACATTTGAAGTACCTGCCACACGCCTTCACCGAGCACGGGGCTGTGATGCTGGCGAACCTTCTGAGGAGCCCGGTGGCGATCCAGGCCAGTATACAGGTGGTTCGCGCTTTCGTGCATATGCGTCGCATGCTGGCCGCGAACGAGGATTTTGCCCGCAAACTCGAACACATCGAGCGCACCCTCGACCACCACGATTCCCAACTCAACAGCATCCTCAGCACGCTCGACGACCTGTTTGCTCCGGCAGATGAGCCGCCACAACCGCGGCCCATCGGCTTCGTTCCCGTGCCCGGCAAGGCCTGAGCCGCAACGGCGATCAGATCAGCGTCATCTGCCGAGGGTCGGTCTCCAGCGGCCTCTGGGCGCGCGGCCGCTCGGTGTCGTCGTGGTTCGGATCGAATCTCCGGATGAGCTGGTTGAGCTTCAGCGAGGTCTGCCAGATCTCGAACAGCAGTACGCACCGCGGGCAGCCGCCGACGATACCGCCCTGGCCGTCGACAGCGGGATTGTACCGCTTGTGTTTGGCGCAGCGGCCGTCGAATTTGCGGGCGCGAACTTTCAGGGCTAGACCTTTTCGATTTCCTTTTGCACTTCCGCGGCTTCGTTTTGAACCGCTTCGCTGCCGCTCTTCACCGCGCTTTTGAAGTTCCGGATCGCTTCGCCGAGCCCTTTAGCGGCCTCCGGAATCTTGTTCGCTCCGAAGAGCACGATAAATACAATGCCGATGACCAGAAGCTCCGGCCAGCCGATCGATTCCATGGAAATGCCTCGTCCTGTAACTGGAAGACGCTCCCATTGTATACCGCGTTACGGCGCAGGCGCCGGAGGCCGGCTTTTGCGGGCGCGGTACAATCCGAGAGAATGCCGTCGGCGGACCGTGTGGCATGGGCACAGTTTCGCGTCGGGTTGGTGGCGGTGGTCGCGCTCATCATCCTGGGCGTGCTCCTGTACCTGCTGACCGGAGGCATGCTCTTCCACGAACGCTCGACGCTGTACCTCTATGTGCCGGACGCGACCGGGATCGGTCCGGGCTCGCCCGTCGAGGTCGATGGCATCCCGGTCGGCAAGGTCTCCAGCGTAGCGCTGTCGGGATCCGCCGATCCCATGCGGGTCGTCCGCGTGACGTTCTGGGTCCCGCGCAGCATGCTGCAGACGATTCCGGCGGAGTCGTTCGCGCAGTTGAGCGTTTCGTCGCCGGTCGGCGACAAGTACGTCGACATCACCCGCCAGGGCACGGGCATCCGGCGCCCCGGCACCGAGGTGGCCTACAAAGAGCAGCCGGACCTTTTCAAGTCGCTGGATCTGACCGGGCTCGAGAAGCAGCTTCGCGATGTGGATGCGCTCCTCGCGGACATCCAGTCAGGGCGCAGCGCGCTGGGTCAGTTCGTGCTCGGAAGGGAAATGTACGATGATTTGCGGCGCCGTTTCACCGAGATCGAACAGTCCGTCCGCAAGGCGGCAAACACCACTACGCCGATCGGCCAGGCGCTCTACACGGACCGGCTCTACCGGCGGATGCTGGAGCCGGTCCAGGCGCTCGATCAGACCCTGGCAAAAATCCAATCGGGCCAGGGCATGGGGCAGTTGCTGCGCGACACCGGCACGTACGCGGAGCTTCGGTCCACCGTCCACGATTTGCAGCAAAGCATGGCCACTCTGGCTGCGTCCCCGTTCTTCCAATCCGACGAGACCTATCGCGAATGGAACCGCACGGTGTCCTCGCTGATCGAATCCGTGCAGCAGTTCAACACCAGTCCAATGATGACCACTTCTCAGATGTACGACAACCTCAACGGAGCGGCCCGCCAATTCCTCGGGACCCTGCGGGACTTCCACACCAATCCGCGGAAATACCTCAAATTCAAGATATTTTAGCTGGCGCGCGCCCGGCGGCGAATCCGCTTTCGCGCGAGCGCGAGGCCGAGCAGGGCGCTTCCCGCCAGCGCGAACGATGCGGGCTCCGGCGTGGGAGTCGCGGCGTCGAGTTGGAACGCGGCTCCCGCAGCGTTGTTCAGGGTCCACGGCCCGGTGGCGCTCCCGTGCTCATTCTGCGCCAGCGTCACATTCGCGTCGTTGTAGACGTAATACCAGCCCTGTTCCGAGTTGGGGTCGGTTTCCTGCGCCACCAGCCAGTACGGCGTGTTCGCCGAGAGGCTGCAACCGCTGGCGCAGTGGAAACTCACCAGTCCCGGGCCGGGATTGGTCCGGTTCGGTATTGTGCCGATCTGCGTCAGACTGCCGATAATGCTTCCCGGCATTCCCGAGGCATCGGATTCGAAGTACAGGCTCACCGGCTGATCGTTCGGCAGGTCGCTAAAGTTGCCCAAGGCCAGCAGGGCATTCGAGACCGTGCCCGCGGCGGTGAGCGAGAACGGCATCGCCATTACCTGGTTGTAGGTCGCATTCGAGCCGGCGACAAACCAACTCGTAGTGCTGTCGAAAGCGGGGCCGGAGCCCGGGTTCAGGTTGGTGTACAGGATGGTGTCAGCCACGGCGCCTGAGGGCGAGAGCGTGATCGCCACCAGCGCCAAAACCGAGGGGTGCAACCAAAAGTTTCGTGACACAGCAATACCTTCCCAATGCGGATGTGGAGCAGGCGTCCCGCGCTCCTTGTTGACGAATACCACCCCAGTTGTTCGCGCCTCAACACGCCCAGGTCTCAATAAGGTGAAGAAGCATACATTCGGCGGCCCTGCGGCGCGTGTAGGCTCACATCCCCAAACCGGTGAGCGCGATCACTGCGCCCAACGCCCCGGCAGCCATACCCAGCGTGGGAAACATCGTCTTGCGGGATATAAAGTAAAGCGAGGTCAGCACCAGGCCGATTTCGAGCAGGCCTTCGCCGATGTCGTAGCGCAGCGCGCGATGTTCGTCCGCCTCCGCCTGCTCGCCGGCGTGTTGCGCCGTTTCCTGGATGCCCTTGGCCTGCTGCTCGTACTTCTTCTTTTGCGCGGCATAGTCGGCGCGCATCTTGTCCGCCGCGCCGTTGCTCGCTTCGAGCACAGTCAGCAGGTTCTCGCCGAGCTCCAGGTTGTGGAACTTCACGCGCGTGGCCTGGTAATGCGACCACTCGTCGTTGGCGGCCGACTGGTGCATGATCGCCGCCGTATGGGTGCGATGCGAGGCAATCGTCACGATCGCCAGCGCCACCGCCAGCACCGCCGCCAGAATCCCGACCCGCTGTCCTACGGGATCGACCGAATGAGCGCTCTCGTGGTGGATTTCCAGTTCTGCCATGCCCGATTGAGTACCATTGTAAGCTAGGGCTAAATGAGGCCGCCCAACCGGGCCGATGGCTGCGAATGACCGACGAGGACTGGATGCGAAGCGCCGTTGAGCTCGCCCGCCAGGGCGAGACCGAGGGCGAGGTGCCTGTAGGGGCGGTGGTGGTGATCGCGGGCGAGATCGCCGGGCGCGGCTGGAATGCGCCGGTGGCGCGGCGCGATCCGACCGCGCATGCCGAGATCCTCGCGCTTCGTGAAGCGGCGCAGCGCAGCGGCAATTACCGCCTTCCCGGCGCCACCCTCTACTGCACCCTCGAGCCTTGCGTCATGTGCGCCGGCGCTCTGGTGGCCGCGCGCGTCGAGCGCCTCGTGTTCGGAGCGCG
>DATGMB010000067.1:0-4826 GCA_035293845.1 Bryobacteraceae bacterium
GTAATCAGCTTGTATTCGACCTCCTGCAGCTTCTTATCGATGGACGCGATCGACTGCAGAAGCTGGGCCTTGCCCGCCACCGCCTTGTGCTCGTCCTCGAGCTGTTTGCGCATCCACTCGATCTGGTTCGTCATGTCGGAGACGGCCGAGATGTCGTCCCGCACCTTGAGTTGCAGGCGCACGGCGGCCTGCTGGTCGGCATCGCTGCCGTGGCTGTCCGGCGTGCGGAGAATTTCGAGCGGCGCGGTCGAGGTCTGGCCGTCGACTGTCATTTTCACCGTGTACTTGCCGGGCGCGGCGATCGGCCCGACTTCGGCCTGCGCGAGGCCCCAGTGCGTGATGGGCCGCGTATCCTGGTGCTCGAAGCGCGGCTCCTCCCAAATGTGCGGATTTTCGGGCGGCGTGGTGCGCAGCGCGACGGCGCGCGGCGGCTCATAGCGGAGATCCCAGCTCGTGCGGTTGAGGCCGCTGCGGCCGCCGGCAACGGTCAGTTTGCGGACCAGCGCGCCCCTGGCATCGTCGATTTCGATTTCGACGGGCTTCTGAACGGGCGCGTTGAGCACGAAGTTCAGGTCGGCGCGGCCGCCGCGCACGATGCGGTAGGCGGGACGCGGCGCCACCAGCTTCGCGGTCTCGGTCACGGCGCCGGGCTCCATCAGACCCTGCTCGAGCGGCGTGATGTCCTCCATGATGAAGAAGCCGCGGCCGTAGGTTGAAACCACCAGGTCGTGCGCTTCCTTCTGCACCACGATCCAGGAGACCGGCGCGTGCGGCAGGCCGGTTTGCAGCGGCTTCCACGTCCCGCCGTCATTCAGCGAGTAATAGAGCGCGTTGCCCGTGCCGGCAAAGAGCATGCCCTTGCGATTCGGATTTTCGGCTACGACCCGGGCGTATGCGAGGGGGCCGTGCGGCAGCCCGTCGGAGATTTTCGTCCACGTCTTGCCGAGATCGGTGGTCTTGAAGATCCACGGGTCGCGGTTGTCCTGCAGGTGATAATCGAGGACGACGTAGGCCGTGTTGGGATCGAAGTGCGAGGGCTCGATCTTGGACACGACGCCCCAGTCGGGAGCGAGTTTCAGCAGGTTCGCCGAGACATCGTCCCAGGTCTTGCCGCCGTCCGGCGTATACCAGACCTTGCCGTCGTTCGTGCCGGCCCAAACGAGGCCGCGCTTGATCTCCGAAGGCGCGATGGCGAAGACCACCTCGCCGTAGAACTGGCCGAGATTGTCGCCAACGATGCCGCCCGAGGAGACAATGCGGCTGGGGTCCTGGTGCGAAAGGTCCTTGGACAGTTCGGTCCAACTCATGCCGCCGTTGGTAGTGCGCAAGATCATCTGGCAGCCGTAATAGACGGTGTTGTGATCGAAGGGATCGATGGCGAGCGGCGCAGTCCAGTGGCAGCGGTATTTGGCCTGATTGGGCGCGGAATCGAGCGTGTGAAGCCACGGACTGACGGAACGCGCCATCTTGTTGCGGGCATCGTAGCGGGTGACTTCGTTTCCGTAGCAGGAGGCCCAGACGATGTTCGTATCGGTGACATCCGGCAGCGTGAAGCCGGATTCGCAGCCGCCGAGCCCGTGCTCCCACTGGCCGCCGCCTCCGCCGCGTCCGAAGCCGCCGCCGAACCCGCGCCCGCCGCGGCCGCCCTCCACCGGAACGTTAGGGCCGGCTTCCTGCACATTGCTCGGGCCGCGCATGGTGCCGTCATCCTGCATGTTGCCGTAAATCTTGTACGGCACGTCGTGATCGACGGCCACGTGGTAGATCTGGCCGATCGGCAGTGTAACGCGGTTGACGCCGGCCTGCATCGGGTTCTGCGCGTTGTGGTCGGTGACGATGTTCATGCCCCCATCGTGAGTAATGATGACGCGCTTGCCGTCGGGATCCATCCAGATATCGTGCGTGTCGCCGCCGCCCCAGTTGACGCTGCGGAACGATTTGCCGCCATCGGTCGACTGCCAGAAGCTGCTATCGGCCACCAGCACCTCATCCGGATTGGTCGGCGACACGGCGAGGCGGATGTAATAGCCGGCGCGGCCGATGAGCGCGCGCTGCCAGTTGACGACCGCCCAGTTTTCGCCGCCGTCATCGGAGCGCCAGACGGAGCCCTGGTCGGCGGTCTGGATGAGGGCGTAGACCCGTTTCGAATTCTTCGGCGCGATGGCGACGTCGATCTTGCCGACCGGCGATTTGGGCAGGCCGTGGCCCTGCACGCGATGCCATGTTGCGCCGGCATCGTGGGTGATCGAGATGCCCGAGCCTTCGCCGCCGCTGAACATGCCCCAGCTGTGCATCACGACTTCCCAGGTTCCCGCGACCAGCGTGTTGGGGTCGGCGGCGTCCATGCTGAGGCCGGAGCAGCCGGTATTGGCGTTGACGAACAGCGAGCGGGTCCAGGTCTTGCCGCCGTCGGTGGTCTTGAAAACACCGCGCTCCTGCTGCGGGCCGGTGAGGCGGCCGGCGGCGCACACGTAGACGATATCGGGATTGGTGGGGTGCACGATGATGCGGCCGATGCGGCCGGTTTCGTCGAGGCCCATATGGGTCCAGGTCTGGCCGGCGTCGGTCGACTTGTAGACGCCGTTGCCCATCATGTCGCTATCGCGGATGGCCCAGGCTTCGCCGGTCCCGGCCCAGACGATGTTGTGATTCGTGCTCGAGAGCGCGAGCGCGCCGATGGCCTGCACGGGCTCGGCATCGAATACCGGGACGAAGCTGCGGCCGCTATCGGTCGACTTCCAGACGCCGCCCGACGCCGCGCCGGCATAGTAAACGGAGGGGTCGCCGGGGATCGCCACCACGGAGGCGATGCGGTTGCCGACGGCCGGTCCCATAAAGCGGAAGCGCAGTCCTTCGGGCGGGGGAGCGCCGCCGCCGCCGCGCCGCTGGGCGGAAGCGGGAACCGTGGAAAGCAGGAGGGCGGCAGCGAGGGCCGCGATGAAGCAATGGATCTGACGCATAGCGAATAAGGATATGATAGGCGATTTGGAGACGATCGATTTGGGGCACTGGGCAGCATGGGTAATGGCAGCGCTGCTGGCGGCGCCGGCCGTCGCGGCGGACAGCTCGCTCGCGCAACAGATGCTGGCGGCGCACAACGCCGTTCGGGCGGAGGTCAAGACGCGGCCGCTGGTGTGGTCGGACAAGCTGGCCGAGGCCGCGCAGAACTGGGCCAACCGGCTGATCGTGGAGCGCGTGCTGGCGCACCAGAAGCACTCGAAGTACGGCGAGAATCTGTTCGAGACGAACGGCTCCGGGACACCGCCCGCTGAGGTGGTGAAGCGATGGGCTTCCGAAGCGGCGAATTACGACTACAAGACCAACCGCTGCAATGGCGCCTGCCTGCACTACACGCAGATCGTCTGGCACGACACCCGCCGCGTAGGCTGCGCCGTGGCGCGCGGCGCGGGCCACGAGGTGTGGGTGTGCGAGTACGATCCGCCGGGGAATTATGTGGGGGAGCGACCGTGGTGAGAGGCGGTCGATGCCGGGTAGCAGGCAGGATCTACCGCACCGGAAGACCGGCCGGACAGCGTCCATATGTCTGTAGGTATGCCAGAACCGAACTGGGCAGAGCTTCGCGACGCTTATGGGTCCGCGGATGACCTTCCCGGCATCCTTGCCGAGTTAGAGCCGGACCCGAAATCGCCCGTATGGACGGAATTGTGGGGACGGGTCTGTCATCAGTAGTCAACCTACAGTGCGAGCCCTTATGCCCTGCCGTTTCTGCTATCCGCCGCTGCGGGCTGGCCCGCGAGCAACCGGGCAATGCCGCTCGCATTAGCTGGGTGCATCGTTGCCGCGCCAGAAAGGCCATGGAGCCGTGGTCGAGCAACTGCGGCAATTGGCGATCGAAACGCTCAGCCATTCCAATCTGAGCCGCGCAGACCGGATATATATCATGCAATCAGTGCTCGCCTTCGAGGGCGACAGGCTTTGGGGCACGTACTAGACGCGCTGAATGACGGCGAGTTCCATGGCAATTGCCCATCGTGCTCCGCCGATCTATATTTCGCTATCGGTCCATATGGATTCTTCTGTACCTCTGGGGATTGGGTCGGGAATCCAGCGGCCCCGAAACGGCCAATTCAGCCCACGGTGCACGGCGAATTAACGGATGTCGGCCGGCGACTGCACGCTCTCTGTCTTGAGGCTGGGACGAACTGCTCGCCCAATGGATTTGCCAGTTATTGGGGACCTCCAAATGCCCGAAATGCGGCCAGCCGCTTCATGTCGCCTCTGTAATTGCGGCATTTGAACAGCCCTGGACGGGGGCATAGGATCCGGACCGATACGTTCAGGCAAGGGTGTTGACGCTTGACTCGCGCCGCGCCTCATACGCCGCGATCGCCGGCTCCTGCTGCAGGATGTAACCGAGCTCGTCCACGCCGTTCAGCAGGCAGTGCTTCGAGAACGGATCGACGGGGAACTCGACTTCACGGCCCGCCGGCGTGGTCAGCGTCTGCCGCGCGAGATCGACTTTCACCGTCGCATCCGGCGCGGCGGCGAACAGCTCCGCGTGCACGTCCGCCGGGACCACGATCGGCAGCAGCGAATTCTTGAGTGAATTCTGCTTGAAGATATCGGCAAAACTGGTGCTGATCACCGCGCGGAAGCCGAATTGCGTCAGCGCCCATGGGGCGTGCTCGCGCGAGCTGCCGCAGCCGAAGTTGTCGCCGGCCAGGAGCACCTGCGCGCCCTGCGCTTCGGGCTTGTTGAGGACGAAATCCGGGTTGGGATTGCCCTGGGCGTCATAGCGCCAATCGTTGAATAGCTGCTTGTCCAAGCCCTGTTTCGAGGTGGTCTTCAGGAACCGCGCGGGGATG
>DATGMB010000068.1:0-3922 GCA_035293845.1 Bryobacteraceae bacterium
GGTGTGGGACGGGTCTGGGCGAAGGCCGCGGCGAGCAAGGCAGCGGCGCAGAGCACACGGAAAATCGGGGTCGAGGATTTCACGTCATGTCATGATATCGCAGGCGCGGGTTACCACGTGTAGTGCGCCTGGTACGTGACCGTCTTCTCGGCATCCGCCGGGATTGTCACCTCGAATTCGATGGTGCGGCTTTCGGTCTGGCGGTAGGGATCGGATGAGGTGGTGATGTCCAGTTGGACCATCGGTAGAGATGCTCGACCACCCGCACCGTGACGGGCTCCTTTTTGTGGTTGCGCAGCTTGACTTCCAAGGACTCGTCGACAAAGCGCTGCGCCTGATCGGTAAGGTGGTTGGCGCTGGAATTGGCGAATTCCAGCATGGTCCAAACATCGTGATCGCTTTGCGTTCCATAATTCGCCTGATACCGCAAGTCTCCCATGCCGGACTGGCTCAGGGCTGCGCCATCGTAGACGTAAAGGCGCCGCGCCGGGATGCCGGAAGCGCGCAGAAACTCCACTTGCCTGGTTTCGCGGTCGTGCAGTGTAGTTGGGTTGGGCAGCGTGTAGGAATGGTAGTCGTCAAAGTTGCGCTCGTTGACCCGGGGCGCGGCGCCCGTGTCGACTACAACCTGCGCGGCCGTTACATTGTATCCAGCCTGTTGCGGGTGGATCTTGTTGACGTCCCCCGCCATGAGCTTGATAGGCGCATGGTCGAACTGCTTGCCGCTCTGGTTGTCGAGCGTGACCCAGCCGTCCAGATCGAGCGTGTCGCCGTTCTCCGGCGCGACCGCGTTATAATCGGCCGACCAGCTCATCCCGCCCGAAACATAGCTCAGTTCGGCGTCGAATTTGGCACGTTCGCCGGAATGGATGATCCAGTCGAGTGTAGGCTTCAGGATGGTATTGTCGGGAAAGATGAGCTGTCCAGGAAGGCTGAACTGCAGCTTGCCGTCGACTTCGATGACCGGCTGCTCCATCCCGCTCACGTTCTGCGAATACTGATATTGTGCGCCGTAACGCTGGTAGGCACCATAGTGCGGCACGTAGCCGCTGCGGATGATCCTGCCGTTCACCATGCGGACCGAGCCGTCATCGAGCCGCACCTCGAATTCGATGGTCTTGCCCTCGAAGAGCGACAGCAGCAAACCCTGTGAAATTAAATCCGCGCGGTAATTCTGCTCCAGGATCTGGAAAGCATGCTTGCCCGTGGGATCGCGCAGGACGACCGAATACCGGCAAGATGTCCCGAATTAGATTACACTTTCATCTGCGAGTAGATATTTTTCAGCGCCGGGTACAGTGCCTGGTACACCCGGTGCCCCCGCGCGTACTCCGCTGCATCGGGCGCGCAGGGCGCAATCGAATCGACCTCGCGGATCGCCGTCCGGCAGACCTCCTCGACTGTTCCCCCTCCCGTCCCCGACATCGCCAGCAGGGCCGCGCCGTAGGCCGAGCCCTCCTGCGTGCGCAGTGTGACCACGCGCCGGTCGAGCACGCTCGCCAGCAGTTGCCGCCAGAACGGGCTCTTCGCGCCGCCGCCCGAAGCCCGCACGGACGCCACCGGCACGCCCAGCGCCTCGATGATCTCCAGGCAATCGCGCTGGCTGTAGCTCACGCCCTCGACGAGCGCGCGGATCAGGTCGGCGCGCGTGTGGCTCGCGGTGAGCCCGATCCATCCGCCGCGCGCCGCGGCGTCCAGGTGCGGGGTGCGCTCGCCCATCAGGTACGGCAGCCAGAAGAGGCCCTGGGCGCCCGCGGGAGCGTGCGCCGCCTCGGCCATCAGGGCATCGTAGGCGGCGCCCGGCGCGAGCTGGTTGCGGAACCACTGCAGGCTCAGCCCCGCGCCCTGCGTCACACCCATGACGTGCCACTTGCCGGGGACGGCGTGGCAGAACGTGTGGACGCGGCCGGCAGGGTCGTACGCCACCTTTTCCATATGCGCGAACACCACGCCCGAAGTGCCCAGCGTGCAGGAGACAATCCCAGGCTCCACGATGCCATTCCCCACCGCGCTCGATGCCTGGTCGCCGCCGCCGCCCACCACCGGCGTCCCGGCGGCGAGGCCGGTCAACTCGGCCACTTGCGGCGTGATCTGGCCGCTCACCTCGACCGACTCGCGGCATTCCGGCAGGAGGCCGCGGTCCAGCCCGAGGCCGTCCATCATCTCGAAACTCCAGCGCCGATTGACGACGTCGAACACCGCCGTCCCCGAAGCGTCCGAGACCTCGGTGGCGTACTCGCCGGTCAGGCGGTAGCGGACGTAATCTTTCGGCAGCAGCATCTTGCGCGCGCGCTCGAAGTTCGCCGGCTCGTTATCCCGCACCCACAGCAGCTTGGGAAGGGTGAAGCCGGTCAGCACGGGGTTGGCGATGCACTCCAGCACCTTTTCGCGCCCGATCTTCGCGTTGACGCCGTCCACCTGCCGCTGACTGCGCTGGTCGCACCAGATCAGCGACGGACGGATGACGGCGCCGGAGCCATCGAGCAGCACCAACCCGTGCATCTGCCCGGAAAGACCGATACCGCGGATCTCGCGCCCGGCCACGCCCGCTTCTGCCAGCACGCCGCGGATGGCCGCCACCGCCGCCTCCCACCAGTTTTCCGGACGCTGCTCGGCCCAGAGCGGGCGCTGCATGATCATGTCTTCATGCGGCGCCGTGCAGCCCGCGCGAACCTCGCCCGCGTCGTCGATCAAAAGGGCGCGCGACCCGCCCGTGCCGATATCGATACCCAGCCACATGGGGAGATGGTAACAGGGGTCGGGGGGCGGCGGACAGGGGATCGGAGATCGGGTGTCGGGATTCGGGGCCTCGGCCCTGCCTGCGGCGCCGGGATATACTGATAATTTAAGACAAGGCGATACCGGATCTTCATGGCTGAAATGAGCGTCATCTGGCTGCGCGTGGCTGCCGCGTTGTACTCCCTCGGCCTTCTGCACGCCATCCTGACCCTGGTGCGCCGGCGCGAGCACCTGTTTCGCGTCGCGCTGGGCGCCTTCAGCCTCGGCGCAGTCTTCCACTTCGTTTCCATCATGGAGGAGGGCCTGATCAACAGCCGCTGTCCCATCGGCGGACTGTATGAAACCCTCTCGATGTGCGCGTTCCTGCTGGCGCTGCTCTATTTATTTGTCGAGTGGCGTTACAAGGTAGCGAGCCTCAGCGTGTTCGTGTTTCCCCTGGTGTTCGTGATGGCCCTGCTCGGGACGCTCGGGCACCCCGTCGCAGCATGGAACAATCCGCTGCTGCGGAAAACCTGGCTCACGGTTCACATTGTTCTGGTGCTGCTGGGATACGCGGCCCTCACCTTGACGGTTGGGGCGTCGCTGCTCTATCTGTTCCAGGAACGCGAGCTGAAGGCCAAGAAGCCGAGCAAGTTCTACTACCGCCTGCCGGCGCTCGGCACGCTGGACGAACTGATCGGGCGTTCGATGGCGGTCGGCTTCGTGCTGATGACGCTTGCGGTGATCGCGGCAAGCACGTGGGCCTCGATCTACCTCAAGTCCGACTGGATCGGCGATCCCAAAATCGTCATTGCCTTCTTCACCTGGGGCGTCTATATGGCGCTGGTCGTGCTCCGCACCGCCGTCGGATGGCGTGGGCGCAAAGCCGCCTGGATGACCCTCACCGTGCTCTGCTTTTCAGCGCTGACCTGGGCCGCGCACGCGCGCCTGGGCGCGGTCCTGGCGAGGCCATGACGGGAGCCCGGCCATGAAGCTCCACCTCACCGGCGTGAGCCACAAAACCGCCCCCGTCGAGATCCGCGAGCGCCTCGCGTTTCGCGAAGAGCAACTGCCCTCCGCGCTGGCCGATCTCAAGAAGCGCGAAGGGGTGGCCGAAGCCCTGATTCTCTCGACCTGCAATCGCGTCGAGATCGTGGTCACCACGGACGACCGCTTCGAGCCCGAGTCCGTGGTCGACGCGTTC
>DATGMB010000069.1:0-20036 GCA_035293845.1 Bryobacteraceae bacterium
GAGCTCGTAAAGGACGCCGGCATCGTCGACATCCACCACTTTCACATGGCAGCGGACCCGCACGCCAAGCCGCGTGAGCGTCTCCTCGGCGTGTTGAGAAAGGCGCTCGGGGTAGCTCGAAAGGATGCGCGGGCCGCCGTCCACGAGGTAAATGGTGGCGTCCTCGGGCCGGATGGCGCGGAATTCGTTGCGCAGGGTGTGGTGCGCGATTTCCGCCAGCGCGCCGGCCAGTTCGACGCCGGTCGGCCCGCCGCCCACGATCACGAACGTCAGCCAGGCGCGCCGCAGATCCGCGGATGTTGCGCGCTCGGCGGCCTCGAACGCGTAGAGGATCTTGTGCCGGATGGCCGTGGCTTCTTCGACCGTCTTAAGGCTTGGCGCCCAGTCGCGCCACTGATCGCGGCCGTAGTAGGAGGTCTTTGAGCCGGTGGCGACGATCAGGGTGTCATAGTCGCAGGAGGCGCCGTCCTTGAGGAAGACGCGATGCGCCACGGGATCGATATCGGCGGCCTCCCCCAGCAGTACGCGCACATTCCGGTGCTTTTCGAGGATGCCGCGCAGGGGCGCGCTGATGTCGCCGGGCGAAAGAGAGCCGGTCGCGACCTGATACAGGAGTGGCTGGAAAAGGTGGAAGTTGCGGCGGTCGATGAGGGTGACATCGACGTCCGACGAGCCGAGCGTGCGCGCGGCATACAGACCGCCGAAGCCGCCGCCGAGGATGAGCACACGATGCCTCATATCTTCAAGATACGGTGAAGACACGTATCCCTGGGGAGGGCAACGCGCGTTGGCGCACGGACGTGCAGGGCCGGGTGGGTGACCGGGTGTTCAGGGCCGAGGTGGTAAGGAGATCTCCTCATCTCCCCCGCCGCAAGCGGACGGGGAAGAACGATCGGCAGGCACTGGCGAACGTTGCACGACGTTGGGTCCGAACTTAGGTTGCCCTGGCCATTGGGCATCGGACGTCGCTCCGGAACGGGCTACCTCTCGCCTGGCGGGCAGCTCTTTTTCGATTTCGAGAGTAGCACGGGGAGTTGGGGCGGCGGGCGGCGGCTGCTTGCAACCGGCTGAAAAGAAACGAAAGAAAAAATTTAGATTTCGTAGGATGAAATAACCAAAGTGATGGTTGCAGCGGTTCTGATAGGCATAGTACTATCAGCCTTCGTCCCGGCTGCCTGGGGGCCGAGACGACTAAGCGGGTTAATTGGTACTGGAGATGCCGATGCCGACAAAGTTTGCGGGACAGCAGCCATTCAGCCTGAACGATGTCCTGCGAAGCGCGTGGAAACCTATAGGAAGATGGTCTGAGTTTGTGGCATCCGCCGGTGCGGTTCTGCTGCTGGCTGGAGTAGCATCGGGGCAACAGGTTAACCTGTACGTGCCCGATATGGTCAACGCCCCCCCGTCCTGAGCGAGTATGCGATCAACGCCGCCACTGGAGCCCTGACGCCTCTTGCGGGGCAAGCCACTTCTCCGTCCGACGCTAGTCCGACGCGGGTGGCGGTGACGCCGGATAACCGCTTCCTGTATGTGCCCAGCGACAGCGGAACGCTCGATGCCTACGCAGTAGGTGTGGGCGGTAGCCTGACGCCAATTGCCCTGAGTGGCACTGCTTACGCCGTAGGGGGCGGGCCGCTGGGCATCGCGGTTAATCAGAACAACGTATACGTCGCGCAAAAGAACGGAAACGGGATCAGCATCTGGTCGATTAATCAGTCGAGCGGCGCCCTTACCCCGGTGGCGTGTGGCCCGTGCCGCCTGGGTAGCGGCAACCCCGTCAACCTCGTGATCGATCCGACCAACAGCTATGTCTACGTGGCTCTGTTAGCGACCCACTCGATCGGTGTCGCCACAATCGACCCGAGTACCGGCGCATTCTCGAGTTTCACCATCGCTTACACCGGCCCATCGAGTTTCACGCCAGAGGATCTGGTGCCGTCGCCGATGGGTAACTATCTCTTCGCCACAGATGGCGGGTTCCCGGGCAACGTGTACGCATTCCCGGTCACCGGCGCCACACTGGGGACTCCCGTGCTGGCTTCGACCGGCGGTCTGGACCCAGTCGGAATCGCCATCGACCCGAGTGGCACCTTTCTGTTTGCAGCCAACTACGCCACCAGCAATGTGGCCGCCTTTAAAATCACGACCAGCCCGCTGGCACTGACGCCTGTCGCGGGTTCGCCTTTCGCCTCCGGCGGCAGCGGACCGCAGGGCGTGACCGTCTCGCCGGCCGGCAACTTCGTTTACGTTTCCAACCAGAGCAGCAGCTCCGTAACCGGGTTCTCGTACAACACCTCGACTGGCATATTGACGCAGATCAACACGATTGCCACCGGCTCGGCGCCGAATTTTCCTCTGGCGCACTTCGTCCCCGTTCCCACGATCTACAGTATCTCACCCATGTCGGGGCTGGTGAGCACGCCCGTCACCATAAACGGCAGCAACTTCGGCGCGACGCAGGGCACAAGCACAGTGACCTTCAACGGCACTAGCGCGGGCGCCGCCTTGTCTTGGAGCAACTTCAACATCACGGTGCAGGTGCCGATCGGGGCAACCACCGGCAACCTCGTGGTCACAGTTGGAGGCGCCACGAGCAATCCCATGGCCTTTGCGATCGCTAATGCACCCACGATCTCTAACGTGTCACCAAATTCGGCCCCACCCACGTCGCTCGTAACCATTAGCGGCAGCAACTTTGGCGCGACCCAGGGCACAAGCACTGTGACCTTCAACGGCACAAGCGCGGGCGCGATAGTGACCTGGAGTAATACCATCATCAGAGTGGCCGTCCCGAATGGCGCAACCACTGGTAACGTCGTAGTCACGGTCGATGGCGTCGCCAGCGGCGGCAGTAGCCCTTTCACCGTGACAAATTCGCCGATCATTGCGAACCTGTCGCCCGGGTCCGGGCCGGTGGGCACCAATGTCACGATTGCCGGTCTCAATTTTGGTGCTACCCAAGGCACCAGCACCATCACCTTCAATGGTGTGCCTGCGGTGGCCAGCGCATGGAGCGACACCAGCATTTCCGTGGCAGTCCCAAGCGGGGCGAGCACGGGTTCCGTAATTGTGACAGTGGGGGCATCGTCCAGTGCCGGAACACGGTTTGCGGTGCCGCCCGTGCTCACCAGTGTGTCCCCGGCGGCGGGTGTGGCCGGAACGCAGGTCACTATTTCTGGCTCGGGTTTTGGGTCGGCGCAAGGCGCTGGAACCGTGTGGCTGGGTACGACGTACGCCACCGTAGTGAGTTGGAGCGACACGCAGATCGTTGCCACAATCGCATCCAACTCACGTTCAGGAACTGCACAGGTGCAACAGGCGGGGGCATGGTCCGGCACCGTGCCGTTTATCGTAAATACTGCGACGATTTCAAATGTAACGCCCACCAGCGGCCTCCCGGGCACCCAGGTGACGATCACGGGCACCGGATTCGGGGCGCAGCAAGGCAGCGGCCAGGTCTGGCTGGGCACCGCAAATGGCGTTGTGCAAAGCTGGAGCGATACGCAGGTAGTGGCTCTGGTAGCCGCCGGATCGGCATCCGGGAACGCCCTGGTATTACAGAACGGCGTTACCAGCAATGCGGTTCCGTTTACGGTGAGCACTCCACAAATAACGAGCATCAGCCCGACTTCGGGGCCCGTAGGGACCTCAGTCACCATCAGCGGAAGCGGTTTTGGGCCAATCCAAGGGGCCGGCGCAGTCCAACTGGGCAGCATGAATGGGGGAGTCGTGAGTTGGAGCGACTCGCAGGTGGTTGCCACCGTAGCCGCCGGTTCGCTCAGCGGTATCGTGTCTGTCACGCAGAACGCTGTCCAGAGTAATTCCAAATCGTTTTTGGTGACGGCTCCGGGCGGCGGCTCTCTGACGCTGACCCCGGTTACGCTAAAGATGATGGTCGGCGACACGCACACGATCCAGGCACTGAACTCCTCCAATCAACCCGTCGCCGGCCTCACTTGGGTCTCCAGCGACCCCACCATCGTCAGTCTCTCGACAAACGATCCGCCGGTACTCACCGCGGTGGCCGCGGGGCACGTCACGATTACCGCAGGTAGTGCATCGGCGGATGTGACCGTCTCCTCCGTACCCCTGGCGCCCGGCACCGTGCTGTGGTCCAATCCCATCAATGGCGCTAGCGTGGATTGGATTCTGCCCGCCGTGCCGAGCCCAACCGGCGTTGCGGACGTGTTCGCGTTATCCGGCAGCACGGTGTATGCCGTCACCAGCGACGGTACAACGGCGTGGACCGCGGATGTGAGCGACTTTGACATTGCAGACCTGGAACTGTACCCCGATTTCCAGGGTGGCTTGGTGGCCGCGGATGCCCACAAAATCGTAACGCTAGAGGGCGCTACTGGAATGAGGTATCCATCCTACACGGCGCCGGACAATTGCACTATCCGGGGGGTAGGTGTACACCCCGATGGCACTCTCTTCGTGCCTCTAGATTATTGCTGGCCCCCGTCGCCGTACACCTCCGTAATTGGCATCGATCCCACGACCGGGACACCCAAGTTCCAAGTACCGGTACCATACAACAAAGGTTGCGGTAATCCCAAAGATTGTGCTAGCGGATGGAGTTACGATCTGAAAATTGCCGGCGACGGCTTCGCGTATGTCATGTACTCCGCGTTGTGGGACACGGACCACACAACACCTGACCCGTACTACGAGGAGGTGCGCTTGGCCCTTCTTCGGATAAGCAGCAGCGGAACGTCCGATGATTTCACGTTAGGGGAATGGTACTACCCGAAGTATTACGTCTCGAACTGCGGGCCCCCCTACCTCCCCTACTCCTGCTACGTGGGCAGTACCCCCGCGGAGTATCCGACCATGATTACGAATGCAGACACAGGCGTCTTGGTGGCATGGTACGAAAAGACAGGCGCGGATTGGTCGCTACGCGTCGCTAACGTGACAGGTAGCGGTGTAAGCACAACGACTGGTTCCCAGCTGCCATTCTCACCAGATGCACTCCAACTAAACCTCCAACTAGACCTTCAGACTCAAGACGGATCGTTCATTGGCCGGATGGGGCTCTCTGGGGAGTATATATTCTCGATGGATTCGGGCGGGAATCTTCGTTGGCTCCTGCAAAACATAATGCCCTATATGGCAACGGCTGATGGCGGGTTCATCGGCCAACAAGACAGTGCGTCTCCGATTCTCACGTTTGACCAATATGGCAACACCACAGGACAGTCAACGGCCCAAGGCGAGCCTGGGTGGTTGGGGAATGTTCTCGGCTATGCGTACTCTGCGAGCGGTGGAGATCTCTCGAATATCTCATCACCCACCACGGCCTACGCGACCACCTTTGCGGCCTTGCAGGGCGGCAATGCGTCGCACCAAGGCACCGCCATCCAGCAGGTTGTGACGAAAATGCCGCAGGGTCCGGCGAAGCAACTTCCGAATCTCAGCGGTCCGGTGGTTTGCGATCCGCTTCCCACTGGCGTGACGCCGACCTGTGGAAACATCAACGCCATCGAGTTGTTGACAACTGCTTCCCCAGATTCAATCTTCCAGAACTTCATCCAGACGTTCGCACCGGTGAGCGGCAACCCATCCCCAAGCCCGATAATGACATTTACCGGACCGGGAAACTCGAACGCAATTCAAGTGAGCGGGCCGGGTCAGGTCCTAACCATCAGCCTAAAAGGGTGGCCGTCGTGGTTTCGAAATCCATTTTCGGTGATGACCGAGCGCTTCGACCCCGTTGCGCACACCATTTCTGCCGTGACGTTGGCGGGGCACCCGCTCGCGGGTTGGAGATACTGGCGCGTCTACTCCATCGGACCAAATGACGTTGTGGTCGAGACAGGCGCCTACGACCAACCTGGCCCTGGACCGAAGAACTACTGGGGGTACTACGGAACCCGAAGAGTTGTAAGTAATGGGTGGAAGCAATATTTACAGTATATTAGGGTCAGGCTCAATGCGCCGCAAGGCTCCAACCTTAACGGAACGCTGGGCGGCATAAAGCTTAGGACTTATTCGTGGCCGGATGGACCGCCGCTCAGCGGCTACTGGGATTATTTTGGCGACTTCACGCAGTATATTTTGAGCAATGTCTGCCAATCGACGTCCTGCAACTAAGAAACCGATGTCCAGCCGAATGAGAGCGCTCGTCGGGATTGCGATCCTCGTTGTTGTGGCGGCGGCCTGCCGGTTGTACTATGTGGACGAAGAAAGCGGCGCTTGGCTACTGTGGAATAACAAGGAGGCTTATTGCTTCAATACAGTCGCTCGCCGTGGCTACTGGCAAAGCTACCTCGGGTACCCGTGGGCCTTGTTGATGGCATATCTCGGCGCACCAGGCCTGCCCGTTGAAGACCGTTGGTCTCTCGACGTAGTCCGAGTAACATCCGCCAGCGTGGAACATCACACGTTGCAACTCGAAGGCGGCGGGGCTTCTCCAAGGAGGTATACCGTAATTGGGGGTAGCATTTACGCGGAATGCCAGTCGAGTCTCTGCCGATGGGCCGGGGACCACTTCGAGAATGCAACACCTGAGGAACGGCAACGGCTGGGCGACACCAGCCATCTCGATAAAGACGAGGATATTGAACGCGAGAATGGCTGGTCCAAACGTACCCCGATAAGTCCGGACCGGCGCGATTTTACCATTTCCGTGGGCGACCAGTTCGCGATTTCGGTTAAGCACTCGGACCCAAACGACCCTTCGAACGACGCTCTGTCGGTCTACCTCGTGCGCCAGGGACGTGGCGCCGAGAAGATCGGAGAGATCCCAGCACGCAAGGGCAGGATTAGCCGGTCAGAGTATCACCGCCTCTTTGCTGGGCCTCCGGGTTGACCAAGTCCCCTGCGGACGACCCGCAATACAGGCGAAGAAAAAGCTATGCTTCGTCTTCTTCATTGAAAAAGCCCCGAGCCGGTTGTCTACGCTCGTCCCAGACCTCGATGGCCGGGCGTAATCCATCCCACCGCCCAAGTCGTGAGCCGCCGTGCTACTCGAACCGGCGGCGGAAGTCTTCGAACTCGGAGCGGAGGCCGGCCAGTTCGGCTTCGAGTTGAGCGACGCGGTCGGCGAGCGGCCGGCTATGGACGGGTTCCGCGGCCGGCTCGGCGCGGGACTCCTCGGCGGCTTCCGGCGGCTCGCCGGAAAGGAGGTGGGCCCAGCGCGGCTCTTTGAAGCCGGCCTGCCGCGGAAGCTGGCGGACGAAGCCGGCTTCGGCAAGGTGCCGCAGCGTCGCTTCGACCGCTTCGAGATCGTCGAATGCGTACAGCCGCTCGGTGCGCCCGCGCAATTCGCCGGAGGTTTGCGGCCCGCGCAGCAGAAGCACGCAAAGCACGGCCGCTTCGCGGCGACCCATATTGAATTTTTCCGTGAAGCGCTGGGCGTGTTTTGGGACGCGGCTGTCCTTGCCCGTGCTCCGCAGAGCGAGGCCCTTGGCGCGCAGGCTTTCAAGCGCATCCTCGACGATGCCGTCCTCATACGCGACCACCGGATCGCGGTTCGATTTCTGGTTGCAGGCGTTCACCAGGGCGTTGAGCGAGAGCGGGTAATATTCGGGCGTGGCGATCTCTTTTTCGAGCAGCGAGCCGAGCACGCGCGCCTCGGCGGCATCGAGCTGGAAATCGATCTGCGGCGGTTCCGGCATAGCTCCAGTGTACGGTCCCGTCCACGATTTTCGGTGCGCAATCCCCCATGCTTTCGGGAGTTGTTTGTGATATAAGTCCGCCCATGAATTCAGCGATTCGGGTTGGGCTCATCGGCGATTACCGGGATGCCCAGAGGGCTCATCAGGCTATTCCGAAAGCGCTACAAGCGGTTTCGGAGGTGGAGTGTGTCTGGATTCCAACGGAATCCGCCGAAACCGAGGCTTCCCTCGCTGGCTTCGACGGGTTCTGGTGCGTTCCGGGGATGCCGTACCGCAGCGCGGCAGGGGCGATCAACGCCATCCGCCACGCGCGCACGACGCGCACCCCGTTTCTGGGCACATCCGCGGGATTCCAATATGCGGTCCTGGAATTCGCGCGCAACGTGGTGGGACTGCGGAACGCAGAGCACCAGAAAACCCATCCCAAGGCGGAGATGCCGCTGATTTCGCCGCTCCCCACCGCCCTGGCGGGCGTCCGGGCGCGCGTGCACCTGCTGCCGGGATCTCACCTGCGCCGCGCCTATGACGCCCCGCACACGACCGAGGAGTATCACTGCAGCTTCGGGCTCAACGGCAAATACCGGCGCCTGCTCGAAGGCAAGGAACTGTACGTGGCGGCGATCGACGACCAGCAGCACATCCGGGCCGTGGAGCTGGACGGGCACCCGTTCTTTGTCGCGACCCTCTTCCAGCCCGAGCTGCGCGAGACTGCAAGCCCGATCATCCGGGAATTTGTCCACGCCTGCGCCAGGCGGAAGAATGCCGTGGTGAAGGCGGCAGGGTAGGCGGGGGCCGGGCGCTCGGCCACTAAGCCAGGTACTCAGCCAACAAGCCGTGAAAATGGTGGACCCCGTTCTCTCGGGCCACCGAGTAACGGCCCTGGCTGTAGTGCGCGCTCGCCAGGCCGCGCTGCACCGATTCGCAGATGCGAATGTCTTCCTGTTGGATCTCGTCGCTGAAATCGATGGTGGATTGCGGCACTTCGCCCTTGTAGCCGAACCATTCGAAAATGGTCAGGGTCTGGTCGTGGCCGAGGGGCACGATCAGGTTGCTGCTCAGGTTATCGGGATAGATATTGAGCATAAAATTGGGAAATACCCAGTAATAGAGCGCCTCGCCGCCGTCACCGGAGCGCAGCGGCGCGATCTGCGCCGAGTAATGGCGGTGCGTCTCGACGCGGTAGCGCGAATAATCGAGCAGGCGGAAGAGTCCGGGATGCGCGGCGGGCAGGTGGTAGCCTTCCAGGTAATTGTCGATATACACCTTCCAGTTGCAGGCGATCACGTAATCGCGCCGGTAGGACCAGCGAAGCTTTTCGATGGGGCAGCCGAGGGCGGCGGCCTCCTCGGGGATGCGGCCGAGAATTTCGGCGAGCGGCGGCGCGGCCGGGTCGAGATTGACGAACACGAACGGGCCCCAGATTTCGGCGCGGAACTGCGGCAGGCAGACGCCGGCGCGGTCCCAGCCGGCCACGCCGTCGAATTCGGGCTGGCCGATCAGGGCCCCGTCGAGCCCGTACGACCAGGCGTGATACGGGCAACGCAGCACCTGTGCCTGGCCGTGGCCTTCGGCGATCAGCGCGCCGCGGTGGCGGCAGACGTTGGACATGGCGCGCAGTCGGCCGTCCCGGGCGCGCGTGATGACGACCGGCTCGCCGGCGATGTCGCAGGCCAGGTAGCGCCCGGCGTCGGCGACCGCCGAAGCCGCGCTGGCGCCCGGCGCCGCCACTGCCTGCCACGTGCGGTGGAAGATGCGCGCGCGCTCGAGTGGAAGCATGGCGGGGTCGGTGTACCAGCGCGCGGGAATCGTGGACGCGCTCGCCAGATCCGGGTTGAAGGTGTAATCGGCCGGGCACATGGCTACCATATTAGCTATGGATACACCGCTCCCTAACGGCCGCGGCTCGGATGCGCACCACGCGGATCCGCTGCTCGCCTGGCGGCCGCAGTTCCCGATTCTCGGCTCGACGACCTACCTGATCAGCCACTCGCTGGGCGCCATGCCGCGGCGGGCGATGGATCGCCTGAAGGAGTACGCCGAGGTGTGGGCGGAGCGCGGAATCCGGGCCTGGGAAGAGGGCTGGTGGGAGATGCCGGTCACCGTCGGGGACCTCGTCGGGTCGATCATCGGCGCCGGCGCGGGCGAGGTCACGATGCAGCAGAACGTATCCATCTGCCAGTGGATCGCCGCGTCCTGCTTCGACTGGTCGGCCAAGCGGAACAAGCTGGTCACCGACGCGCTCAATTTCCCGACGAACGACTATGTGTACCACGGCCTCGCGCGGCAGGGCGCGCGGATTGTGACCGCGCCGGGGCCGCTCGACGAGCACCTGGAGCTGATCGACGAAGAGACCGCGCTGGTAACGGTTTCGCATGTGGCTTTCCGCAATTCCTACATGCAGGACCTGAAGGCGATCGTCCAGCGCGCGCAGGCGGTAGGCGCCATGACCATCGCGGACCTGTATCAGTCGGCCGGCGCGGTGCCGGTCGACGTGCGCGCGCTGGGCGTGGAGTTCGCCACCGGCGGCTCGGTGAAATGGCTGTGCGGCGGGCCGGGCGCCGGCTACCTGTACGTGAGGCGCGATTTGTGGCCGAAGCTCGAGCCGGCGGCCACGGGATGGGCCGCGCACGAGCAGCCGTTCGCCTTCGAGAGCGGGCCGATCCGCTATGCCGACGGCGCGTTCCGCTTCCTGAACGGCACGCCCAACGTGCCGGCGCTGTATGCGGCGCGCTCGGGGTATGAGATCGTGCGGGACATCGGGGTGGCGCGGATCCGCGAGAAGTCGCTGCGGCAAACGGCGCGCCTGATCGAGTTGGCTGATGCGGCAGGGCTCAAGGTGAATTCCCCGCGCGATCCGCAGCGCCGCGGCGGTGTCGTGGTGCTCGATGTGCCGGACGGCGCGGCGGTGACGAAAGAGCTGGCGCGGCGCGAGGTGCTGGTGGATTACCGGCCCGGCGCGGGCATCCGCGTGGCGCCGCATTTCTACACCACCGGTGAAGAAGTGGAGCGGACGGTGAGGGTGATTGCGGAAATCTGCGGCAGGCGGGCCGAGGCGGCGCGGGAGTGAAGGGCACAGGCCGGCGCCACCGCCTCGCGATCCTGGCGGCGGTTCTCATCGTCGGGCTTTACTACCGCTGGGACGCGCGCGCCGCCACCGGCAGGTTCGTATTCGGCTACGATCTCGACGGCTTCTACGATTTCCTCGGGCAGGCGTTCGCGCGCGGGCATCTGTATCTGCCGATCGAGCCTTCGCCGCAGCTTCTGGCGCTGAAGGATCCTTACGATCCGAAGGTGGACAATTCCATCCGGCGGCAGGACATGGTGCTCTACCGCGGCCGGTATTACCTGTACTTCGGCGCGGCTCCGGCGGTGCTGTTGTTCGCGCCGTGGCGTCTCGTGACGGGTCACGATCTGCCGGAAAACTTCGCGGGCTTTTTGCTGTGCCTCGGCGGGTTTCTGTTCGCCGCGGGCGCGCTGATGCGGGTATTCGCGCTGGCGCGGGCGCGGCCGCCGGCGTGGATGCTCGCGGCGCTCCTGCTCGGCCTGGGCTTCTGCCAATCCGTGCCGTTTCTGCTGAACCGCATTTTCGTGTACGAGATCGCCATCGCGGGCGGATATCTCTGCGTCTCGGCCGGGCTCTATTTTCTGGCGCGCGGGCTGCCGCTCGATGAGGCGCGGTGGCAATGGCTCGCGGCATCGGGGCTGGCGTTCGGTGCGGCGGTGGCGTGCCGTCCGCACCTGGTGCTCGTGGGCGCGATTGCGGCTGGGGGAGTGGTGATTGTCGCGGCTCGCGGCCGGCGCCCGCGCGCGGCGGCGGCGTTTCTCGCAGCCTGGATCGTGGTCGGAGCGCTGATCGCGCTGTATAACTTCGAGCGCTTCGGCAATCCGCTGGAGTTCGGCTTCCGCTATCAGCTTGCCGGGCCGGGGCAGAACCGCATCGAGCTCGGCGTGCGCAACCTGCTGCCCGGGGTTTATTACATGCTGCTCGCGAGGCCGGAATTCAGCAGCGTGTTTCCGTGGATGCGCATGGTGTTCCGCTTCCCGTTCGATTCCGCGGAGCGGCATCCGCTGCCGCCCGAGTACTTCGTCGAACCGAGCGTGGGCGCGCTGTGGCTGGCGCCGTTTCTGATCGCGGCGTTTTGGATTCCCTCGGTGAAGAGGCTGCGGCGCGTCGCGCCGGATGCATGCGCGGCGGAAACGCGCGCTGTGCTGTGGATCGCGACGGCGGGCGGTGCGGCGGTGCTGCTGTTCCTGATGAGCACGCATCTCTCGACGCAGCGGTACGAGGTGGATTTTCTGCCGCTGCTGGTTTTTGCGGCGCTCGCGTCACTGGGGCTCCGGTGCAGCGGGCAGGAGGTCCGGATGAAGCACGGACAAGTGCGCCTGCCGTACCGGCTCGGGATCGCCGCAGTCGTCGGATATGCCGCGCTGGCCAACCTGGCGCTGGGGGTTGCCGGGCCCTATGACGACATCCTGCGCTACCGTCCGGCGGCCTACGTCCGCCTGGCGCAGCATTTCAGCCCGGCCGCGCAATACCGGCCGCTGTTGAACCCGCCGATCGCGGTCGAACTGGCGGCGCGCTTCATCCCCGAGCCCGCGGGCTTCCACGAGCCGCTGGTCACCATCGGGCACTCACATTACGGGTGCTTTCTGTATGCCGAGCACGGGATCGGAACCGTCAAGCTGATCGCGCAAACCGAAGAGGGCCGCGCAGAGTGGCAATTTCCCTTCCCGAAGGATCGCGCCGTGCGGATCGGACTGGATTACGTGCCGCCGAGTCACAGGTTCCGGGTGACGGCGGATGGGCCGGAAGTACTGTCGGTTCCAGCCTCGATCGTCGTCACGGCTCCGGCGCAGGTAGAGATCGGCGCCAACCACAGCGACGTAGGCCTTACGTATCCGAGGTTTACGGGGAAACTCGATACGTTGCGCCGCTCCGTCGGTCAACATTGACACAAGTCGTACTGGGAAGACCTTACGCGCTACCAACACGGGGATCTCCCCGAAGTTGCGCGCGTTGTGATAATATCGCGCTCGCTGGTAACGTTGGTTAGTCTTTATGGGTGCGAATCGATACCGTCGGACCGGACCGCCATGTAGCGGATTCGGAACCGGCCGGCGGAATTTCCTGAAAGCGGCCGCCGGAATGACCGGGCTGGCCGCATCGGCGCGAGCGGTCTCCTCGCGTCCGCCGAACGTCATCGTGATCGCGGGCGACGATCTCGGTTACGGCGACCTGAGCTGCTACGGCTCAAGCATTGCCACTCCGAATATCGACAGCATGGCGCAGCAGGGAATGCAGTTCCTGCAGTGCAATTCGGCGGCGCCGGTATGTACACCGGCGCGGGCGGGCATTCTGACCGGGCGCTATCCGAACCGCTACGGCCTGCCGCGCGTGCTGGATGTGACCGACACCTACGGCCTGCCGCAGAGCGAGACGACGATCGCGGCCATGCTGAAGCCGGCCGGGTACGCCACGATGGCGGTGGGCAAATGGCACCTGGGTTCGCTCCCGAAGTATTACCCGATGAATTACGGGTTCGACGAATGGTACGGAATTCCGTACAGCGTCGACCAGGGCAACCGGCCGCTGATGCACAACTACGACGTGGTGCAGCAGCCGGCTGATCTCACCACGCTGACGCAGCTCTATACCCAGCAGGCGGTGAACTTCATCAACCGGTCGAATGGGGCGCCGTTTTTCCTGTACCTGGCGCACTCGTTTCCGCATATTCCGCTGGGCGCGTCGCAGCCGTTCCTGGGCAGGTCCTTCCAGGGAATGTACGGCGATACGGTGCAGGAGATCGACAACAGCACCGGGCAGGTGCTACAGGCGCTGCGCGCCAACGGCATCGACTCCAACACGCTGGTGATTTTCACCAGCGATCACGGGCCGTGGTACCAGGGCAGTCCCGGGCAATTGCGGGGGCGCAAGGGCGAGACGTTCGAGGGCGGCGTGCGGGTGCCGTTCCTGGTGCGCTACCCGAACCTGGTCGCGGCCGGGCAACAGTCCAATACGCTGGTGAGCACCATGGACATTCTGCCCACGGTGGCCGCGTTGACGGGTGCATCGCTGCCGCAGAATCCGCTGGATGGCGTGGACCTTTCGCCGGTGCTGCGCGGTCAGCAGACGGAGCTCGATCGCGAGGCGTTCCTTTATTTCAACGACGTGTATCTGCAGGCGGCGCGCCTGGGGACGTGGAAGCTGCACGTCACGCGCTTCAACATGCCGGCGTTCACGCAGCCGCCGGCGTGCGGGCGCCTGAGCCTGCCGCTGCCCGCCATGGAGCTTTACGACGTAGTGGCCGATCCCAACGAGGGGCACGACCGCGCCGACCGCAATCCGGGCACGGTGGCGGCCATCCGGGCGCGCATGGACGCGCTGATCCAGACGTTCCCTGCGGACGTGCAGAACGCGTGGTACACGACGCTGCAACAGCAGGTGCAGGGCACGCCTTCGGGGTGCTATCCGATTCCGGCGAGTTCGTAAAGCTCCGGGCCTATCAGGCGAAGCGCATTCTCAATGTCGGCATGCGCGGCGTGTGCTACTCGGCCGGTTCGTCCAATTGCGCAAAGAGGGCGGCGAAATCGACTTCCCCGACGAGGGGAGTGGAAAGCACCATGTTTTCCGGGTGCCGGATCACGCCATGCACGGCCTCGAACGCTGTGCGCCGGTACGGATCCACGATCCAAACGTAGGGGATGCCGGCTTCCTCGTAGTCTGCGAGCTTTACGAGCATCTCGGAGAGTTGGTCATCCGGTGAGACGACTTCGACGACCAGATGCGGCTCATGCAGGACGGGCGTAACCTCATGGGGTAGCGCTACCACCGAGATATCGGGAATCCGATAGCGCGGGAGATCGTTGATTTTCACTCGCGTTTCCGTAAATACGCGAAAGCGGCGCGCACGCTCGCGCGACCCGAGCAACAACGTGATCAGTGTTTGCAATCTGCCATGAAAGTATTCGCCCACGTGGCGCTCCACAAGCTGGCCGTCCACGTATTCCATGTCAGGTTCGTAGCACGTGCGCAGGTATTCTTCTACGGGAACGGCGGTTTGCGTCGCCATGCCTTCAGCTTACTACTTCCCCCGGCTCAGCCCCAGTGCCCGAATCCGCTTGTGCAGATTGGTGCGCTCCATGCCGAGCGCCCGCGCGGCGCCCGAGACGTTCCAGTTGCTCTCTTCGAGCGCGCGCAGGATGTGCTCGCGCTCGGCGGACTCCCGAGCTTCCTGGATGGTCGACTTCGGGCCCGCCTCGCGCTGCACGCGGACTTCGACCGGGACCGCGTCGCGCGTCAGCCGGTCGCCGGGCGTGAGGATCGCCATGCGCTCGATCACGTTGCGCAGCTCGCGCGCGTTGCCGGGCCAACTGTAGGCTTCGAGCATCGGGATCACGGATTCGTCCAGCTTCTTGGGCTTGAAATTATTGCGGGCGCAGAAATCCTCAAGGAAATATTCGGCGAGCAGGCGGATATCGTGCGGGCGCTCGCGCAGCGACGGCACGCGGATCGGCACCACGCTCAGGCGGTAATACAAGTCCTCGCGGAACTTATCCTGACCGACCATGCCCGCGAGGTCGCGGTTGGTCGCGCTGATGACGCGCACATTGACCCGGATGATCGATTCGCCGCCCACGCGGTGGAATTCGCCCTCCTGCAGCACGCGCAGCAGCTTGGCCTGCGATGCGCCGTGCAGGTCGCCGACCTCGTCGAGGAAAATCGTGCCGCCATCGGCGAGTTCGAATTTGCCGCGGCGCGTGGCGGTGGCGCCGGTAAACGAGCCCTTTTCGTGGCCGAACAGCTCGGTCTCGATGAGTTCGGTCGGGATGGCGGCGCAGTTCACCTTCACGAACGGGCCGGCTGCAAACGGGCTGTGGTTGTGGATGTGGGCGGCGAGCAGCTCCTTGCCGGTGCCGGATTCGCCGATCAGCAGCACGCGCACGTCGGAGCGGGCGGCCTGCGAGGCCTGCTGCACGGCGCGCTGCCAGGCCGGGCTGTCGCCGATCATCTTGGGCGCGGCGCCGACCAGTTCGCGCAGACGCTCGTTTTCCTGCCGCAGCGTCGATTGCTCGAGCGCGTGCTTGACCGCCAGCAGGACGCGGTCGCGGCTGAGCGGCTTTTCAAGGAAATCGAACGCGCCGGCTCGGGTGGCCTCGACGGCGTCCGCGATCGTGCCGTGGCCGGAGATCATGATGGCGGGCGCGGGCTTGCCGTTCTGCTTCACGACTTTCAGCAGGTCGATGCCGCTGCCATCCGGCAGCTTCATATCGAGTAGGTAAGCGTCGGCGCGCTGCGCATCGGGGTGGCGCTTGAACTCCGCCACGGACTTGCACACGTTTACCGTGTAGCCCTCGCGTTCCAGGATCATGCGCAGCGAGCGGCCGATATTCTCTTCGTCATCCACGATCAGGACGCGTTTCGATGCCATTTTTCGCAACAGGCAGCAGCACGCGGAACCCGGCGCCGCCTAATTCTCCTTTCACCACCACGATGTCCCCGCCGGAAAGCAGCGCGCTCTTGCGCGCGATCGAAAGCCCGAGGCCCATGCCGCGCTTCTTGAACGAAATCGTGGGCTGAAACAGCGAGGCGCGCGCCTGTTCGCTCAGCCCCGGACCCGAATCGTGCACTTCGATGGCGACCCGCCCGTCCTCGGCGGCGGTCACCCCCAGGATGCGGCCGCCCTCGCCGGCGGCTTCGGCGGCGTTTTCGAGCAGGTTGGTGAGAATGCCTTTGACCAGATCGGCGTCCGCCATGACGGGCGGGGCGTCGCCCAGGCGGGTCTCGTAAACTACCTCGGGGTGGGCATTCCTGAGGAACGCGATGCGTTCGCGGAGCAGCGCGTTAACGTCGAGCGGCGCGGCCTCGACCGGCGGCTCGGCGGCGAACTGCGAGAAGGCGCGGATGCGGCGCTCCAGTGTTTCGATCTCATCGGCGACGATCTGCGCGGCCTGCGTCATGAAGGCCTCGTCGGCTTCGTTGCGGCTTCCGGGCGGGCCCGCTTCGCGATAGCGCACCGTCATCTCTTCGACCGTAAGGCGGATGGGCGTGAGCGAGTTCTTCACTTCGTGCGCCATCTTGCGCGCCAGCGTCTGCCAGCTCGCCATCTGGCGCAGATACACGAGGCGTTCGGTGCTGGCCTGCAGTTCGTCCGCCATGTGGTTGAAAGCCTGAATGGCGCGGCCGATTTCGTCGTCGTTCGGCGGCGGCTCGACGCGGGCCTTGAGATCGCCGGCGGCGAGCCGGCCGAGCCCGGCGGTCAACCGGTGGATGGGGCGGCTGATGCGGTGCGCGAGATAGACCAGCAGCGTCAGCGACACCACCCAGAAGCAGGCAGCGAGCAGGATGTAGGCGAGGTTCAGGCCGCGGCGGAGATCGCGGTCGTGGACGGCGGCCGCGAGCCGGCGCGCATCCCCGATCTGATCCGTGAGCTGACGCATGGGGACGCCAAGATCGGTCGAGTACACCCAGACGTCGTCGCCGTGGCGAACGAGGTAATCGAGCCGGTCGCCCTGGTTGCCGGCGGAGACGAACGTCTCCGGGTCCGGGCTTTCGGCGAAGGTCTTCACCTCGGCAGGCCATGAGGCGCTGTCGCGGACGGCGTATTTTTGCGGCGCGAGCGCGCCGGAGAGGGCGCGTTGCTTGAGGTCATCGCGCTCGCGGCGGTAGAACTGGTGGCCGGTACGCTCCAGGCTGCGGGAAAGGGTTTCGAGCTGGCCGGTGGCGGTGAAGTTCAGACTCCAGTCGAGCAGGCGCGTGGTGATCCACAACGTGGCAGCGAGCGGTACGAGCGTGGCAGCCACGAAGACGAGGATTAGCCTGTTGCGGAGACGATTCACCCGAGCTTTCCGCGGCCGGTGCGAGTCCGCGGTAACTGTCGCAGGAAGAGCGGGCCCGCGGTCCGCGCCCAGGAGAGTTCGCCGGCCGCCGCGTGGCTGAAGAGGTCGATCAGGCTGCTCAGGCTGACGCCCGAATCCCCCACCACGCTGGCGAGCTCCCGCCGGCTCGTCGTCCGGATCTCGAACTTCAGCCAGAACGGCCGGTCCTGCGGCAGCCCCAGGGCGCTGATCGCCAGGTTCTCGATGCACCACGTCTCCGCCTGGCGCGCGGAGACATTGGGGATGCTCCGCTTGAACGGGCCGGGAATCGTGACCGAGAATTTCTCTTCCCACAGGTCGTAACTCACAATCAGGCGCTCGGGCATCCGGCGGAAGATCGTGCCGTGCTCATCGCTATACACCGTGAGCTGCGAAAGGAACGTCACGGTATCCGCGTTCATGAGCCGCTCCAGCGGTTTGCCCGTCAGAAAGTGCAGGCCGGGCGCGGCCACGTGGAGATTATCGCCGTCGAACGAGACGTCCAGCTCTTCGGATGCGCGGAGGCAGCGCCGGAATAGAGGTATAGCCAGGCCTGCCAGAAGCAGGTGCCGGCGTCCAATCCCGTTATTCCGCGCGTCCAGCGCCATTAATAATTCATGCCCGCCATAAAGATCGGATCGATGTGCCCCTCGCGAAGCGGAAACGCTACCGCCAGCGAGAAAATCCCGTGCCGCAGGCCGACGCCGGCCGAATGCCGCAGCACCGCGCCGTCGCCGTGATCCCAGATCGCGCCTGAATCGTAAAAAATTTCGAACGCGCCGTAGCGGTATTCCGCTGTATTGGCGACCATACGGCTGCCGCCGAAGGGATCGAGCTGGTACTTGTTCCAGCCGCGCAGCGCCGTGCTGTTGCCCAGCACGAAGCGCTCGAACAGCGGGGCGCGGCCGCTGATGTATCCGGCCGTCACGTCGTCGATCAGCACGTTCTTGCCGCGCGTCAGCATGTACCGGAACTCCCACCGGTGCCGCGCGTAGACGAAATCGCTGCCCAGAACCTTGGTGGCCGCGCGCAGGTTGTAGCCTGCATCCAGATCGTGCTGGTTGTCCTGATCCTCCAGGCGCCGGTGATAGCGCAGAGTTGTGATCACCGCGTTGGCGGACTCGGTCTGCGCGGCCGGAAACTCGTTTTGCATGCTTTGGAAGCTGGCGCCGACGCTGAGCGTGAGTGGACGCGCCAGCGCGTACGTCAGCTCCGGTTGAAAGTTCGTGCGGGCGCGGTAGAGACCGCCCACATCGGCGGCATCCGCTGGAGTCCCTGTCAGAGCCGAGCCATCCCACTGTTCGTGATAGTCCTCGAAGGCGAAACGCAGGCGCAGGCGGTCGGTGCCGAGGCGCGTGTTTTCGTACCGCGCGACCGCGCCCGTGTAGCGCTCGACGAGCTCGTCGGAATCGCTCACCAGACCGGCGGTGAAGCCGTTGTGGCCGAGTGTGGCGGTGCCTTCCACGGCTCCGCTCCAGCCCTGGTCGTTGCGATACAGAAATTTCGGTACCGAGACATCGAAGCGGGCGGGCCGGAGCCGCACATCGAAGGCCACCTGCACGTAATCGGGGCTCGTGCCGCGGAGCACGCGATGCTCGACTTCGCGTGCATGAAATTCCTTCCGCAGGCGGCGCGCGATTTCATCCAGCAGACTCGGGTTGAGCTTTTCGCCGATCAAAGAAGATACATCCTTGCGCAGAGCGGGGCTGAGCTTGCCGTCCTGGTCGTGGTCGCGGGCGAGATCGGTTTTCCAGCCGTCCGCCGAGATGACCACCGTTTCCACCGTATAGCGGGTATTGACGTTGAATTCGGAATCCTGGGTACCGGCAAACAGGGAGGCGGCGAACACCATGCAGCCGAGCCAGAGGAATTTCATGCGCCCCCGATAGGCACGCCAAGTGCCACTCGCGGACGCTGCAAAGTCAACAGGTTGGATAAGAGTCCGATGTGATTCCGCGTCACAGGTGTGGAGAGCGGCGGCCGGCGCGGGCGGAAACAGCGGAACGCGGCCCGCGGCCGCGGCGGATACCCACGCCGCGGAGTCAGAGAACTTTGGCCAGTTCGTTGGCGAAGGCGCTGCGGCCAGCCGGTTCGCGGTCGCGTCCGCGCTTCTTGCTGCGGGCTTGGTTGCGATTGGCATTGGCGGTTGCTGCGGGCGCTGCGCTCTTCCCGTCCTTGCCCTTGGGGGGCTGTGCGGGATTGGCGCGAAGCAGCCGGTCTTCGAGAGGCGCGCGATCGAAGCGGCGAATGATCGCGGCCATCTCATCTGCCGTAGGCGCTTCGACGAAAGCGAAGCCCTTGGATTCCTGCGTTTCGTGGTTGCGGATCACCTTCACGCTATCGGCTACCAGATCTTCGGCGGTTAGCCATTGCTTAATGTCGTCGGCGGTGACCCAGGTGGGGAGATTGCCAAGAAAAACGGTAAAGCTCATTCAGTTGATTTTTTTACTCCGTCGGTGGGATGTAGGCACTTCAAGGGAGAGGATTCCGATCTGCCATCTCGATAGTACCAGAGTGCTCTACGAGATTGCAAAGGGGTGGTTTGGAGTGCCCGATACT
>DATGMB010000070.1:0-17935 GCA_035293845.1 Bryobacteraceae bacterium
CAAACGGCGCACCAGGGTGGCCACCCTGTTCCCGAATGAGGCCGCCCTGCTCCGTCTGGTCAGCGCAGTATTGATGGAAATCAGCGAGGAGTGGGAAACCGACAAAATCTACTTACGAATGGAAAACAGTGGCTCGATTACCCGGGAACAATGAATTTACAGAAAGAACTTGACTTTATCAAATTTTGCCGCGGCTGCTGTCAACGGCCGGACGGGTTGGTAGTCCGCTAAATCTGTGTGGCTCCTGCGCTCAGTAGGCGAGAGAGAATATTCCGTCTTGACCGTCGTAGGTCAGGAGGCATCCCCGCAGGACGTCACGTCCGATCAAGGCATGGAATCCTTGAGCCGCGTGCAGATGGGACTTCGTGACAGGAATCGTCAGGTGCGCCAGCGGCGGATGGCCAGCCGCTGATGGAATGATCAAGCTCACGTCATATTGCTCTGCGGTCACAGATCCCACCCCGGTTGATGGCGTTACCATCTGGATACTCCCGGTCGGAGAAAGCCCAAGTTGGTTCAGGACACCAGGGTCCACGCAGGTGTTGCTTGCGCCGGTATCAAGCATTGCCTGTATGTGGACCGGCTGAGGTACTGCTTGGCCTCTTGCGTGAGGGCTTGGGCGCGAGCATGGCTCACGCCAATGAATGCGAGGATCATGAGACTCCCGTCAGTGGGAGCAACTTGGCGCGTAAAGTATGGCACGAGGCGTTATGCCACCAGTCGTGAAATGAAATGGATCTGTTCCACTGACTGAATCTGCTTCACCAAAAAAGGATCGAGTCCAAACCGTGCGTAGCCCTCTTTCAGCGCGTCCTCATACGTGCCATATACGTCAACGATGTCATCGCCGTGAATTAGGACAAACTTCCCCTCATTTTGCAGGAGTTCCGGAAGTCGTTGTTTATACGTCTGTAATTCGCGTTCGAGCGCCATCAGTATCGTCCGTAGACTATATTGTAGTCTACAGGCGAATGCAAGTCGCCCGCCATCCGCTGAAACCCCTAAAATCGGGGGTGAAAGACACGTAGGATCACGCTTCCAGTAGCTCGCGGACGCTCCAGATGTGTCCGCTGATCCCCGCCGCCATTGCGGGCGTCATCCGCAGCGACCTGTGGACGCGACAGAAATTGTAGAAGGCGAACCAGACTGCGACCGCCGCCCAGTGGTTCTCCCACTTCTTGCTGAAGGCGTACGTCAGCCGCGTAAAGCGGCGAACCGCCATGCGGGTGCTGAGATTGGACCGCTCGACTATCGAAGTGCAGATGCGCTCCGGATCGGGGCGGCCCATGACTGGGACTGACCTGCCCCGGTTTTCTCTACCAATCGTAATTTGGAAAGTCCCTAGTCATTCTACTGGTCCCCGGCAAGGCATATGACATTCCCGGGTTTTCCAAGCACCTCAAGGATTTTAGCGAGGAGTCCCGGGGCCGCATACTCCAAAAGGAAGGAGTGGAACGCAAATTTCGTTTCCGCTTCCGCAACCCGTTAATGAAGCCGCTGGTCATTATGAAAGGGATCGCTGAACATCGGCTCAGTCTGGACATTCTGAAGAGGTTTCAGTCGTGATTCCTCGGTGGCGGCCCGCTCATGCGCGACCGCCACCAGGAGCCACACAGATTTAGAGCGGACGGCCCGCGGTTTCAAACCGATCCCGGGTGGGAGTAGACTCTTAACATGATTCCGCGACTGCTGCTTTTCTTTGCCGCGGCAACCGGCCCGGGGATTCACTGGGTCGAGAACGATTATCCGAAAGCGCTGGCGGAAGCGAGCGCGCGCCATGTTCCGGTGTTCGTGGAGATGTGGGCGCCGTGGTGACACACCTGCCGCTTCATGCGCGCTAGCGTGCTCAATGACGCGGCGCTGGTGAAGCGGGCCGGGCAGTTCGCCTGGCTTTCGGTGGACGTCGACGATCCAGCCAACGCGTCGTTTATGGCGAAGGCGCCGGCCGAGGGCGTGCCGATGTTTCTGGTCATCGATTCGGCTACGGGGAAGATCGCTTTGTCGTGGTATGGCGCGGCGACGGCGGCGCAGCTCGACGCGATGCTGGACGATGGCGCCGCGGTGATCGCCGGCAAGGCCAGCGGCGCGGATGCCGTGCTCGCCCGCGCGGACCGGGCGAACGCGGAGAAGGATTTCGTCAACGCCGCGGCCTATTACGAGCAGGCTCTGAATCTGGGGGGCACGAAGTGGGCGAAGCGGCCGCGCGCGCTGGAATCGCTGATCATGGCGCAGTCGTTTGCCCATAAGAATGAGGACTGCGCGGCGACGGCTTTGCGCGAAGCGCCCACGATGGCGCGGGACCGCTCGCTGGTGAACGTCCTTTACTTCGGCCTGGAGTGCACCAAGCCGGGGACGCCGCAGCGTATCGCGTTGCTGAAGCTGGCGGAGCAGGCCGTGAAGACTCCGGGCGTGCTTTCGGATGACATCTCGCAGCTCTACGGCGAGATCGCCTATGGCTACCGCGCGGAAAAGGACGAAGGCGCCACGAGCCGCGTCGCGACCGAATGGGTCGCGTATCTGCGGCGCGAACGCGCGAAGGCGGCCAGCCCGGATGCGCGCTTCGGCCTCGATCTCCAGCTTGCGAGCGCCGCGAGCGTGCTGCGCAAACCGGAGATCGCGCTGCCGGAGATCGAGCGCGACGAGCGCGAGCTGCCGAAGGATTACAACCCGCCGCGGGTCGCGGCCAGTCTGCTGAGCCAGATGGGCCGGCTCGACGACGCCGTTGCGGCGTGCAGCCGCGCGCTCGAGCTGGCGTACGGCGCGGCCAAGCTGCGGATGTACGGGGTCTGCGGGGGAATCCTCAGCCGCAAGGGCGACAAGGATGCGGCGAAGAAGATGTACCAGGATGGCATTGCGTTTGGGCGGACGCTGCCGGAGGATGTGGCGCAGCCGGTGGTGCGGTCGCTGGAGGCGGCGCTGGGGAAGCTGTAGCCTTTCGGGCGAGCCATCTTCTATTCCTCGACCGGCGCCTTCGCGACGTGGTCGACCACCACGACATCGACCATGCCCTTCTTTGGGATCAACTCGAGGCCGAGCTGATCCCGCAACGCTTTTGGCAGGCTTGGGCCGTGAGGTCCTTCCGGTAACTCTTTCGCCTCCTTCTCCAGTCCGGCTCTTTCCAGCGCCCAACCCAAATCGATGCTCCACTTGAGATCGATATCGAACCTGCCCGCCACGTGTGTGGCATCGACCACTTTGCGCCCCACCTGAGCGGAGAGCGTGTGGGCAATCTCCTCCATCGACAGGTTGTAGGCAACCCAGCGATAGCAGCCGCTCGGGCCCGGCAGCAGACCAGACGCGCCGGCCTCGAACACCGGACAGCCATCCTTGCCGAACTTGGAATCGACCGCCACCCACGGCGGAACGTCCTGTGCCGGCGGGACCGCTCCTGACGGCTTCATCTTCACGCCGGACTTAGCCTTGGTCAATTCGAAGATCTCTTTCTCCGCCTTTTCATAATGGAATGCCAGCTTGAGGCGCTCGGCCAATAAGTTCCGAATCATCTGGCGGAATCGATCCCCGGACGCTCCCGCCGGGACTCTGGCCGAGATATCGAGGCCCAGCATGCAGCACCGGCGCGGGTCGAACTCATACGGCTGCAGCTTGTATGCATAGGAAATCAATGCTCCGAGCGGTATCGCCGAACATCTCCACAGGGTGGGATCGGCAGTGCCGGGTCCGCCGGTGCACCGGCGTGCCTCGCCCTGTTCGGCAACCTTGATCTGCACTACGTCAAATGCCGGAGAGGCTGGCGCCTGGGCACGGGCGGTAACAGCAGTTCCAACCAGACACATGAGTAACAAGGCCATCCTTCGCTTGACCCTACTGCTGGTCCGGTTCATTCGGTGGTCCTCACTCGACTTGTCTCAGTGATAGCGCAGCGACGCAGAGCGCCGAAGCGCCAAGCGCTCTGAGCAGCACGATCTTCCATTTCATTTCGATTACCTCCTATTTGCAAAATGTGCCACATGCCTTCGTGGCCCTTCCACTGCCGCGGCGCCTTGTGTCGTGCTTTATGTCGTCCAACCTCCAGCGGGGTCGACCGCGCGGTGGGAGTTAAGCGGCCTCTCCAAGGCGCCACGCGCCGGATCTTCGGGTTCTGTATATCAAAAAAAAACACGTGGATAAACACGGTGTTTCCCTGAAGCGGGTACTACAAAGAGGGATTTCGTTTCGCTTATGGCGCTCCTATGTCAACTCGCGCGGCGCCCGCCCAATGGTCTGCGCCGTTACCCGTACCGGTGCCGCGGGTCTCTCTCCTCGCGGTTTGCGAGCTGGTGCGCCAAGAGCCGCGCCTGCAAGGGGCGCGCACACCGGATGGCTACCGGGGCTGAAGAGCCGGCCGGAAGGATATACCAGGACGGCATCGCCTTTGTGCGAACACTGCAGGAGGATGCCGCGAAGCAAGCGATACGGTCGCTGGAGGCGGGGTTGGCGAAGCTGTAGGTAGCATGCCGAAAAACCCGCTTCGGGCCGCAGATAAACGCAGATGTGGGCCTGGCTCTCGATCGGCGTTTATGGGCGTTCATCGGCGCCAATCCTTTTTCCGCAACCTGCCACGGCGGCCTGACGCGTGGGGCCGGCCGTTACCGGCGAAGCGTGTTGCGGCGTGATTGGACACGCATGAGAGATGGGCCGCGCGACCGGCGCGCCACATGATACGCTCAGGCGATGGCCCAGGAGGATCGGATCGCCAGGCTGGCCCGGCAGATCGAGGCGGCGCAGAAGGCGGAGCGGCCGCTGGCCGATCCGGAGCAGTTGGCGGCGCTGCGGCGGCAGGGCGCGGCCGAACTGCACGGCATCTGCGCGGAGTTCGTGGCGTCCCTCAACGGCCGGCTGGGGCGGCTGGCGGTGGAGCTGGCGCCGGCCGAGTATTCGCCGGAAAATCTGCGCGAAACGGGCGCGAACCTGATCCAGATCCTGGCGGAAGGGCGGCTGATCCAGATTGCGTTCGAGGCTCCGGCGCAGCCGGTTTCGACGGACAAGTTTCTCGTGCCGTATGTCCTCGAAGGCGAGCTGCGCGCCTATAATCAGGAACTGCTGCAGCGGTTCGAGGTGCGGAGCCGGCTGCTGTTCTACTGCGTGGAGCAGGGGCGGGCGGGCTGGCGCTGGTTCGACTGGCGGACCCGCAAGACCGGGCCGGTGGACGGTCCCATGCTCGCGGAACTGATGGAAGCGCTGTTTTGAATCCCGCGTTCACGGCCGTAAAATCGGTTCCAAAAGAAAATTCGATGACACAAATTCGGGACTCGCGCGTATAATCTCCCAAACGGGTCCTGGCAGTCGGCTCATCCCGTTTCACACAGGGGTTCAGCGTGTGAGCGTTTCACACGCATTCGGGAGGGGTGAATCATGCGCATCGCATTTGTTTCCGCCGCGCTGCTTGCCTTCGCGGCCGCTTCCTTCGCACAGGTCAATACCAGCGTCATGGACGGGACGGTCACGGACCCACAGGGGTCGCTCGTGCCGCGCGCGCAGGTGATCGTGACGAACACGCTGAACGGGCAGACGTTCACCGCGGTAACCGACGACAAGGGCCACTGGGCGATTCCCGCGCTGCCCACGGCGACGTACAGCGTGGCCGTCTCCGCGCCCGGCTTCAAGAAGGTGGAGAAAACGGACATCAAGATGGACGCCGGCATTCCCGCCACTGTGAACCTGGTGCTGGAGGTTGGTGCGGTCACCGAGACGGTGGAGGTGGTGGGCGGCGCGGAGGTCGTGCAGAGCACGACGGCGACGGTGTCGTCGGATTTGACGGGGCGGCAGGTGAACGATCTGCCGATCCCGAGCCGCAACGCGACGGACCTGATCGTCACGCTGCCGGGCACGAACACTTCGGCCGGACCGCGGAATACGACGTTCGACGGCCTGCCGCAGGCCACGGTCAACATGACGCTCGACGGCGTCAACATCCAGGACAACCTGCTGAAGAACGGCTCGGGCGGGGCGTTCTATCCGGTGGTCTACCCGCGGACGGACGCGATCGAGGAAGTGTCGGTGACCACGGCGGCTTCGGGCGCGGAGAGCCTGGGCGAAGGCGCGATTCAGGTCAAGTTCGTGACCAAGTCCGGCACCAATAACTGGCACGGCGGCGCGTTCTGGCAGGAGCGGAACACGTTCTTCGACGCGAACACGTATTTCAATAATATCGACGGGCTGCCGCGGGACCGGCTGCTGCTGCACCAGGCCGGGGCGCATATCGGCGGGCCGATCCTGAAGAACCGCCTGTTCATTTTCTTCAACTACGAGGTGTTCCGGTTTCCGCAGAGCTGGAACGAGGCGCAGGATAAGGGCGCGCAGCTCACGGTGCTGACCGATGCGGCGCGCAGCGGAATCTTCACTTATAAGGACAACACGGGGCAGCTCCGGCAGGTGGACCTGTACGCGCTGGCGGGCGGCGCCGGGTATCCTTCGACGCCCGATCCGCTGATCGCGAATACGCTCTCGCTGATCGCGGCGGCGACGGCGAAGGGCGGGAGCCTGACCTCGCGCGCGACGGCCAACGATTACAACCGGAACAACTTCAACTTCCTCGCGCCGGGCGAGCACAAGATCGACTTTCCGCAAGGCAAGCTGGACTGGATCATCAATTCGAAACACCACTGGGAAGCGACCGGCGGGGTGAACCCGTACCGGCTGTTCCCGGACGGCATCAACGCGGTGATTCCGGTGTTTCCGGGGAGCGTGACGGTGCTGGGCTCGCCAGTGAATGCGGGACAGCGGGAGGCGTTCTGGACGGGATCGACGGCGCTGCGCTCGACGTGGTCGGCGCACTGGACGAGCGAGATCCGCTTCGGGATGTCCTCGGGGAATGTGCTGTTCTTTAACGACATCAGCCCCAGCCTGTTCGCGCCGTGGCGCGGGTATGCACCGAATATGGCGGGCTATGTGACGGTGCCGTACAACGCGAGCACCTATTCGCGGCGCAACGATCCGGTGAAGCAACTGCAGGGCAGCGCGACGTGGCTGCGCGGGAGCCACCTGATCAACCTGGGCGGCAGCTTTTCGCAGATCAACGAATGGACGGCGAGCTGGGGGACGCAGGTGATTCCGCGCGTCTCGTTCGGCGTAGTGAGCACGGACCCGATCCTTTCGCTGTTCAGCAGCGGAAATTTTCCGGGCAGCTCGGCCGCGGACCTGGGCAACGCGGAGGCGCTGTATGCGCTGCTGACGGGCCGCGTGTCGTCCATTGCGCAGTCGGTGGTGCTGGGCGAGCAGAGCAAGACGTACGGACCGAACGGAACGATCGGGCGCTACCGGCAGCGGGAGTTCGGCCTGTTCGCGCAGGATAGCTGGAGGGCCACGCCGCGGCTGACCGTCAACTACGGCTTTCGCCTGGAAAACCAGTATCCGTTCCGCGCGTTCAACAATACTTACACGCGGCCGGGCTTCGCCGGGCTGTACGGGATTTCGGGCGTGGGCAAGCTGTTCCAGCCGGGCGCGAGTGGCGGGGCAACGCCGGTGCTGACGCCGGTTACGGGCGATACCGCGGGATATCCGGCGATTCACTTCCCGTCCCCGACGGTGGGTGTGGCGTACGTGCTGCCGAAGGGCGGCGGGCCGCTCGGGTGGCTGGTGGGCGGGCGCGAGGGGCAAGCCTCGGTGCTGCGCGCGGGATTTTCGATCGCGACGGTGCGGGAGCAGTTTACGATTCCGTGGAGCAGCAACCAGGGGGTGAGCATCAACACCGGGACGGATCCGCTGACGACCAACACCGCGGCGTTCGGCGCGCCGGGCAGCGTGCTGTTCCGCAACCCGGCGCTGCCCTCGGTTTCGGTGCCGTCTTCGCCGGCGTACCCGCTGGCGCTCGCGCCGGGCAACAGCATCAACGATTACGACCCGAACATCAAGAGCCGCTACGTGGAGTCGTGGAACCTGGGGTTCCAGCGGCCGCTGACGCCGGATACGGTGCTCGAAGTGCGGTATGTCGGGAACCGGTCGGAGCGGGCTTGGGCGACTTTGAATCTGAACGAAGTGAATGTCGTTGAGAATGGGTTCCTGAGCCAGTTTCAGGACGCGCAGAACAATCTCGCGATCGCCAACGGCGAATCGGTGGCGCAGCTCACCTCGGGCAGCCTGAAGAGTACGAACTTCTTCAACCAGGGATTGCCGGGGCAGAAGGACGTGCCGATCCTCTCCACGGCTCTGGCGGGCGCGAGCAATTCGCAGACGGCGAATTGGGTGGCGCAGGGGCAGGCCGGGGCGTTTGCGAACAGCATCGCCACCACCGGAGCGCAGATGGCGCGGCTGGCCGCAGCGGGCTACCCGGCCAACCTGTTTCAGGTGAACCCGGCGACCGGCGGATCGGGCGCGAATCTCACGACCAATCAGGGCGGATCGACTTATAACTCGCTGCAGGTCGAGGTGCGGCGGCGGCTTTCCCGCGGGCTGCTGGTGGGCGCGAGTTACGCCTGGGAACATGCGCTGACCACGGGACAGATTCTTTCACTGCGTAACCTGACCGGCGTCACTTATCCTTCGGCGTTCGACCAGCGGCACGGCATCAAGCTGAACTGGGTTTATGAGCTGCCGATCGGGCAGGGGCACCGGTTCCTGGCGAGCTCGAATCCGGTGCTGCGCAAGGCGGCGGAGGGCTGGCAGCTCGCGGGGATCGTGCGGCTGCAATCGGGGACACCTTCGGAGCTCGTTGCCGGGCGGCAGACGTTCAATACAGCGGACGCCGGCGTGGTGCTGCACAATCTGACCACGAGCCAGCTTCAGAGCATGATGAGCATCCAGAAGCAGGGGAATGGGATTGTCGATTATTTGCCGCAATCGCTGATCACGAATTCGCTGGCGGCGTTCCAGTTGGTCAACACGCCGCTCGATCCGAACGCGCCGTACATCGGGCCCGCGACGACGCCGGGGCAGTTCGGCAACCAGGTGTTCCTCTACGGGCCGTGGTTTCAGAAGTGGGACGTGAGCGTGGTGAAGCGGACGCGCGTGGCCGAGGGGAAGACGATCGAGTTCCGGGCGCAGGCGCTGAACCTGTTTAACCATCCGAATTTCTTCCTGGTGCCGAATTCGTCGGGGAATATCACGATCAACAACCTGTTCGGACAGACGCGGAACGCGTTCAACGATATTAATTCGACGAACGATCCAGGATCGAGGGTGATGGACTTTCAGTTGCGGTTCAGTTTTTGAGGATGTCCGGAGACCACATGATTGGCCGCCGATGCACGCAGATGAACGCCGATCGAGGGCGCGGCGAGGCGTTCAACTTCGGCATTGCCGATGGTGAGGGCCATGAGATGGATGCCTTCGTCTTCATTCCAATCCGGGTGGCTCGCCGGACGCGAGTAAGCTAACATAGCGGAGATGCCCGGCCCATTTTCTCCCACGCGGCGCGATTTTCTCGCGCTGGCGGCGGCCTCCGCGACGCGGCTGGCGGCGGCGGGACGGCCGCAACCGAACATTCTGTACATCATGGCGGACGACCATGCGGCGCACGCGATCTCGGCGTATGGCAGCCGCATCAACCAGACGCCGAATATCGACCGCATCGCGGCGGGCGGGGTGCGGTTCACGAATTGCTT
Organism: Bryobacteraceae bacterium; assembly: GCA_035293845.1. Classification (GTDB taxonomy): domain Bacteria; phylum Acidobacteriota; class Terriglobia; order Bryobacterales; family Bryobacteraceae; genus DATGMB01. Next base: position 9,540 of record DATGMB010000070.1, read on the forward strand.
CTGCACGAACTCGATCTGCACGCCGAGCCGCGCGGCGATCCTGACCGGGCAGTACAGCCACGTCAACGGCGTCTACACGCTCAACGACAAAATCGATCCGAAGCGCAACCACGCCGGCAAAGAACTGCAAAAGGCCGGGTATCAGACAGCGATGATCGGCAAGTGGCACCTGGCGACGGAGCCGACCGGATTCGATTACTGGAACATCCTGCCGGGGCAGGGCGTGTATTACGACCCGACGTTCATCGAGGCTTCGGGGCGCAAGAAATATAGCGGGTATTGCACGGACCTGATCGGCGACTTCACGCTGAATTTCCTGAAGAACCGCGATCCGAAGAAGCCGTTCTTCGTGATGTCGCACCACAAGGCGCCGCACCGGCCGTGGCAGCCCGCACCGAAATACCAGGATTGGCTGAAGGACCGCAACGTGCCGGAGCCGGACAATCTCTTCGACCACTACGAGGGCAAGCCGCGGGCGGTCGCGCAGGTCACGATGAAGGTCGGGGAGGACATGAATGAGAGCGACGTGAAGCAGCCCTTCCCCAAGGACCTGCACGGCGACGCGCTGCGCCAGTGGGCCTACCAGCTTTACATCAAGGATTACCTGCGCTGCATCCGCAGCGTGGACGACCAGGTGGGGCGGATGCTGGATTATCTGGAGAGCGAAGGTCTGGCGCAGAATACGGTGGTGATTTACACGTCCGATCAGGGCTTTTTCCTGGGCGACCACGGCTGGTTCGACAAGCGGCTGATGTACGAGGAGTCGCTGCGGATGCCGTTTCTGATCCGCTATCCGGGTGTGCTCAAGCCGGGGACGGTGAATCGCGATATGGTGCTGAACGTCGATTTCGCGCCGACGTTCCTGGACATGGCAGGACAGAAAGCGCCGGACGACATGCAGGGCCGCAGCTTCTTCCCAAACCTGCAAGGGCACACGCCGAAGGACTGGCGGAAGTCGATGTACTACCGCTACTGGATGCACAACACCAGCGACCATCACGTGCCGGCGCACTACGGGCTGCGCACGGACCGGTGGAAGCTGATCTACTATTACGGCAAACCGCTCGGGATGACGGGGGCCAATCCGCCGGATACGGAGCCGGATTGGGAGCTCTACGATATGAAGAACGATCCGCGCGAGATGCACAACCTGTATCACGATCCGAAGTACGCAGGGCTGATTCAGAAGCTCAAGGCGGAGCTGGACGCGAAGCAGAAGGAAGTGGGGGACAAGCCGGTCTAATGTCTCTGAATGGTGTTCGCGTGCTGGCGCTCGAGAGCCGGCGGGCGGCGGAAATCGGTGAGTTGATCCGCAGGCAGGGCGGCGAGCCGTTTGTCGCGCCATCGATGCGGGAAGCGCCGCTGGCCGAGGATGACGCCGTGTTCCGCTTTGCCGAAAGGCTGCGCGCGGGCGAGTTCGAGATGATGGTGCTGCTGACGGGCATCGGCACGCGGCAGCTGGCGCGCGTGCTGGGGCCGCGGTTCGCGGAGTCGCTGGGGCGCGTGACGGTGGTGGCGCGCGGGCCCAAGCCGGTGGCGGCGCTGCGCGAGATGGGGATCGCGCCGGCGATCGTCGCTCCGGCGCCGAACACGTGGCGCGAGGTGTTGGCTGCGACGGAAGGCCGCGCCGAACGGCGCATCGCGGTGCAGGAGTACGGGCGGCCCGCGACGGAGCTGATCGAAGGTTTCCGCGCGCGCGGCGCCGAGGTGACGCCGGTGCGGGTTTACCAGTACGCGCTGCCCGAGAATACGGAGCCGCTGCGCGAAGCGGCGCGGCGACTGGCGGCCGGGGAATTCCAGATGGCGCTGTTCACCACGGCGGTGCAGATCGAGCATCTGGCGTGGGTGGCGCGCGAGCAGGGGATCGAAGAAGCGGCGCTGGCGGCGCTGCGGCGGTGCCGGGTGGGATCGATCGGTCCCGTGACCACCGAGGCGCTGGAGGAGTTCGGGATCCGGCCGGACTTCGAGCCCGAGCAGCCGAAGATGGGGATTCTGGTGCGGGAAGCGGCGGCGCGGGCCGCCGCGCACTGAATTTATTTGCGCGAGCCGCGCTGGGGATTCTTCAACTGGGACTGCCGCATCTTGATCTTCTTGCGCTTGGGCTTGCGGATCACAAAGGTGCCGCTGCCGAGATATTCCGCCTGATAAACGTTTTCGTCCGCCAAGGTTATCTCCTGAAGTGAATGGGATCGATCTCTAATTGTACCGCGCTATTCTGGTAAGGAGAATGGCGGCGCCACAAATAGGATCGGGGGAACAGACGCCGCTTTCGGAACCGGGGGCCGCGCCGCGATTCGCGCAGGTGGCGCAGAGTTTCCGGGCGCTGCGGCATCGCAATTTTCGCCTTTTCATCGGCGGCCAGATCGTGTCTCTGGTGGGCACGTGGATGCAGCGGGTCGCGGAGAGCTGGCTGGTCTACCGGCTGACGCACTCGGAGCTGCTGCTCGGCACGGCGTGGTTCTGCTCGCAGATCGCTGTGTTCGCGCTGGGGCCGCTGGGGGGCGTGGCGGCGGACCGCGTCTCGCGGCAAAAGCTGGTGATCTGGACGCAGGTGCTCTCCATGCTGCAGGCGTTCGCGCTGGCGGCGCTGACGCTCACGGGGCACGTTCAGGTGTGGCACGTGCTGGCGCTGGCGACGCTGCTGGGCGCAATCAACGCGTTCGATATCCCGGGGCGGCAGGCGCTGGTGGTGCACATGGCAAGCCAGGAAGACCTGCTGCCGGCGATTTCGCTGAACTCGGCGGTGTTCAACACGGCGCGGGTGGTCGGGCCGGGATTGGCGGGGCTGGTGCTGGCGGCGGTCGGCGAGGGCGTGTGCTTTTTCCTGAACGGCGTGAGCTTCCTGGCGGTGATCGTATCGCTTGCGATGATGCGGATTCCGCCGGTGGAGCGGAAGGCGGCGGAACCGCCGCTGCGGCACCTGGCGGATGGGTTCCGCTACACCTGGAGCCACGTGGGGGTGCGGCGGATCCTGTGGCTGATGGCGGCGTCGACGTTCGCGGGCATGCCGGTGCTGGTGCTGATCCCGTTTTTCGCGGACGACATTTTTCATCGCGGGTCGCGGGGGCTGGGTTTCCTGATGGCGGCGATGGGGTGCGGCGCGGTGGCCGGAGTGCTGGTGCTGGCGCGGCGCACGCAGGTGAAGGGGCTGCCGCGGGTGATGGCGTGGAGCGGCATTTGGGCGGGCTGCGCGTACGCTGCATTCGGGCTCGCGCAGTCCTACTGGTTCGCGATGGCGGTGATGCCGGTGATGGGATATTTTGTGATGACGCAGATGGCGTCCGCCAACACGACGATCCAGACGACGATTCCGGACGAGTACCGGGGGCGCGTCATGTCGCTGTACGCGATGACGGTGGTGGGGCTGGGGCCGTTCGGGAGCCTCGCATCGGGCGCGCTGGCCGGCCGCTTCGGCGCGCGCGCGGTGGTGGCGGCCGGCGGAGTGCTGGCGGCGGTGGCGGCGGCGGCGTTCGGGTACGTGAGTAAGGGGGACTGGGGAGATTGATTTTGACGCAGAGACGCGGAGACGCTGAGAGAAGAGATATCGAGAGGCCTCTGCGTCTCTGTGTCTCTGCGTTCCTATGCCTGCTTCTGGCGTCCACGGCCCTGGCGCAGAGCGACCCGGCGGCGCAGAAGCTGTGCGCGGAGGCGAACGGGATCGCGAGGGAGCTGACCGAGATTTCCGGGATGGAGCTGCACCACCCGGTGCCGTGCGATTTCATCACGAAGGCGAAGATCAACGAGTTTCTGAAGAAGCGCGTCAGCGAGGTCGCGAAGCCGGACGAGATCCGCGCCGAGGAGCTGACGCTGAAGAAATTCGGGCTGGTGCCGCAGGATTTCGACCTCGCGAAGAACACCGTGGATCTGCTGACGGAGCAGGCGGCGGCGTTCTACGACTACGACAAGAAGAAGCTGTTCATCACCGAGACGACGCCTTCCGACACGCAGGAGCCGGTGCTGGCGCACGAACTTTCGCACGCGCTGGCGGACCAGAATTTCAACCTGGCGAAATTCATCCGGCAGGGGCGGAAGAGCGATGACGGCGCGACGGCACGTCTGGCGGTGATGGAGGGCCAGGCGACATGGATGATGTCCGAATACCTGGCGCGCAAGATGGGGCAATCGCTGCGGAACTCGCCCGAGCTCGTGGCGACCATGAGCAGCCTCAGCGAAAGCGGCGGCGGGCAATACCCGGTATTCGACAAGGCGCCGCTCTACGAGCGCATTTCCCTGGTGTTCCCGTACACGAAGGGCATGCTGTTTCAAAATGCCGTGCTACAGCATGACGGGAAGGCCGGCTTCGCGGAGGTGTTCCGGAGGCCGCCTTCTTCGACGCAGCAGATCCTGCATCCGGAGAAGTATTTCGCGGATGTGAAGCCGGAGGTCCCGGATCTGCCGGAGGTGAAGCTGCCGCGCGGATACAAGGGGCTGGTGGGCGGGACAATGGGAGAGCTGGAGCACGGCATCCTGCTCGAGCAGTACCTTGGGAAGGAGCGCGCGGCGGAGCTGGCGCCGCACTGGCGCGGCTGCAATTTCGAGCTGCAGGAGAGCAAGAAGGAAGGCCGCGTCGTGCTGCGTTACGCGGTCCGGTGGGACAGCGAGGATGCGGCGCGCCAGTATTTCGCGGCCTATCGCGAAATTTTGTCCAAAAAGTGGAAGAAGATGTCGGTCGCGGCGGAGAGCGCGGACACCGTGACGGGGACGGGCGACGATGGGCGTTTCGAGTTGCGGCGCACGGGCGACACGGTCACCAGCGTGGAAGGGCTGGACCCAGCCGCGAATGCCGCTGCGATAAACTGAAGCGGTGCTCCCACCGATGCGCGTTCCCCTGCTCGCCTCCGCGCTGCTGTTTTGCGCGGCGCTCTGTGCCGCGGACCTGCCGCGGCAGGCGCCGGAGCTGACCATCAACCTGCTGGGCGGAAAGAAGACGGAGCTCAGCGCGTATCGCGGCAAGGTGGTTTGCCTGGCGTTCATCCTGACCACGTGCCCGCATTGCCAGAACACCACGCGGATTCTGACGCGGGCGCAGAAGGATTTCGGACCGCGCGGGCTGCAGGTGCTGGAGTCGACCATCGAAGTGGGCGGCGAGGGCATGCTGCCGCGGTTCCTGGAGCAGTTCAGCCCGCCGTTCCCGGTGGGCTTCGATCTGTTTGAGGTGGCACAATCGTTCATGCAGCACAACCCGATGCTGATTTTCCATGTGCCGGGACTGGTGTTCCTCGACCGGCAGGGGCGGATCGTGGCGCAGTACGAAGGCGACGACCCGTTCATGAGCGAAGACAAGCAGGAGCAGAATATCCGCGCGAAAATTGCGGCGCTGCTGGGACCGGCGGGGGCGCGAAAGAAGACCGGGTTGTAGCTCCGGGCGAAGCTGCTAGGCGAGGCGGCGCAGGACTTCTTCGAGCGCTTCGCGGGTTGGGACGCTGCCCTGCGCCATGCGCGCGGCGCCGCCGCCGCGCCCGCCGGCGGCAGCCAGCGTTTCCTTGAGCAACTTGCCGGCATCGATGCCGGAATCGGCGGAGACGGCCAGAAGGACGGAGGGCGGCTCGGCGATCGCGGCCACGAATACGGATTTGTCGCGCGCGGTGAAATTCTGCGCAATCGCCCGCAGCGCATCGGCGCTGCCGCGGTCGAGGCGGCGGGTGACGCGGCGGAAGCCGTCCGCGCCCGGAGCAGTCTGGTCGTAGAGTTCCCTGCCCTGGTACGCGGCGAGATCCATTTCGAGCTTCTTGATCGACTTCTCGGCGCCCCGGAGGGCCTCGATCTGGGCGGAGACCGCGGCGGGCACGTCATCGAGCGGCGCGGAGAACAACTGCGCGGCGCGGGCGAGGGCCTCGTAATCGGCGCGGGCGCGGCGGGTAGCGCGGGCGCCGCAGAGGAACTCGACGCGCGTGGCCTGGCGGATCTTTTCCGTCTTGCGCAGCAGCACGGCGCCGATCTCGCCGGTGCGGCGCAGGTGCGTGCCGCCGCAGGCGCTGCGGTCGAGGCCTTCAATGGAGACGATGCGCAGCGTTCCTTCGCGCCCGGAGGGCTTGCGCAGGCCGCGGGCGTCCGCGGCATCGCAGAATTCGACGGTGACGGGGCGGTCCTCCCAGATCACCTCATTGGCGCGGCGCTCGACGGCGGCGAGGATGGCGGTTTCGACCGGGATGCCTTCGAGATCGATGGTGGCGCTTTCGGCGCCGAGATGGAAGCTGACGGTGCGAAGTGCGTAGAGCTCTTCGAAGACGGCGGAGAGGAGGTGCTGGCCAGTGTGCTGCTGCATGTGGTCGAAGCGGCGGGTCCAATCGACGGCGCACTCGACCGGCGCGGCGGCGGGCGCGGGGGCGGCGAGGCGGTGCGCGATACGGTCGTCCTCGTCGATGACGTCGACCACGGGCACGCCGCCGAGCAGGCCGGTGTCGAACGGCTGGCCGCCGGAGGTTGGATAGAAGGCGGTGCGGTCGAGGTAGACGGTCTGGTTGTCGGCGGAGCGGCCGACGATGGCGGCGGTGAAATCGCGGAGGTAGGAATCGGTGTAGTAGAGGCGTTCGGTCATCGGCAACTGCTATTGTGGCAAAGAAAAACGGCAGGTTGCGCAAGCGGGCCGCCCACTGCTACATTGAATGAAGCAGTCTTTCCCACAAGTGCGCCCATAGCTCAGCTGGATAGAGCGTCTGGCTACGAACCAGAAGGTCGGGTGTTCGAATCACTCTGGGCGCACCATTATTTTCAATCGCTTGGCTGTACGCCAAATCCGGGGGCAGCCCCCGATCCCAAGACCAGTCGCCGACGATAGCCGTGCATCCCACCGGAGATGGCTTCACCGCACCGGCTGGAGTACGTCCTCTACGGCCTCGGGATGTTTGTCGATGACCGCCAGGAGCACGCGCGTCGGGGCATCGGGGCGTGACCGTCCCTGCTCCCAATTGCGCAGCGTGGCCGGCGGCAAACCGAATTTCGTGGCGAACTGCGCCTGACTGAGCTTCATCTTCGCGCGGACCTGCTTCACGTCCACCTCCGGCACCTGAGGCAGCGTGACGCGCGCATTCGTCCTCTCGCCGCGGCTCCATGCAATCGCCTGATCGAGGCCCTCGATAATGTTCCGGCCGACGGTCCGGGCAGCGCGCGGCCGTGTGGCCGCCGACTTCTTCGTTGGCCGCTTGGTCTTGGCCTTCATCAACGTGTCCTCCTTTTCCTGGCCGGATACCCGGCGACGAGTATCTCCACCAGGCGCTTCATGGCGTTGCACTCTGCCCGGCTCAGGTTCGCCTGCACGTTCTTGGCATAGGCGGTCAGCAAGTAGTAGATCACCCGCGCCCCGCCGCGTTTCCCCCGGCCGGCCAACGCCCATCTGATGTTCCTCACACCGCCTGTACCCGGAATGATCAGGCCGTGCTCCGGGTTCGCGCCCAGGAAGGCCACAAGTTCTTCCCGCTCTGCGTCAGCCATCAGGGAGCCCGCGTCCGCCAGGAACCGTTCGGTCTCCACCACCGTCATCGGCGCATCCGCCATGCACTCCAACTATACGCAATTTGCGTATAGGCAGGCAAGCGTACGGAGCGGCCAGGAGCGGCATTGGCCTGCGGTGCTACCAGGGGCGTCGAGGCCGGCACGCCGATCGACGGGGCCACGGGCGGAGGAAGCGGCGGAAGGGGAGGTGGCGCAGGGAAGCGGCGCGTGATAGAGAGCTTCGCGATGCAACGCCCCCGGCAGCACCGGCAGCACCCCGCCGCGAAGCTGCGCTGACGCGATTAGACGCCGCTCACACGCATATCTATGAAACCAAAAGCATGGTGCGCCTAGGCTGACGCGCGTTGACACTGCCTAAACTGGCTACGAACCAGAAGGTCGGGTGTTCGAATCACTCTGGGCGCACCATTCCTTTCCCATTACTTTGGCCGCAACCGGACAACGCGGCGCAGCGTTTCGAGGCTCACGCAGAATTAACGGCTTGCTCCCCGCGGCACGTTCTTTCCAGGACATCGCGGCGGCGTTTGTCAGGCTATTCTCGGATCGATGACGCGAACGGTCAGCGTCTTGCTTATCGAGGACAACCCGGGCGACGCCCGGCTGGTTTCCGCGGCCCTGGCGGAATCGCCGGCCGGCCTGTTCCGGCTGGTGCGCGCCGACCGGCTTTCGGCAGCCCTTCCACTCCTCGCGGAGGGGCGCGTGGACGTAGTGCTCCTCGACCCCGGTCTGCCGGATAGCGACGGGCTGGACACGCTGGCCGCGATCCATCGCGCGGCGCCGCACACACCCGTGGTGGTGCTGAGCGGCAGCACCGACGAGCAGTTCGCGCTCGAAATCGTGCAGGCGCATGCGCAGGATTACCTGGTCAAGGACCACCTCACCAACCACACCCTGACCCGCTCGCTCCGCTACGCCATCGAGCGGAAGCGCGCGCAGGACGTGCT
>DATGMB010000071.1:0-15676 GCA_035293845.1 Bryobacteraceae bacterium
CTTATATGTATCTGTCGGGCGCGAGTGGGAATTGCTGGAGACGATGCGGACCTTTGCGCATGAGGCCGAAGAAATGGTGCGGAATACGCCGAGCGCCGCCGAGCTCCGGAAGCTCTACGACCGGGAGGATGGAGACGCGGCAGAGAAAGCCTGATCCCCGGGCTGCCGAGTGCGCGCGCGGTAGGCCTTCGGCGAGCGTGCGCGGCGAGCCGATTCATTACGAAACTCACAGAACAACCCCATCGTCCGGTTCATCAGGCGGACGCTGTCACTGCGCCGGCGCCGTTGCCGGATGGCCGGGATGTTGCGGTGCAGCGGAGCCGCTGGAGAAAATGAAAAAGAGAACGGGTCTCGAGATTGGACGGAAAGATGGAGAAAATCGACCGTACATTAACTCCAGAGGGCCCCGATTCGGAAGTCCGCGTGCCGACCGGCATTAGCGGTCTGGACGATGTGCTTTGCGGCGGATTCCCGGGCGGCCATTTTTATCTGATCGAAGGCGATCCGGGCGCGGGCAAAACCACGCTCGGAATGCAGTTCCTCATGGAGGGTAGGAGCCGCGGAGAGAAGGGGCTTTACGTCACGCTCTCGGAGAGCAAGCGGGAGCTTCGCGCGATCGCGCGGTCGCATGGCTGGTCGCTCGACGGGATCGACATCTTTGAATTGAGCGACATCGAAGACCGCCTGAAACCCGAGCGGCAGTATACGGTATTCCACCCCGCGGAGATCGAGCTGAACGAAACCACGAAGCGGATTCTGGACGAGGTGGACCGGCTGCAACCGGCGAGAGTCGTCTTCGACTCGCTCTCCGAGCTGCGATTGCTGGCACGTGAGGACCTGCGGTACCGCCGGCAGATTCTGGCGCTGAAGCAGTACTTTTCCGCGCGGGACTGCACCGTGCTCCTTCTGGACGACTGCACGGGAGCGAAGGGAGGGGAGTCTTCGCTGCAGAGCATCTCGCACGGCGTGCTGTTCCTCGAGCGGCTCAACATCGACTATGGTGTGCCGCGGCGGCGGCTGTCGGTGGTCAAGATGCGGGGCGCCGAATTCCGCGAGGGCTTCCATGATTTCGCGATCCGGCGGGGAGGCCTCACGGTCTATCCACGGTTGGTTGCCGCCGAGCACCCGGCGGCCATGGGAACCGAGACGGCGGCGAGCGGCGTGGCCGAGCTGGATACGCTCCTGGGAGGCGGACTGGCCCGCGGCTCGAGCGCGCTCTTGATGGGGCCGGCGGGCGCGGGAAAGTCCACGCTGATCAGCCAGTATGCCGCGGCGGAGGCGGGCCGGGGCGGCAAAGTCGCCTGCTACATCTACGAAGAGACGCGGGGAACGTTCCTGGCGCGGTCCCGCAGCCTGGGGATCGATCTTTTGCCATACATCGAGAGCGGGACGATTCACCTGCAGCAGGTGGACCCCGCCGAGATGTCGCCGGACGAGTTCGCGTGGGGGGTCCGCAAAGCTGTCGAGGCGGGGACGCGAATGATCGTGATCGACAGCTTGAACGGGTATCTCAACGCGATGCCCACGGAACGGCACCTGCTGATCCAGATGCACGAGCTGCTCACCTACCTGGCGCAGCAAGGCGTGTTGACGCTGCTGACGGTGGCGCAGCATGGGATCCTCGGCGGCATGCTGCAGGTTCCAGTGGAGGTCAGCTACCTGGCCGATGCGGTGATCATGCTGCGATTCTTCGAGGCCGCCGGAGAGGTCCGCCAGGCGATCTCTGTGGTGAAGAAGCGGCATGGGCAGCATGAGCGGACGATTCGGGAACTCGCATTCAGTTCCCAGGGCATTCGCATCGGCGAACCGCTGGCGGCGTTTCACGGTGTGCTCACGGGGACGCCGTTATTCGGCGGCGCGGAGGGCAGTCTGTTGCAAGATGTCGCAGAAGGATGAACGTGTTTTGATCCTGGCGCCGGTCGGCCAGGATGCGCCGCTCATTCGGGAGCAGCTCGCGGGGGCGGGTCTGGATGGCTGTATTTGCCGCGACCTGGCCGAACTGGGGGATGCGATTCTGGAGGGCGCGGCTGCCGCCCTGATCGCCGAGGAGGCTCTGGATGAGCAGGGCGTAGACCGTCTGCTGCAGGTATTGAGCGCGCAACCGGCCTGGTCGGACTTTCCGATCGCGATGCTGGGCGCCACCGACGCCTATGAGGAGGCGAACGGGCACCTGTTCCGCACGCTGGCGGAGAGCGCCAACGTGACCCTTCTGGAGCGGCCGCTGCGGGTGGTGACGCTGGTGATGACGGCGCAGGCGGCCGTGCGCGCCAGGCGGCGGCAATACGAATTCCGCGACTACCTCCAGCAGTACGACCGCTACCAGGAGCAGATCCGCCACACGCAGAAGCTGGAGAGCCTCGGCATTCTGGCCGGCGGAATCGCGCACGATTTCAATAACCTGCTGACGGGCATCCTGGGAAACATCAGTCTGGTTGCGGATGCGCTGCCGCCCAGCGACGCCTCGCAACGCCTGCTGCAGGATGCGATTGCGGCAACCGAGCGAGCCGCCAAGCTCACCGGACAGATGCTGGCGTACTCCGGGAAGGGCAGCTTCATCGTTCGCCCGATGAACCTCTCGGACCTGGTGCGGCGTCTGGACGATTTCTTTCGCGCGTCGATCCCGAAGCGAGTGGAGCTGCGCCTGGAACTCGGCGCGGAAACGCCCGCCGTGGAGGGGGATGAAAGCCAGTTGGAGCAGGTGGTGATGAACCTGGTTCTCAACGCGGCGGAAGCGATACCGGAGGACCGTGCGGGCCATGTGACGGTGTCGACGGGCACCGAGGAGGTGACCGCGGGCGCCGGGATTGCGGGCGCCGACGGCACTCCGCTGCGGCAAGGGACGTATGCGACGCTCCAGGTGGCCGACGATGGAGCGGGCATGGACGAGGCCACGCTGGCGCGGATCTTCGATCCCTTTTTTACAACCAAATTCGTGGGCCGGGGACTGGGGCTGGCGGCCGTTCACGGCGTGGTTCGCGGCCATAGCGGCGGGGTTCGCATCGAGAGCCGGCCGGGCCGGGGCACCACGTTCACGATCCTGTTTCCGGCATACGCACCGCGCGCGGCCGACGGAAGCGCCGAAGCGCAGAGATTGACCACGGTGCTGGTGGTGGACGATGAAGACATTGTGCGGCGAACGGCCCGGTCGGTGCTGGAGCAAAGCGGTTTTTCGGTGGTGTGCGCGGAGAACGGCCGGATGGCTACCGATATCGTGCGGCGGTCCGGCGACCGTATCGATGTCGTTCTGTTGGACCTGGCGATGCCCGTCATGGATGGTGAAGCGACGTTCCGGGCTTTGCAGGCCGTGAGGCCCGGCCTCCGCGTGGTCCTCTCCAGCGGGTATCAGGAAGCGGAAGCGCTCCGGCGGTTCAGCCGTAAGGATCTGGCGGGTTTCATTCAGAAGCCGTATACGAACAAGCGGCTGGTGGAGATCGTGAAGTGCGCGGTGGGCGCGGCCACTGGCGCGTGAGGGCGGGGGGAATCGGGGTGGCGGATTTGGCCCCTGTGCATGCGGGGTTGCGTGCCGCCGCGATCACCTTCCTGACCGCCATGCCGGGGCCCGTGAGCGCGGCCCAACGAGGATGCGTTTGGGGCGAAACCTGCCCGCCCGTTCCCGCATCGGAAAGGGAGGAAATGGCTGGGGCATTGCCGGGCCGGGCGGTTCGTGAAGCCGCTCCGCCGCAAGGCAACCCGCAACCGGCACTACGGCGTGCTTTGCCGCCGGTTTCGAGCGCGGCTGAGCGCGCCGCGAGCTGGACGTATCCCATAAGGGAGCAATTACTCGGGAGGCGATCCATGCAGCTCTTATCGAAAAGATCCGGTCCGGCGCCGGAATCGATCGGGGCTCGCTGTCCCGGATGCCATCGGGAGGCGGCAGTTTCGTATGAGCAGAAACTGCTGATGGCGGCGGGCCGGCGGCCGTATGTGTTTTGTCCGGTGTGCAGGCGCTTCGCGGCCGCCGAACCGGCGATTCCATCCGATGGAGCAGACTGGCGGCGTGCGGGCAACGCCGAAAATCAGGCGCCGATGGCCTCGATGCGCAGATAGCAGTTCTCAATTCCGAACGGCAGCAAGGAACGCTCGAGCGCGGCCGCGGGGCCGATGCGCTCGTGGACCACTGCCGCGGATTCGATCCATCCCCTTCCGCCGCAAAGCGTGCAACGGAAGAAATCGACGTGCCCGGTGCCGGAGCAATTCCGGCAGGGTTCGAGAACCGGCACTTCCACCGCGACGGCGGCCGGCAAGGGCTCCTCGGGCCCGATGTGAAGCTGGACTGTCAGGCTTTCCAGACGCTCGCCTTTCGGAACGCCAGACCGCGTGAAATTGCGGAGGAGCCGTTCGCGAAACGCGTCCGCAGACGGGCGGACCTCGCACTCGTTCAGAGCGATGCGGACGGCGGGCGCGGGAACCGGAGCGCCCAGCGGTGTGGACCTGCCAGCGTCTTCCGCGGAGCGCGGTTCACCCGAGCCGAGCAGCGCGGAAAAGGCTTCCAAACATTGCCGGGCTCTCGACGCCGGCCAAAGCCCGATACCGTGGTCCAGCATTCTGGTGTAATCGCGGAATGCGGCCGCAATCGCGGCCATGCCGTCTTCTGGCGAAAGCAACAGGAGCGCGCGGTAATCCGGGATTTGCATGGGAATTGCCCTCCGCCCTCCATGCTAGGACGACTAAGCCGGGTTCAACAACACGAGGTTATGGCGCGCCGCAGTGAGTTTGTGCGGTTCCGTGCAGGCCGCAGCGGACGCAGATATTGCCGCGGCGGTTGGCGCAGTGAATCTGCGGGTCCGGCGCCAGCAAGGCTGAGGCTCGGAGACGCAAGCAGGAATGCGAGGAGCGCGTGACCGTTGCGGCCCTGGCTCGAAGGCGAGCCGCACGGACCTCCACCGGGTGTGCCGGTAGTAAGCTTGGGTTACGCTGCCGGGCTGGCTTCTGTAACCACAGGATACGGCAGCGCGTCATTTCGGGTGTAAGTCCGAGGCGCTCAGCCTTGGGGCCTGGCTCCCGTTCGGAGCAGGCGCTTCAAAAACACTCTCAACATTTCAGGAGGTATTGGTTATGCGAACTGTTCGTGCGCTTTTTGTGTTGTCAGTGCTTACTGTGGCGTCTTTCCAGGCGAAAGCCCAGGCGTTCTCTGCGATCGACGTTCACCTGCCCTACTCCATTCTGGCGGGAGAGCATCGGCTGTCGCCGGGTGAATACGTGATCCGGCCGCTGCCGGGGGTGCGGAACGTCTTCGCGGTATACAAAGACGGCGGTATGGTTTTCGAAACGCTGGTGCAGGCGATGCCGGCGGAGAAACTCGATCCGGCGCCGAAGACCGAACTGGTTCTGCGGAGCGACGGCCGCGAGTATGTGCTGGACGCCATGTGGATTGAAGGGATGGGCGCCGGATACCAATTTATGCGTCCCGAGTCCGTCAAGTCCCGCGAACGGGAGCGCCGCATGACCGAGGTCATCGGGCATAAGATCTCGTAGTCTGGTTCATGGATTTACCCCCGGGGCAGTGCCGGCGTGGCAGGCGGCGCTGCCTTTTTTTTGCCCTGCCGTTCCTTGGAGGAGCATGGCCCTTACTTCGGGCAGAAAGGAGTAAAGACTGATGATCAGGAAATTCAAAGTGGCGGCCTTATTGGCACTCATGCTTTCGGTTCTTGCGATTCCGGTTTCGGCTCAGCCGGTGGCGCTGGGTCCGGAGCAACTCGATCGGCTGGTTTCGCGGATCGCCCTTTATCCCGATCCTCTGCTGGCGCAGGTCCTGACGGCATCGACCTTCCCGGAGCAGATACCGGATGCGGATCGCTGGGCCGACGACCATAGTTATCTGCATGGCGAGCAACTCGCGAAGGCGATCCAGGACGATCATCTCCCCTGGGATCCGAGCGTTCTCGCGCTGCTGCCGTTCCCGTCCGTGCTGGACCCGATGAGCCGGGACATGGCGTGGACGCGGCAGCTCGGGGATGCCGTGCTGGCGCAGCGGCCGGAGGTGATGGAGGCGGTGCAACGGATGCGGCGCAAGGCCGATGAATACGGGTACCTTGTGGGCAACCAGTATGTCCGGGTGGCGCGGTATCCGGGATACATCGAGATCCTGCCGGCCGATCCGGCCTACATTTACGTGCCGGTCTACGATCCCGTGGTTGTGTTCGCGCGCCCGGCCGGGCGGGTGGCGGTGAGCGCGGCGATCTCGTGGGGGCCGCCGGTATGGATCGGCACCTTCTTTGTGCCCTTCGGGTGGGCTAAGGCCGGGTTCGTCTGGCCCTCGCACGAGGTTCTGGTGGCCGGACAGCCGTGGCGGCGGGAATGGATCACCCGCAGTACGTATGCGCATCCGTATGCATGGGTTCGCCCCGTGGAGCCGCGGGTCGAGCGGCATGAAATCCGCCGGGCGGTTGAGGCGCGGCGGCGGCACTAACTCAGTCAGTAACCTACAACGGTGGCCGGCAGGTAAGCTGCCGGCTACCGGTCAATGTATGCATCTTCACGATTCACTTAAGTCTGCCAAATTGATTATCAACTTTTCTGACTTTGTGAATGTAACGAATTTTCGTTTCGTGCGTCCTAGCCGATGAGCAGCATCACTTCGAACGATGCCGCTGCTGAGCGTTGGTCACGGGCTCGCGGTTTGTAGATCCCGGCGACTGGAAGGCGCCCAGCCTCACGATTCTGCTGCATGGAAGCCGTTCCCGGCCGGGGTGCGGTCTGTCCGAATTCGATGCTGCGGGATAGCCCGTAACGCACGGGTGAAATTTCAAAATTTCGGAGCAGATCAACATGCGCACTTACCATGCTGTCGCGAGTATCGCCCTGGGGGTACTGCCTCTGCTGGCGTCGTCCTCGCCGGATTCGCAGTCCGCGAACGCGAAAGGAGGACAGGTGCAGGTGCCGAACCGGCCAGCGGCGGCGCTGTTTGAAGGCGCTCAGGGCAAGCAACGAACCGAGATTCACTTCGATGCATCGAGCGGAATGGTGACCGTGAAGATGCTGGTGCAGGATTCGAACGGCTATTTCATTCCGAACATTCGCCGGGAGAACTTCGCGGTTTACGAGAACGGCGTCCGGCAGCATAACGCCACGGTGGAGATCGAGCACTCGCCGGTAACGATGGGGGTTCTACTCGAATACGGCGGGCGGTATCAGGCTTTGAACCGGGCGGTTGGCGAGGAAGTAGGCAAAGCGGCGCGCGGTTTTCTGGACGAGATCGGGCGGAACGATCGCGTGGCGATTTGGCGATACGGCGACACTTTGGAGGAGCTGGCCGGGTTTACTCAGGGCCACGATACGCTCGACAGCAGCCTGGTGGCGCTGGCCACGCCGCCGTTTTCCGAGCTGAATTTCTACGACGCGCTGATTGGGGCGTTGTCGCGAATGCAGGGAGCGACGGGGCGCAAGGCGCTGCTGGTGGTTTCATCGGGCATCGATACTTTCAGCAAAGCGAACTACCAGGACGCGCTTCGCGCGGTTCGGGAGCTGGACGTTCCGATTTACGTGATCCATCTCGGTCCCGCGTTGCAGGAGCACCTCTCGCTGCTGCCGGCTTCGGGGCCGTATGCGCAACTGGACTGGAAGCGCGCCGGAACGGAGCTTCAGGAGATCGCAACGGCGTCCGGCGGGCGCATGTATTCGCCGGCGAGCGCCTTTGAGCTCGCGGGCATCTACGACGATTTGATGGAGAACTTGCGGGTGCGCTACGTGATCACTTACAAGTCGAGCGCACCCGGCGACCTGAGCGCGGCAAGAACGGTCCGCATCGAGCTGGTGAATCCGGCGACTGGCGGGCCGCTCGAGATCGTGGACGCGAACGGAAAGCCGGTCCATTCCAAAGTGTTTGTCGAGGACACGTACATTCCGCGGGCGGCTTCCGAGGGAGAGACGAAGAGCGCCAGCGCGCGAGTGCGCCGGCAGTAGGAAAGAGAGGAGAGGCGATGACTGACCATTTGAGTGCAACTCCGTTGGCGGGCGCGCGATTCCTCGCCGCGGCAGCCGTTTGCCTGTTGCTGCCGTGGGCTGGCGCCGCCCAAACGCATTCGGCGAACCGAAGCACCATGCCGGCCGTGCGCGACTCGTACGCGGACGTGGTGGACAGGGTTGCTCCGGCCGTGGTGACCATCCGGTCGGCGCGCCGGGTTCGCGAGGCGCAGCAATTTCCGTTCTTCGACGATCCATTCTTCCAGCGATTTTTCGGCGGCCGTTCCGGAAGCCGTCCTCGCCAGGATCGGGCGCTGGTGGAGCACGCTTTGGGATCGGGCGTGATTGTCAGCGCGGACGGTTATATTCTGACCAATCACCACGTGGTCGACGGGGCGGAGGAGATCTCGGTCGATCTGAGCGACCGGCGGTCATTTGCCGCGAAGCTCATCGGCTCGGACCCGCCGAGCGATCTGGCGCTGCTGAAGATCGAGGCGACCGGACTGCCGGTGCTGCAACTGGGGGATTCCGATCGAGTCCGCGTGGGCGATGTGTGTCTGGCGGTGGGAAACCCGTTGGGAATCGGCGAGACGGTGACGGCGGGGATCATCAGCGCGAAAGGCCGGGCGACAGGCCTCAGCGATGGCAGCTTTGAAGACTTCCTGCAAACCGATGCGGCGATCAACCAGGGCAATTCGGGAGGAGCGCTGGTCAACGCGCACGGCGAGTTGATCGGGATCAACAGCCAGATTCTCTCTCCATCCGGCGGCAACATTGGAATCGGCTTCGCGATTCCGTCCAATATGGCGCGCAACGTGATGGAACAACTGAAGGCGGGCGGGAAAGTGCGGCGCGGCAGGCTGGGCGCCGGCATTCAGGAGATTACTTCGGACCTGGCGAAGAGCCTCGGACTTGCGGAGGTTCGGGGCGTGCTGGTGAATTCGGTCGATCGCGATGGTCCTGCGGAGCGCGCCGGTGTGAAGCCGGGGGATGTGATTACGGCGGTGAACGGCATGAGGGTCGATGACGCGAATGCGCTGCGCAATCATATCGCCGGAATGGCTCCGGGGACGGAGGTCACGCTGACGGTTCTTCGCGCCGGCCGGCAGGAGGAACTCCATGCACGGTTGGGCGAACTCCCGGCGAACCGGGAGAGCGCATCCGGATCGGGTGGCCCGGCGAGCGGCAGAGAGCTTCTCGGGGTCACGGTGGAACCGTTGACGCCGGAAGCGGCGGGCCGGCTCGGGCTGGGCCGTGGGACGCGCGGCGTGATCGTGGAAGACGTCGATCCCGCGGGGCCGGCGGCGGAAGCGGGCATCCAGCCGGATGACGTGATTCTGGAAGTCAACCACCAGCCGGTCACCTCCTCGGCTGAGCTGCGCGCAGCGCTGCGCCGCTCCGGGTCGCGGCCGGCGTTGTTACTGGTAAGCCGGGATGGCAGGAATGTCTTCCTGGCGATCACGCCGCGTTGAGGAGTTGGCCATGACGGATCGGGCGTTTCTGTTTCTGTTCAGCCTCGTGATGACTCTGGCAGGCTTGGCCGGCATGGTGTGGTTGATCGGAACGGGGCAAGCCGCGACCTTTGACGGCTTGTTCCTGTTCTGTTGCTGCGGAGTGAACTCGTTTGCTTTTGGGCTCTACCTCCGCTGGCTGATCCGATCGGCGCTACCGGACGGGCAGGCTCACCTGAAGAGCGGGCGGGTGGATGCTGCCGGAAGGCGGGTTGCCGGAGGGGTCGAGGCTAGCGCTGTTGCGCAAAATACGCGCTGAAGGCGAGCCGGCGGGGTGTTGGGCGCGGTGCGTCCATCGGCCACACCGCCGATCCGCCTTTGGCACCGGAATAGCGGGCATACGGCGCGCGTCATTGGTTGCGTGACAGTGACTAAGATTTTCTGATAATGCCAATGAAACCAAGCCGCGGATACCTGCATCTATAGCGGTGGGAATTGGTGGATATGCCGGAACGGTGCTCCACCGAGGACTCTTTCCTGCGGAGCGCCGCTCCGACGCCGCCGCCCAGGGGCGTCCGGGAGAATCGGCGACCAATCCTAATGCTCACGATCACGTTGAGGTAAGCGCAATGCTGGAAATGGTTCATCGCGGCATCGAGAGAATGGCCCGGAGTTGGTGCCGGCTGATGCACGCTCAAGTGATGTTGCCCGTACGCGGCTATTACCGGTGTTCCCGCTGCCATCGGATGTTCTCGGTGCCTTGGGAGAAGGGGAGCCCGTCCGTACGGCTGGGTGGGAGAGTGGGAGACCTCCGGCCGGAACTCGTGCCGCAGTCCTGACAAATTCCGAACGAGGAGGTAGCAATGAAGAGGCTGCTATGGTTCTCGACTCTATTTGCGGCGTTGCTCGCGGTACCGGGTGTTTCGGCCGCTAGTAGCGCCGTGAGTCCAACTGCAAGGATCGAACGGGAAGTACGCCACGAGCTGGTGATGCTTCCGTATTACTCGGTGTTCGATGACCTCGGTTTCGAGGTCAACGGCGGAACCGTCGTTCTGACCGGAAAGGTGACGAAACCCGTTCTCAAAGATGACGCGGAGCGCGCCGTGAAGCGCATTGAAGGAGTGGAGCGGGTCGAAAACCGTATCGAGGTGCTCCCGCTATCGCCTTTCGACAATCGCATCCGGCTGGCGGCGTTCCGGGCCATTTACGGAACGCCCGCTCTGAATCGCTACGCGCATCAGGCGATGCCGCCCATCCACATCATCGTGGAGAACGGCGACATCACGCTCGAAGGCGTGGTGGCAAACCAGATGGACCGTACCCTGGCGGAGATGAAGGCCCGTCAGGTGCACGGATCGTTTTCGGTAACGAATCATTTGCGGGTCGAGGAACCTCGATCCCAATCCTAATGGAAGAGGAGGAATGATCGTATGGCGGAAGTCGATGTGAAGAAAAATCAGAAGGACGAGAAGGCTGTTGCCAGGCGAGGCGAGAGTGAGCTCGCGACCTGGGGCGATTGGGACCCGTTGTCGTGGTGGCGCACGCCGTCGGAGTTCTTCCGGGATCCCTTCTCCGTAATGCGGCGCTTCCGTGAGGAGATGGACCGCGTGTTCGCCCGCAGCTTTGGCGAGGAGTTCGGCAACGGCGCGTGGATGCCCGCGATTGAAGTGAGCGAGCAGAACGGCAATCTGCAGGTACGCGCCGAACTGGCCGGTCTGAAGCCGGAGGACGTGAAGATCGAGGCGACGGAGGATTCTCTGGTTATTCAGGGCGAGCGCAAATCCGAGCATGAGGAGAAGCGCGAGGGAGTCTTCCGTTCCGAGCGCCGTTACGGGAAGTTCTACCGCGAGATTCCGCTTCCCGAGGGCGCGAAGGTCGATCAGGCGAAGGCTCATTTCGACAACGGCGTGCTCGAAGTAACGCTGCCGATTCCGGAGCGGAAGAGCAACCGCCGGCAAATTCCGATCGGCGGGCCGGTCGAGCAGAAGAAATAGGAGCGGCGGCGGCCACGGCCGGCCGTGGCCGCCCTTAACGCGTCCATTTGCGTATCGGCGATGTCGAGTTCACGGGGTGGAGTTTGTTCCAGTTCCTGGCCGGCGCGGCGCGCTGTCTCGATCCGTCGGCGGGCTCATCAGCGAAGGAACTTGCCGCGCCGGGCAATGCCGGCGTTTTCCGCGGCGGCTTAAGGACGGCCGGGGGCGGAATGAGTGAGGCCTTTGCGGGCGATATCGCGGCGGTAGTGCATGCCATCGAAGTGAATGTGAGAGACGGCGCAGTAGGTGGTGGCGATGGCGGCGGCGAGATCGGGGCCGGAGGCGGTGACGCCGAGGACGCGGCCGCCGGCAGTTTCGAGTCCTTCGGGGCCGAGTCGCGTGCCGGCCTGGAAGACGGTGGCGCCCTCGCGCTCCGCGGCTTCGATGCCGGAGATGGGGCGGCCGGATTCGGAGCTCTCGGGATAGCCTCGCGAGGCGAGGACGACGCAGACGCTCGGGCCGGGGCGCCAGTCGATTCGCGCGGAGGCGAGGCGTCCTTCGGCGGCGGCCATCAGGACGGGAACGAAATCCGATTCCATGCGGTGCATGAGGGGCTGCGTTTCGGGGTCGCCGAGGCGGACGTTGAACTCGAGGACTTTGGGGCCGTCCGCGGTCATCATGAGGCCGGCGTAGAGGAAGCCGGTAAACGCGGTGCGCTCGACCGTAGGGAGAATGATGCGGTCGAGGACGTCGCGGGACTGGCGCTCGGTGAGGATCGCGGAATCGCAGTAGGCGCCCATGCCGCCGGTGTTGGGGCCGGTATCGTTGTCATAGGCGGCCTTGTGGTCCTGGGTGGGGGCTAGTGGCAGGGCGTCGCGGCCGTCGCACAGGGCGATGAAGCTGACTTCTTCGCCGCGGAGGAATTCCTCGATGACGAGCGGGCCGGCGAGGCGCGCGAGGGCGGTTTCCGCTTCGGCGCGGTCCTGGGCGATGGCGACGCCTTTGCCGGCGGCGAGGCCGTCGGCTTTGAGGACGACGGGGAAGCCGAAGCGATCGAGGGCGCGGCGCGCGTCTTCGGGGGTGGCGACGGTTGCGAAGCGCGCGGTGGGGATTCCGCTCTGTTCAAAAAAGTGCTTTGCAAAACTCTTGCTGCCTTCCAGGCGCGCGTTGGCGGCGGTGGGGCCGACGATGCGGAGCCCGCGGGCGCGGTAGCGGTCGACGATGGCTTCGACGAGGGGCGCTTCGGGGCCGACGACGGTGAGGTCGGGGGTGAGGGACTCGGCCTGGTCAAGCGGGAGGCAGGTAGCGAGTCGGGCCATACCGGGGTTGCCGGGGGCGGCGAAGAGTTCGACGCCGGGGGATTGGGCGAGTTTCCAGCAAAGGGCGTGTTCGCGGCCGCCGGAGCCGATCACAAGGATTTTCATGGGGGCTGGCTACAATGGTAGCAATGCCGCAGAGTTATGACGTAATCGTGATCGGCGCCGGGCACGCGGGGTGCGAGGCGGCGCGCGCGTGTGCGCGGATGGGGCTGCGAACCGCGATGGTCACGATGAACCTGGACCTGATCGCGCAGATGTCGTGCAACCCGGCGATCGGGGGGATCGCGAAGGGGCACCTGGTCCGCGAAGTGGATGCGCTGGGCGGCGTGATGGCGGAAGTGGCGGATGCGGTCGGGATTCAGTTCCGTCTGCTGAACACGAGCCGGGGTCCGGCGGTGTGGTCGCCGCGGGCGCAGATGGATAAGAAGCAATACCGCGTGCGGATGCGCGAGGTGCTGGAGCGGGAGCCGAACCTGCGGATTCTGCAGGCGGAGGTAGCGGGGCTCATTTTGGCGGAGGTCGAGGGTGGGGGGCGGCGCGTCACGGGCGTGCAGTTGCGGGACGGGCGGTCGCTCGCGGCGTCGGCGGTGGTGGTGACGACCGGGACGTTCCTGAACGGCCTGGCGCACGTGGGTGAGGCGCGGTACAGTTGCGGGCGGAACGGCGAAGCGCCGTCGCAGTTGCTTGGCGAGCAGTTGCGGACGCTGGGGTTGGCGTGGACGCGGCTGAAGACCGGGACGCCGCCGCGGCTGGACGGGCGGACGATCGACTGGAGCCGGTTCGAGCCGCAGCCGGGGGATGCGGAGCCGACGCCATTCTCGTTTCTGACGGCGCGGATCGAGCGGGAGCAGATCCATTGCCACATCGGTTACACGACGGAAGAGACGCGGCGGATTCTGCGGGAGGCGATCCCGCGGTCGCCGTTGTATAGCGGGCAGATCGAGGGAATCGGGCCGCGGTATTGCCCGTCGATCGAAGATAAGATCGTGAAGTTTCCGGACAAGGAGCGGCACCAGATCTTCCTGGAGCCCGAGGGGTTGGACACCAACGAGGTGTACGTGAACGGCATGTCGACGAGCATGCCGATCGATGTGCAGGCGGCGATGGTGGCGTCGATTCCGGGGTTGGAAGATGCGGAGATGATCCGCCCGGGATACGCGATCGAATACGATGCGATCGATCCGCGGGAGCTGGCGCACACGCTGGAGGTGAAGTCGATCGCGGGGCTGTACTTGGCGGGGCAGATCAATGGGACATCGGGTTATGAGGAGGCGGCCTGCCAGGGGCTGGTGGCAGGGATGAACGCGGCTTGCCGGGTCTCCGGGCGCGAACCGGTGGTGTTGGGGCGGACGGACGGATATACCGGCATTCTGATCGATGATTTGATCACGAAGGGGGCGGATGAACCGTACCGGATGTTCACATCGCGGGCGGAGTACCGGCTGCACCTGCGGATCGACAACGCGGACGCACGTTTGACGCCCATCGGGCGGAGGATTGGGCTGGTGAGGGACGACCGCTGGGCATTGTTTGAGCGGAAGCAGGGACAGATTTCCAAGCTGCGCGCGGCGCTCGAAGGGCACCGGAATGCGATGTGGCTGCGGCGGCCCGAGGCGTCGATTCGGGACCTGGGACCGTGGATCGCCGAGGTGCTGGGCGAGGAACCGGTGCGGGGCGTGCTCGAGACGGTGGAGACGGAGGCGAAGTACAGCGGGTATATCGCGCAGCAGGAACGCCAGATGAGCCGGCTGCGGGAAGCGTCGGGCCGGGTGATTCCTGCGGAATTCGAGTATCGGGGGATCCCCGGATTGTCGCGGGAAGTGGCGGAGAAGCTGGAGCGGGTTCGGCCGCAGACGCTGGCGCAGGCGTCGCGAGTTCCGGGTGTTACGCCGGCGGCGATCGCGGTTTTGGATGTGTACGTTAGCCTGCGGGCGGCGGGTCAGGCTTCCGGGCGCGCTTCGTGAGCGGCTTTCGGGAGCTGCTGCGGCGGTGCTCCAGGATCGGCGAGGAGCAGGCAGCGTTTCTGGAGCGGCACTATGAGCTGATGTGCCGGTGGAACCGGGTGCTGAACCTGACGCGGGTGGAGGCGCTGGAGGAGGCGGTCGAGCGGCACTATTGCGAATCGCTCTTTTTGTCGGAGCGACTACCGGCCACCGCTGGGGAGCGGGTGGCGGATGTCGGTTCGGGGGCGGGATTTCCGGGGATTCCATTGGCCGTTGCGCGGCCGGAGCTGGCGGTTACGTTGATCGAGTCGCATCAGCGCAAGGCAGTGTTTCTGCAGGAGGCTACGCGGGGATTTGGCAATGTGCGGGTGGTGGCCCGGCGCGCGGAGGATGTCGGTAAGGGGTTCGATTGGGTGGTGTCGCGCGCGGTCAGCTATAGGGATCTGGAGGCTGCGGCGGAACGCTTCGGGGCGCGGTGGGCGTTGCTGGGAGGAGTCGAAGAGCCGCCTACGGAGTGGGGGGCATCTTGGGACGCCATCGCGCTGCCGTGGGGGAAGCAGCGGTATTTGCGGATCTCGCGGGAGCCTATCGGCGTTTCACGTGAAACATAGGCTGAGTTTCACGTGAAACACCCTCACCTCGTGCGAATGCGGACGGAATGCAACCATGTTAGGATTACCAACTTGAGCCGAGTATTCGCCATTGCCAATCAGAAGGGCGGAGTGGGCAAGACTACTACCGCCATTAACCTTGCAGCCGCTCTGGCTGCCAACGATCTGAAGATTCTGGTCATCGATTCCGATCCCCAGGGCAACGCCACGACCGGGCTGGGCGTCACGAAGAACGCGGACCGGCCGAGCCTCTATCACGTGCTTCTGGGGGATGCCTCACCGCAGGACGCGGTGATCGCCACGGAGTTCGAAGGGCTCAGCGTCATTACAGCGGACAAAAATCTGATCGGCGCCAATCTCGAGCTGGTCGATATCGAAAAGCGCGAACTTCGGCTGCGGCACCGGATCGCGGCGTTGCGGAAGGAATACCACTTCATTCTGATTGACTGCCCGCCGGCGCTGGATCTGCTGACTCTG
>DATGMB010000072.1:0-13894 GCA_035293845.1 Bryobacteraceae bacterium
CTGAAACGGCAATGCAATAACCTTCATACAAACTTTCGATTGCGGCGCCGCCGCCCCGTTGCTACCCTGAAAGTGTAAGTAAGCGGAGTCCTCGCCACAGACCCCTTACAGACTTCAAAATTCCCCCGCCGGAACAACTCAAAAGCTACAGGAGGATTACTTGGGCTATCCGTGTGTGCGGCGGAATGCCGCCTTTCTTATGATTCTGTTCGCCTGTCTCCGGGCCGGCGCGCAGGAGGTGCAGACGATCGAGGTCAAAGGCACGGTACATAGCGATGAGCCGTTCCTCTACGGCTATGTGGTGGAGTTAACGGGCCTGGCCTCGCGGACCGATACTTTCCGGACAGATCTTCATACCGACGGCAGTTTCGACCTTCGCGGCGTCCCGCCCGGCGATTACATGCTACGCATCCGAGGCGCGCGCGGCGGCGGCACAGTCACCGAGGAACTCGTATCCGTATACGCGCATCCCGCGACTCTCGATATCAACCTGCCGCGGGCCGAGCGTCCCGGCCCCCCGGAAACGATTTCCGTGCGTCAGCTGCAGCACCCGCCATCTCCCAAGGCCCTGGAGGCGGCGGCCTCCGCGCAGAAATTCGTCGAGACGGGCAAGAACGAGAAGGCGCTCGAGCAGTTGCGGAAAGCAATCCGCCTCTCGCCGGATTTCGCGGCGGCGCATTCGAACCTCGGCGCGCTGTACATCCGCATGGGCGATCCCGCCGCGGCGCGGCCGGAGATCGAGCAATCGCTCGCCATCGCGGGGCCGAACGCGATCGACCTCACCAACCTGGCATTCGTCGACGCCTGCGACCGCCGGTTGCCGGAAGCCGTGGAACACGCGCGAGCCGCACTGCGCGCCGACCCGTCCAACACCCACGCGCATTACGTCCTCGGCGCTCTGCTGGTGCTCGACCGGCGCACCGCGGCCGAGGGCATCCGCCACCTGCAGCGCGCCGCCGAGGAGATCCCCAGCGCGCGCGCCGCGCTCGAACGGGCGTGCGGCGCGGCCGGCGCGGGCGTGTGCGGCGCCCAATGAGCGAGCGCCTCTTCCGCGCCTCCGGCGGGAGCGCCGTGTGAAATTCCCCGGGCCGCATCCGGTAGCTGGGCCGGGCGTTGCCGCCTCGATCCGCCGGCCCGCATCGGCTAGAATTGCTGCATGCGACGCGAGGACCTGCCCCGGCTGTGGGAAGAGCACACCCGGCACGAGTTCGCCACCAAGGACACGGAAGCGACTCTGGCCACGATGGTGGAAGACGCCTACGTCAATCACGTTCCCGCGCTGACCGGCGGCTCGGGAAAGGCCGCCTTGCGCCAATTCTATTCGCGCGACTTCATTCCGGCCATGCCGCCGGACACGAAGCTCACGCCGGTCTCGCTGACGGTCGGGGACGACCAACTTGTGGATGAAATGATCCTCTCCTTCACCCACACCCAGGAAATGCCGTGGCTGCTGCCGGGCGTCGCCCCGACGAACCGTTACGTCGAAGTCGCGGTAGTCGCGATTGTGAAGTTCCGCGACGGCAAGCTAGCGCACGAGCACATCTACTGGGATCAGGCTTCGGTGCTGAAACAGATCGGATTGCTGAACGATCCCGCGCTGCCGGTCGTGGGTGTCGAATCGGCGCGCAAGGTGCGGGCGGGCGGGTAGGGGCGCTCTGTGCCACAATTGAACTTTCGGCCCTAACCGCATGCTTGCGACCGACATTCTCTCCTGGAAGCGCCTCTCGCGCCGTACGCGCAAGCCGGTCCACCTCATCCTTTTCATTACCGACCACTGCAACGCCCGCTGCGGCACCTGCTTCTACTGGCAGAGCCTCAACCAGGGCGAATCGCTCAAAATCGAGCAGGTGGAGCGGATTTCTTCGGCGATGGAGGAGATGGTCTGGCTCGATCTCTCCGGCGGTGAGCCGTTCCTGCGCAAGGATATCGACCGCATCTGCCACATCTTCATCGATCGCAACCGCGTGCGCCACATCAATATCCCGACGAACGCGATTCAGACCAACGTCATCGCGAATTCGGTGAACGGGATTCTGGCGAACCCGGCGGCATTCCGGCTGAATGTTGCGATCTCGCTCGATGGCGTCGGCCCGGAGCACGACCGCGTGCGCGGCGTCCCCGGCAACTACGCCAAGGCAATGGCGACCCTGCAGGCGCTGCGCGAGATCCGCGCGCGGGATTCGCGGCTGGCGTTAAGCGTGGTCACCACGCTCATGCGGCACAACGTGGAGGACGTGAAAAAGCTGCTGCAGCTTGGCCTCGAGGAATGGAAGCTCGATTACCACTCGGTCAATATCCTGCGCGGCTCGTGGATGGACCCGAACCTCCAGCCGCCCACGCCGGAGCAGTACGAAGAGATCTCCGAGCTGCAGTTGCGGCAGTGCCGGCATTATTTCCGCGGGCGCTGGGGAGTTCTCAGCGGGATGCTCGCGACCGCCGGCCGCTCCGTGCTGAACGGCTACTATATGCGCGAGATGCAGGGGCATCCCAAGGATATCGCCTGCAACGCCGGGGACGTGAGCTGTGTGATCGATGCCAACTGCGACGTCTACTTCTGCGAGCTGCTGAAGCCCATCGGAAATTTGAAGGCCTACGATTTCGATTTCGACCGGCTATGGCACGATTTCGAAGCCACGGCGCTGCGCCAGAAGGTCGGCCGCGGCTGCCATTGCACGCACGAATGCTTCCATACGAAAAATCTGATCTTTTCGCCGTGGCGGTTGCTGTGAGGCGGGTTGCTGTGAGGCTGGCAAGCCTTGTTTAAGCCCGCGTTCCGCAAGCGCGTCGAGCCGTTCATCCCGCGATTCGTGATGCGCTGGATGGACCCGTTCCACACAGCGCTCAACGAGCGGCTGCGCGCGGCCGCGGCCGCGGTGCCGAAATCCGCGCTGGTGCTCGATGCCGGCGCGGGCGAGTGCCCGCACGCGGCGCTGTTCGCGCACACCCGCTATATCAAGATGGACCGCGGCATCGGCGACAAGACCTGGGACTACTCGCGCATCGACGTGCAGGCCGATATCTGCGACCTGCCCTTCGCCTCCGGCGTGTTCGATGCCGTGGTCAACATCCAGGTGCTGGAGCACATCAAAGAGCCGGCGGTTTCGGTGGCCGAAATGGCGCGCGTGCTCAAGCCGGGCGGACAGCTCATCCTCACCACGGTGCAGGATTGGGAGATCCACCAGCACCCCAACGATTTCTTCCGCTACACGCGGTACGGCCTCGAATACCTGTTCGCCAAGGCGGGGCTCGAAAGCCGCGTCGAGGCGCTCGGCGGCCTGTTCTGGAACATCAGCTTCCGGCTCATGGCCGTGCTCGGCTTCCTGCAGAAGGGGTGGCGTTGGCTGGTGTTCGTGCTGCTGGCGCCGGTCTTCGCGCTGATCGTGCCCGCCCTCTGCTATCTTCTCGATCCGCTCGACCGGCGGCGCGATTACACGCTCGGGTACTTCTGCTGGTGCCGCAAGCCGCGCCCGTAGGGTGCCTGATCCGATGACGTCGCTCATCATCATCACGCTGCGGCGGGCAGCGCTGCTGGCCCAAACGCTCGAAGCCCTCGGCCGTCAGACACGGCCGGTGGATGAGATCGTCGTCATCGACAACGGACCGGATGCGGAGACGGAAGCCGTGGCGCGGCAGCACGGAGCGCGCTACATCGCGGAGCCGCGGCGCGGTTACGGCTGCGCGCGCAACCGCGGGCTCGCGGAAGCGCGCGGCGACGTGCTCTACTTCCTCGACGACGACTGCGTGGCCGAGCCGGACTGGGCCGCCGTGCTGTTCGATGCGCTGGCGGCCGGCAGCGCCGATTTCCTGTGCGGATCGCGCGCCGCGGGCCGCCGCGGGCTTGCCGCGCGCCTCGAGTATCTTTCGACCGATGGGCCGGTGCTCTCACCGCGCCTCCCGGCCGGCCCGCAGGCGCATCTTTCGACCTCGAACCTCATCTTCCGCCGCGAAGCCGCCGCGCGCACCGGCGCGTTCGACGAATCGCTCGCCATGTGCGAGGACCGGGACTTCACGGCGCGCGCGCGGTCGCTCGGCTTCCGGCTGCGCTTCGAGCCGCGCGCCCGCGTGACGCACTACTCCGGCGTCTTCCGGATGCGCGATTATCTCGCCCGTATGCGGCATTACGGCTTCGGGACGTCGCAGTACTTTGCGCAGCGGCCCGAGGAGCCGCTGGCGCGCGCGTTCCCGCGGAGTCCGGCCGCGCGCCTCCTGCTGTTGCCGCTGCTCGCGGCAGCCGGCACCGGGTATCTCGTGCTGCGCAACCTGCCGCAGCATTGGGATGCCATCCCGCTCAGTCCGCTGCTGTTTTTCGGGCAGCTCTGGTGGCATTGGGGCGGATTCCAGGCCATGCGGCGGTGTACTCTAAAACCATGAGAGCCTGGAACCGGGCCAAACTCCTCTGGGCTTACCTTTCGGGAAAGACCCGGCTCAATGCCTTGCCGGTGGAGTACATCGTCGAGACCACCGCCAAGTGCAATCTCTATTGCCCGATGTGCCCGCGGGAAGTCTACAAGCAGCCCAAGGCGGATATGTCCGACGCGGTTTTCGAGCGCCTGGTACGCGAATCCGCCGCGACCGCCGAACACATGATGCTGATCGGCCTCGGCGAGCCGTTCATGGACCCCAAGATCTACGACCGCATCGAGTTCTGCCACCGCCATAGCGTCTCCACGCTGCTTTCGACCAACGGCACGTTTCTCGACGAAAAAGTCTCCGATCGCCTGCTGCGCACGCCGCTCGAACAGCTCACCTTCAGCTTCGACGGCGCAAAGAAGGAGAGCTTCGAGTTCTACCGCAAGGGCGCCAATTTCGAGAAGGTGCGGAACAACTTCGTGCGCTTCGCGAAGATGAAGCACGAGCGCGGCTCGAAGCTGCAAATCGTGGTGCAGATGATCCGCATGGAGCGCAATGCGGGCGAGGTCGAGGAGTTCCTGAAGTTCTGGAGCGCGGTGCCGGGCGTCGATCAGGTGCGGATCAAGGAAGACGAGACCAACATGCTCCGCCCCGCGGCCGGCCACGCCGGCGAGGACTGGCAGCACCCCTGCCACTACCTGTGGCGCGGACCGCTCTACGTCAAGCAGAACGGCGACGTGTATCCCTGCTGCCAGAGCTACATCATGGGCGGCGGCCCGGTAGGGAGCCTGGAGACGGAATCGCTCGATGCCATCTGGAATTCCGAGGAGATGCAGCGCATGCGCACGCTGCACGTGGCGCGGCGCGCCGGAGAGATCGATATCTGCGCGAAGTGCTGCACCACGATTCCGCACCCGGTGCTGGTGTTCGGCAGCCTCATCTTTCACGGCAAGACCGTGCGGCGGCTGCTGCCCGCGGTCGAGCGGCTGACGTATCTTTCCAAGCTCCCACGCGCGCTGCTGAAGCCTCCGCAGGCGAAGGCACGGGCGGAAGAACTGGTGCAGTTGAGCGCGAGAGCGGATAGCACCACAGAGCCGCCTTCGTAGGGAGCGGATCGGCCCGTTCGAAATCGCGCCGTTCCCTTGCGGTTCCAGCGCGTTTTGGGCGCGAACTTGCGGCGGCGGGCGGTGCAGTGGCGTATTGTGAAGCAGAGGCATTGAATGAGCGCCCGAGGTCGGGACGGCCCGTCGAGAACATGGCCAAGGTGGAGCGCTTCGCGGCGGGCGGAGCGCTCCTTGCGTGCGACCTCGGCGTTGCCCGTGGGTATGGGCGGATGAAGCACCAACTCCGAGCGAGAGGCAGGCCGTCCCCAGCTCGCGGCAACACCCCAAGCACGCTGCGGAGCGATCACCGCGCGGCCAGCGCCAGCACGAAGCCGCCGGCCGATTCACCGGCAACATGGGCGGCCATCGAGCCGCGATAGCTCTCCGGCAGCAGAAAATCGGCCTCGGGCCTCGCGGCGATCATCCGCTCGACTTCCTCCCTCGACCGCGCCACGATCGCGGTCGCGATCGGTTCGGCGGAGTCCAGTCCCCATTGCCGCAGGCGCGCGCGCCACACCGGCGCGAGCTCATCCATTCGCGCGAATTCCTCCGCGCTGACCACGATGCCGAGCGCGTGCAGATCGAGCGGGCCCTGCGGCGGCACGCCCGCGGGGCTCACGAAGCAGTACCGCACCTTCGCCAGCGGCAGAACCGACGAGTAGAAGCCATCGAAGGGGTCGACCAGGATCAACTCGCGCCCGCGGCCGAGGCGCGTGTAATCATCGAGCAGCGCCACCGAAGGATGCAGGATTCCGGGCCGCAGCTCGATGCCCCACGGCCGGCCGGGCGCCGCGGCCTTCGCCACCAGCGCCACGGCCGCCAATGCCAGCAATACCCGCGGCGGCAGCGCGCGCGCGGCAAGGATTGCAAGCGCCGGGATGGCGGGCGCGAGGTACGTCACATTGCGGTAGCTCCAGGCGAACGCAGCGGCCAGCACCACGGCCAGCCACGCCAGCAGCACCGCGGCCGGCGGCTCGCGCCGCCGCCACGCGCGCCACAGCGCCGGGAGCGACGCCAGCGCGAGCAGCGTAAGCACCGGGTCCATCAGGAACAGCCGCTTCAGGTAAAACAGAGCCTGGTTTTCCTGCGTCGTCTGGATCGGGCTGCTCACCCCGTAGGTGAAGATTTCGGAGAGCACGAATTCGCTCCAGAACCAGCGCGGATGCACGGCTAACTGGTACAGGCCCCACGGCGCGGCCAGCGCGGCAGCGCCGAGCAACACGCCCGCGATGCGGCGCCAGGCCGGCCGCTCGCCCGCCTTTGGCAACGCGCGGAATGCGAGCAGCACGAGCAGCGGCAGGATGCCGGCCACGCTTTTCACCATCACGGCGGCGGCGGTCGCGAGCGTGAATCCCCAGCGCGCGGCGCGGGTCTCGAGGCGCGGATCGCGCATGAGGCAGAAGGCCGATGCGGTCACGAACGCCGCGAGCAGGCCATCGGTCAGGCAGAGCGAGGAAAGGACGAACCAAAGGCGGTCGGAAACCAGCAACAGCACGGCGGCGGCGCCGGCCGCGAACCGGCGGCACGGGCCTGCGCCACCAAGGAACACCAGGCAGGCGGTGAATGCGGCGAAGAGAATCACAGGCAGACGAAGGACCAGCGCGGAGGAACCCGCGATTTTCGCCGCCGCGCCCGCCATCCACGCGAGCAGCGGCGGCTTGTAAAGACCGTAGCGGCCCTGATAGACGGGCGTCATCCAATCGCCTTTTTGCGCCATGTGGAGAGCGTTCGAAGCGTACATGGCCTCGTCCTGCGCGTCCACTTTGCCGATCGGGTCGAGAAAGGTATCCGCGATGTGCAGGCGCGCGGCCCGCACCGCGAGCAGCGCGGCCGCGCCGCAAAAGACAAACACCAGCGCGGCCTTCACGCCACTTCCCTCAACGGCAGCCGGTAACGGAAAATCAACCGCCGCACTTCCGCGGGCGGAAGCTTGCGGATGCGGTCAACCTCCGCGCGTTTGCGCCACATGCGGCCGGCCATGCGGAGAGCGGCGAGGTCGCCGCGAGCCACCGCACCCAGGATCGCCACCTTGCCCGCGATGCCCGGGAAATGCGCCGTATCCCCGGCGCCGCGCCCGGCCAGCACCGCTCCGGCTGCCAGCCGCAGCGCGAAATAGAACGGGTTCAGCCACAGCAGGCTCACCGGAAAAAGCTTGAGCGCCAGCAACACGCGGTTGCGCTCGATCAGCGCCAGGCGCTCGGCCGAATCCTTGCCCATGGTGGCGCCGCGGTGGTGCCGCACTACAGCGCGCGGCGCGTAGATGCAGGTCCAGCCGGCGATGCGCGCGCGCAGCCCGAGCTCCGCGTCGTCGCCGTATGCGAAGAAATCCTCGTCGAAGCCGCCGATGCGGTCGAGCATGGCTTTACGGTACATGGCGGCGCAGCCGTCCGGCCAGGCCACTTCCTCCTCGCGGTCGAACTGCCCGCAGTCGATCGCGCCGGAGCCGCGGCCGCGATTCTGGCCATCCGGGAAAATCAGGTGGCCGGCCTTATCGATGCGGCGCGGGTCCTCCCACACCAGGATTTTGCTGGCGGCCATGCCAATCTCGGGCCGGCCGGCGCAGGCGCGATGGAGCTCGGCCAGCCAGCCGGGCTCGGCTTCGGCATCGTTATTGAGCAGGGCCACGAATTCACCGCGCGCGGCGGCGATCCCCTGGTTATTGGCGGCGCAGAAACCGCGGTTTTCGGTATTGCGGATTACGCGCGCGGCGAATTCCCGCTCCGCCATCTCGGCCGATCCGTCGGAGGAGCCGTTATCCACGACGATGGTCTCGAACGTCACGTCTGACTGACGTTTGAGCGATGCGAGACAGGCGCGCAGCAGCTCGCGGCGGTTCCAGTTCACGACCACGACCGAGATCAAGTGCTTATCCTAACAGCTTGCCCGAACGAGCGAGGCCGGGCCGGCGGGGGAGCCGCGGGGTATTCGTGCGCGCGCCGCCGCCCGCCGCCAGTTGACACGGCAATTCCCTTCATGCCCGTGCATCTCCCGGTGTACTATGGACTTAGGGGATTAGGATAACCCGCCCTTATGACCTCCCTTGGCGAGACGTTACGCCGCGAGCGGCAGAAGCGTAACTTCGATCTCGATCAGATTTCCCGCGAATTGAAAATCTCCTCGCGTTTCCTGGAAGCGATCGAAGAAGAGCGATTCGATCAGCTGCCGGCGCCGGTGTTTGCCAAGAGCTTCGTGCGCCAGTACGCCACGCTGCTGGAACTGGATGCCGAGGAACTCGTCGCGGAGGTGCAGCGCCGCATTGCTCCCGAGCCGCCTCCCGACCAGCCGCTGAAGCCGCCTCACGAACCGCTGGGCTCCGTCGAAGAACTGCATCTGCCGCGCGTCGAGGAATGGGAATCGGTGGGCGATCGCCGGGGCTGGTCTTCGTCGCTGCCGGCGCTCGCGATGGTGGTCGCAGTCATGATGGTGTGCTCCGGTGTGTACGCCTTCTGGCAGCATTCGCGTCGCCAGTCGTCGCCCCAGGAAACAGCGCGCACGGCCGAAGTGACGCCGCCCCCGATGCAGCCCGTGCCGCAAGCTGCGCAGCCGGCCGCGCCGGGCGCTCCAGCCGCCGGGAATGGGCCCGCTGCCGCCACCATACCGGCGGCAGGTGCCGCGGAGCCGCATCCGGGCGAGATGGCCGCCGCAGAACCCGCCGCCATACCGCCTTCACAGCGCGCGGCGGCGCCGGCGGCGCCGCCCCCCGCACAAACCGCTGCGGCAACGGCTGCGGCGCAGCAGCCGAATCCCGCGCCAGCCGCCGCCCCGCCCAATGCGGCAGCGGTTAACGCGGCGGCGCCCGCCACCACAGCAGGCGCGGCCCCTGCGACAGCGGATGCGAATCGCGCCGATCCCAACGCCGCGGCCGCAACGCCGGGCAAGGGCCCCGTGAAAATCGAGATCACCGCAACCGAGCCCGTTTGGGTAATGGCGCGCTCCAACGGGAAATACATCTTCTCCGGCACGATCGATGCCAACCAGACGAAATCGGTCGAAGCGGATGGGACCTTGCTGTTGCGCGTCGGTAACGCGGGCGGAGTGAGCATCAATTTCAACGGAAAAACGCTCAACAACCTGGGGCCGAAGGGGCAGGTGCGCGATATTCAGTTCACTTCCGGCGGCTTCCAAATGGTGGCCGCGCCCAAACCGCCCTCGCCTCCACCGGCTCCGGGCGAGCCGCGCTGACGAAGCAACTGCCGCTGCTGGCGCAGCAGATCGCGCTGCCTGCGGCGCTCGAGAGCGAGGAGTTCGCGGCGCCGCCTGCTCTTCACGCGCTCGTCGATCTTGTGCCAGAATTTGCGGAAATAACTCACCGCGGAGAGAATCGCGAAGAAGATCACGGCCCACATCATCGCGATCGCCGGCGCGTGGAGGGCGCGATGGCGGATGCTCAGCAGCAGGCAGGCAATGGCCGCCACCTGCGCCGCCATTTTGGTTTTACCCAGATCGCTGGCCTTGATGGTGTAGCCTTCGGCGGCGGCGATGCTGCGCAGGCCGGAAATGGCGAACTCGCGGCCCACCACCAGGATGGCCATCCAGCCGGGGAGGATGCCGATCTCGACCAGCGAAATCAGGGCCGCGGAAACCAGCAGCTTATCCGCGATGGGATCGAGCAGAGTGCCGATGGTCGTGACCTGCTTCCATCGGCGGGCGAGATAGCCATCCAGAAGGTCCGTTCCGGCGGCGGCGAGAAATACGGCCAGTGCCAGCCAGTCGTTGGTGATGAGCACGCCGCCAACCTGAAACGAAAAGAGGTTTTCTTCGACCATCGCTGCCACGAGCAGCGGGACGAAGAAGATACGGAGGATGGTCAGCGAGTTGGGAAGATTCATCGCCCACCCCAAATATAAGGCTTTCGAGCGCCCGGCAACAACTGCGGGCGGCCGCGTACGGTTTCGGGCGCCGGGCGGCGGATAGCTTCGAGGGAGGATCGTGCCCTGCGACGCGGTGGCAGTGTTCAGGCGGCGCCGGCGGCCCGCGCAACGGCTTCAGGACCGGAAGCGCAGTTGGGCAGACGGCGGGGCTTATACTGGGAGTTCACCCATGCCTGTATCGCGCCGCAAATTCCTGGCCGGCAGCCTGGCGCTGCCTGCGATCGCCGCCAAAAAGAAGGCCTCCGCTCCGGAGCGGCCGAATATCGTGCTGCTGGTGGCCGACAACGTGCCCGACTGGGTCCTTGGAACCTACGGCAATAAGGATATCCACACGCCGAATATCGACCGGCTGGCGCAAATGGGGCTGCGGTTTCAAAACCATATTACGGCGTCGCCCTCCTGGGCGCAGGGCCGCCAGGCGCTGTTCACGGGCCGCACCACGAGGCAGCAGGCCGAGAACGCGCCGAAAATCGACGCCGTGCTCGGCGGCGCGGGTTACACGTGCGAATGGGCCGGCATCCCGGCCGTGCCGAAGTTTCTGGATTCGCAGGCGCCCGGGAAGCCATTCTTTTTGGGCGTCATTCTCCCCAGCCCGCGTCCGCCTTACACGAACATCCCTCAGAGCTACGTTGACCTGTACGCCGCGGCGAAATTCGACACGTTCAGCCACGACCGGGCGGCCGCGAATGCCGCGGTCGGCAAGGAGATGCTGGCGGACATCACCGGCAGCCTCCGCAAATACGCCGCCGCGCTGACGGCCATGGATGCCGACCTCCAGACGGTCGTCGCGAAGGTGTACGAGCGCAAACTCGCGGACAACACGCTGATCATCTTCACCTCGACCTGCGGCGCGCTGCTCGGACGCCACGGGCTGTGGGATGCGGGCGATGGCTCGCAGCCGCCGAACATGTATGAGGAATCGGTCAAAACGCCGATGATCTGGAGTTGGCCAGGGCACGTGCCGGCCATGGGGGAGCGGCCCGAGGTGGTCTCCAGCTGCGATTTCCTGCCCACCCTCTGCGATCTCACCGGCGCGGCGGCGCCGGCCGGTTTGGGCGGGGCGAGCTATCTGCTGCTCGCGACCGGCAAGCCGCTGCCGAAAAAGCAACGCTGGAAGAGCACGGTCTTTGCGGCGCTGGGGAACACCGCCATGGCGCGTGCCGATCGGTATAAGCTGGTCGAGCGCGACGGCGGCAAAGGTCCGGGCGAGTTGTACGATCTCGTCGCAGACCCGGGCGAGGCGGCGAATCAGTACGACAATCCGCAGTATCTGACCGTGCGTCAGGGGCTCTCCGGCGAGCTCGCCGCATGGAAGCAGAAGTATGGCGGGTAGGGGCAGAACCAAGCCGCGCAAAACGCAAAACCGCTAAAATTAGCGGTTTTGGATTTTTTGATTTCTTGGAATCAGTAACTTAGCGTAACGAATCGCTAATCCTTAGCGGTTTTTCGTTTGCCAACCGCCTGGGCAGCCGCGAGTCGGCCTGTTAACTAATCCCGCGCTTTCGATAACGCCAGCAGGTTCGCCATCAACTGATACGCTCCATCGGTGCCCGCGGGCAACTGCCGCCAGAGGCCGAGGCCGAGGTAGATCCAGCGGCCCTTGCCGACCTTCGCTTCCACCAGCGAGCCGAGCTTTTCGCCGGGATTGTCTTTGAACGGGTCGGTCATGGCGATCAGGTCGACGAATTTCTTGTCCTTCTCGCCGAGGAAGTAGAGGCCGCGCTCCTGCACCCAGCCGGCCCATGCGGCGCTGCCGATCTGGTTCGGAAAATGGAAAACGGGGTTGCCCGGAACCAGCACCTTGACCGGCGCATTTTCGTCCGTAATGCGATTGGCGCTGACTTTTGCTGGATAGGGAGCGAAATCGATATTGTTGAAGCCGGTCTTGTTGTACTGCACGATCAGCGTGCCGCCGCGCGCCACGTAATCGAGCAGGCGGCGGTTGTACGCGCGCAGGTCGGCGCGCTTCTCATAGGCGCGGACGCCGGTGATGATGACGTCGTGTTTGGAGAGATCGCCCCAGGCCAGCTCGTCGGTATCGATGTAGGAGAGCTTCGCGCCGAGCTGTTCGATGGCGGCGGGGACCTGGTCGCCGGCCCCGACGATATAGCCGACATCGAGATTCGGCACCGTCTTCACGTCGATCACTTTGAGCGCGGCTTCGGCGGGTTTCATCACCTGGCGGCGCTCGATGTGCGGGTACTCGATTTCCTGATAGCCCTCGGCGAAGCGGCGGCCGGGCAGCGCAGGCGACGTGACGGCGGCGCGCAGCATGTACTCGCCGGCCTTTGCGCCGGCGGGCGCGGTCACTTGAAAGCGGGCGGAAAGGGATTCGTCCTCGTGCTCGAATTCGAGCGGAACGCTTGCGGGCGAGGACTTCCAGCCCGGAGGAAGATCGAGCGCCACGGCGGCCTGCGCCTTGCCTTTGGCGCCGTTCGTGACTGAAACGAAGATGTTGCGCTCGACCGGCTTCGCGCCGCCCGCGGGAATCACATTGAGACCGGGCGTGACGCGCACCGAGAACTCGGGGACGACGTTGAGCTCCATCCGCTTATCGCCGGTGAAAGCGTCCTTCACGTACCGGAACTCGACGGGGACTTCGCGGGTGAGATCGACGTTGCCCGCGCGGATGTGGAATACGACGCGGAAAAGCGTGGGCGCAAAGGGGACGCCGAACGGAACGCCGGGGTCGAAGATCTGAATGGCGTGGCTGGCGGGGTGCTTCCAGTATTCGTCGTGGAAGTAGGGCGTGGTGGGGCGGGCATCCCTGGAGATGTGCGCTTCGGCGGTGCAGGAAAACGGCGTGTTCGTCTTGAGGACCGCGGGCTGGCAGCGGCCGGGCGCATCGAAGCCGGCGATTTCGACACCGGTGATGCCCACTTCGGAGGCGCCGCGGTTCATGGCGGCGATCGAGAGGTGAACGGGCTGGCCCACGATCACCAGGCCGTCGTCCGCCAGGGCGTCGAACGTGAGGTTATGCGCGGCGAGCACGGCGTCTTCGTAGTCGCGCTCCTTATGGGCGAGGCGGAAATCGACTTCGTAGCGGGCGGAATCGCTAAGGCCCATGCCGGCGAGCTCGCCGCGGAGCGCGCGCAGCGCCGCGAGAGCATGCTCGACGGGTTCGGCCGTGGCGGCATCGTTGCCCGCGGCGAAGGCCGCCTGGGCGCGCCGGGCGTCCGCGAGAATCGCCGCCAGCCCATCGGTAAGGGCGCGCGGCGGGTTCGGAGCGGCGTACTGCGCGATGCCGGTGAGCGTGACGTCGACGCCATCGAGCAGCGAGGTCTCCGTCTTGTCCTTTTCGCCCGCGATGCTGGTTTCCACAAGCTGGTATCCGCCGCCCCGGCCGCCCATCATGCCGGCGCGTCCGCCGGCGGCAATGCCCGGGATCGGCGGCAGTCCTCCCATGCCCTGGCACTTATGGCTGCTGCGGGCATCCGAGCCGATTTCGGCGTAGGTGCGGCCGAGCAGCGGATCGTAGGCGGCGGTATCGACGGGCGTGAGCTTCACCGGCGGACCGGCAGGCGGTGCGGGCGGGGGTGTGGGCTGGGCTTCGCCGCGCCCGCCGCGTCC
>DATGMB010000073.1:0-34581 GCA_035293845.1 Bryobacteraceae bacterium
ATTAGTACAGTAGTACAGCGCGGCTGTCAAGAGCAATTTTGGGGAGCCGGCGTCAGCCCGTCAAAAGCGCACGCGCAGGCCGAACTGAACGTTCCGCCCCGCATCCGCACTGAGGATTTGCCCTGCGTTCTTCGCGTCGACGTAATTGACCGGCAATCCGAAGTTGGGATGATTGAGCGCATTGATGGCTTCACCCCGCAACTGAACGGTGACCCTATCGGACAACCGAATACTGCGCGACAACGCGAAGTTGACGTATACGCCACCCGGACCGTCCAGAATATTGCGTCCGGAGTTGCCGAAGCGGTACGCCCCCATAGGCACCGTCGGAAACGCGGCCACGTTGAACCACTCGGCTACGGTCGGGTTGGCCAGCCGGCCGGTCCCGATCCGGTCCGGGCGGTCGGCTTCGCCCAGGTTCAGATTCGCGTTCGCCACACGCGGAGTGAAAGGCTGTCCCGTATACAGGCGTGCGTCGCCCGAGAGCGCCCAACCGCGCAGCAGCTTCGATTTCCATGGCGGCGTATACGACGCGAACGCTGTAAACGCGTGGCCCGTATCCCAATCGGAGCGTCCTCGCTCCGCGGCCAGATTGCGCGAGTTCTGCGCACCCGGATAATCGCCCTGCGAGCTGCCTGAGACCTGAGAGGCGTCGTCGATCGACTTCGAATAGACGTACGTTAGCCCGTAGAATAGCCCTCGCCGGTAGCGGCGCCGCAGCACCAGGGTACCCCCGTTGTAGACCGAGTTGGCTCCGAACGAGTAGTAATTGATGGTGCCGAACCCGGGAAACGGCCGCAAGCCGCCCGGCGTGGCTGCCGAGCGGAACGGCTGATTCAGGTCGTAGCGCTGTCCGAGGTGCGTGCCGCGCGAACCGATGTAGTCGATTTCGAGCGTGGTCGAGCTTCCGAACTCCTGATCGACCGAGAGCGTGTAGCTCTGAACGTACTGCGCTCCGGGGCGCACTTCAAAACCGCTCGCGTTGTTCACCCCCGGCAGGCTGGCCAGCGCGGCCGGAAAGGGATTCTGAAAGGTAAGAGCATTCGGCTGGCCCGCGACCCGGTTGAACGTTTGCGAGATGGCGAACGGGTAAGTGTTCGTGAGATCGTTGCGGATCGGGTCCAGCAGAGAGTTCGCGTAGTAGATTCCGTAACCGCCCCGCACCACCGAATTCCTTTTTGCGAACGGCCGGAAACTGAAGCCGAACCGCGGCGCAAAATCGAGATTGCTCGAATAGACCAGCGATCGCGGCAGCCCTGCATCCGCGGCCGTGGTGACGCGGCCGGTCAGGCCGGCGGCCGCCAGAAGAGAGGCCAGGTCGGGCACCCCTTCTGCCGAAGCCAGGACCAGCCGGTCGATCTGCGGCAGGAAGCTCGACAGGCGCCCGTATTTCTCATACGGCGGGCGCATGGCCTCGTAGCGGAGTCC
This sequence comes from Bryobacteraceae bacterium, assembly GCA_035293845.1. Lineage (GTDB taxonomy): Bacteria > Acidobacteriota > Terriglobia > Bryobacterales > Bryobacteraceae > DATGMB01. Next base: position 1,429 of record DATGMB010000073.1, read on the forward strand.
ATAGCTCAAAGTGAGCCGTGGCGTGACCGCGAACTGGTCCTGCGCGAAGATCCCGATGTCCGTGGAAAAAAGATATGCAGTGTCCGCGCGCGACTGCCGCGTCGTGCTGTCCGGCAAGCCCAGCAGGAAGTCCGACCACGCATCCGAGGTCCAGCGGCCCAGAAAATTGAACGTGCCGCGCGAATTATTGGCAAGCTGCTGGAAGAACTGCGTGCGCAGCGCGTCAATGCCGAACTTCAGGAGGTGGTCTCCCCTGGTCCAGCTCAACGCCTCGGCGGCATCGTAGGTGTTGATCGTCAGGTTGAGGGGCAGGTTGGCCGGATCGCCCAGCGCCGCCAGGTTCAGGATCGTAAAGCGGGGGAATCCGAACTGGTTCGGATCGGTCCCGCCCGGCAGGCCCAGCGCGGCGTTGAAGTTTTGCCCTGCGTGAACACTGGTGTCGCGCTCGGCGAAACGTGTATAACCCAGTCGCAACTCATTGACCAGCGACGGACCGAACGTGTAGGTATGACTGATCCCGGCGAGCGTCGGGCGGCTCGCGGTATTGGTCCCGAAAATGCCCAGATCGCTGCCGGTGTACGGACTCAAGCCGGAATTATTGCGCATCAGATATCGAACCGAGAGCCAGTCCTTGGACCCGAAATGCTCATCGAGCTTGGCGACCACGCTTTGGTACTGCGATCGTGTGGCGGCATCGGTCTGGTAATTGGTGGCGGGGTCCAAGCGGTCGGGCAGTGGATAGAAACCGGCCAGACTCAGAGCCGTCGGATCGATGCGGCTTGCCGGAATTCGATTCTGCGGGAATGGACTGCCGGTGAGCGGGTCAATAATCGTCACCGGCCTGCCGGTGGCGGCGAGACTCTGCGAGAAGTCGCCGGCGCGCTCGAGGGGCGTCGGTACTTCGGAAAGGCGATCGTAACGCTGCGATTGCAGGAGCCCTTCCCAACTGACCAGAAAAAAAGTACGGTCCTCCCCCCGGTAGGCGCGGGGGATCACCACCGGTCCGTTTAACGTAACGCCACCCTGGTTGCGGAGGGATTCGGACTTCCGGACATCGAAGAAATTGCGCGCGCCCAGCGTGCTGCTGCGCATAAACTCGAAGGCCGATCCGTGCAGCCGGTTGCCGCCGGTGCGCAACTGGGCGGTGATGACGCCGCCTGCCATTCGGCCGTACTCCGCGGCTTCGCCGGTCGCTTGGACCCGAAACTCCTCGATCGCATCCCAGTTCGGCGTCACCTCGGTGCCGCCCGTGCGTGGATCGTGATCGTTGAAGCCATCCACCAGAAAATTGGTGCTGTCCGCTCGCGCCCCGCCGATCACAAACCCCGACCCCAGCGCCCCCGCCGCGCGGCGCGCGACGCCCGGCCCGAAGTAGGCGAGATCCGTAAAATCACGAAGGTTCTGCACCATCTCCGACATTTCCGCAACGTCCATGAGGGATTCGATAATGTCCTCGCCCGTATCGACGGAACTGGTCTTACCGCTGACTTCGAGCCTCTCGGAAGCCGGGCCGACGTCCATCTGAAACTCGAGTTGCACGGTGCGGTCGGGATCGATCCGCACGCCTTTCTTCCGTAGCGGCCGGAATCCCGCCTTGGTCACCGCGACCTCGTAATCTCCGGCGAACAGGTTCGGCAGGATAAACCGGCCGGAAGCATCGCTCACCGCTTCGCGCGACGCGCTCCCGCTGCCCGGCTGGGCCGTAATCACTGCGCCGGCGATCGCACCGCCCGCCGCATCGATTACGTTCCCGGCAAGCGTTCCGATATTCGTCCCCGCCCCGGCATGGCTGGCGCCACAAACGGCTGCCAGTGCGACGGCCAGGATCTGGCCCGTATATCCCATTACGTTGCCTTGATTATGGATTATGCGGGATTCCAGGTGAAAATGCGAGGTCGCCCTGCGACATTTTGCGCGCCATGGCCCGCCCGGCACCGCATGGCGACCCGGCTGCCCCGGCGCGCGCTATACTTCCCCCATGTTTCGCCGCTGTGTGATTGCGCTACTGCTCGCCATCTGCGCCGCTCCCGCCCAGGATCTTGCCGGGCGCGCGGACGAGCTCGTCCACGCCTACGTCCACCAGAAGCGCTTCCAGGGCTCGGTACTGCTGGCGCACGAAGGCAAACCGCTGTTCCGAAAGAGCTACGGCCTGGCGAACGCCGAATGGGGCATCGCCAACACGCCCGATACCAAGTTCCGGCTGGGCTCCATCACGAAACAGTTCACCTCGGCGCTGATCCTGCAACTGGTCGAGCACGGCAAAATCGGCCTCCAGGATTCTATCCGCAAGTATTACCCTGAGGCCCCGGAAGCCTGGCAGCCGGTGACCATCCATGATCTGCTCTGCCACGAATCCGGCATCCCGAGCTATACCGAAATTCCGGGCTTCTTCGCCAAAATGGCCGGCGAACCGCGCACGCCGCTCGAAATCATCCGCCTGACGCAGGATAAGCCGCTCGAATTCGCCCCCGGCACGAAGTACAAGTACGACAACACCGGCTACATCATCCTCGGCTATGTGATCGAAAAAGTCACCGGCAAGACGTACGAGCAGCAGCTCCACGCCGCCATCCTCGACCCGCTCGGCATGAAGGACACCGGCTTCGATAGCTACACCGCCATCCTGCCCCACCGCGCCGAAGGCTACAACTGGCACGGCGAAACGCTCGAACGCGCGCCGTACCTCGATATGACGCTGCCCTACGCCGCCGGCTCGCTCTACTCCACCGTCGACGACCTCTCGAAGTGGGACCAGGCCCTCTACGGCACGGCCGTCCTCAGCGAAGCCTCCAAGCAGAAGATGTGGACGCCCAACCGCAACGACTACGGCTACGGCTGGATGATCGCCAAACGCTACGGCACGGCCGCGCTCGAGCACGGCGGCGGCATCAACGGCTTCAACACCATGATCGTGCGCCTGCCGGAAAAGAAGCTGCTCGCGGTCGTCCTTTCCAATGTGAACACGAACGCCACCGGACCGATCGCGACCGGCCTGCTCGCGATCGCGCTCGGCCAGCCGGTAACCATGCCGCAGCAGCACACGCCCGTGCCGATTTCCGCCGGGGAATTGAAACCGCTCGAAGGCCGCTACGCGAACGCTGTGCTCGCGCTGACCATCCGCGCCGAAGGCGACCATCTGGCGGCGCATCCGGATGGCCAGGGCGAAATGCCGTTCTTCGGCCTGACCGCGAAGCGCTTCTTCAACGACGCCGTCGGCGCCGAGCTCGAATTCTCACCGGACGCCTCCGCCGTGACGGTCCACCAGGGCGGCAACGACCAGGTGCTGAAGCGCCAGTGACGCCTCATGCGCGCCATTTCAAGCCCAGATCGAGCGCCTTCTTCCCGTATTCCACGCTGCGCTCCATGTGATCCTTCTGCTGGTAGCGCAGCGCCGCCGCGTACGATTCGATGTTCGCCCGCCCGCCCACATCCTCGATCACCATTTCGCCCTCGTACGGATGCCCCTGTTTCGCCAGCGCCAGAAATCGCGCCAGCGTCGAAGCGTTCAGATCGCCGAAAGTCTTCATGAACTGCGGGTCGAGATACGGCCGCACCACGGGCGGGCGCCCCGTGATCGGCTTGATGTAGACATACACGTTCGGGCATAATTCCTTCGCCCGCGCCACGATCTTGCGGAAATCCACCACGCCCTCGCCCAGCGGCACCCACTGCACCGCGATCCCGCCGCGCGCCTCGTACACCACTGAATCGCGCAGGTGAAACGTCAACGCCAGCGGCCCCAGCGTCTCCACGGTCTCCATCGGGTCCTCGAAAACGAACACCGGGTTGCCGGTATCGAGATACGATCCGACAAACTCCTTCCCCGCGCCCTCGATCAACTGCCGCGTCTCCCAGCAGAGCAGGTCCTTGTGATTCTCGATGGCGAATTTCACGCCCGCGTCCATCGCCTCCGAACGCACCGCCCGCAGCAGCCGGATCATCGTCTCGATGTGCTGCGCCGGCGGTCCCGGCGGCAGGTGCTCGCGGTCGCTCGCCACCAGCGTGCGCACGATCGGCGACCCCATCGCCGCTGCGCGCTTCACGGCCTCGCGCAGCAGTTGCACCGAAGCCCGGAAGCCATCGGGCGTGCGCGGCAGCGACGCTCCGGTGCCCGTTTCGAGATGCAGCCCGAGCCGCTCCGCCTGCTCCCGCACTTCGCGCCAGTGCGCCGGATCGTTGGTGCCCGGATCGACGGAATCCTGCAGGAACACCGCATCCAGTTTCAGGCTCGCCGCGTAATCCAGCAGTTGCCGGTCCAGCCAGCGGAACGCGCGCAGGCAATAGGTGTTCAGGCCGATACGGAAACGGTCCACAGCGCGATGGTATCACCATCCCCCATGCGACAATGGACTCTCCCGATGGCTTCAAAATCCAGGCAGCGCCGCGGCGTCCCCGGCGCTGGCAATGCCCTGCGCCCCCTTTCGGCTGCCGGGGCGCCGGCCGGCACATTCGTCGCACAACCGGCCCCCGCCCCTTCCGCCCCCGCCGCCTTTCTCGAACGCCACGCGCCCCTGCTGGCGGTAGCGCTCGTGCTGCTCGCGACGATTCGCATCGCCGCCACGTACTCCGTCTTCAACCACGTCTTCGACGAGCCCGCCCACATCGCCTGCGGCATGGAATGGCTCGACCAGGGCCGCTACACCATCGAGCCGCAGCATCCGCCGCTCGCGCGCGCCGCGGCCGCGCTCGGCCCGTACCTGCTTGGCATCCACTCGCAAAACACGCCCAAAACCGTGGCCTTCTCCATGATCATCGAAGGCCTGAAAATCCTTTACAGCGGCAACCACTACGATCAGACCCTGACCGCCGCGCGCACGGGCATCCTGCCGTTCTTCTGGATCGCCTGCGCCGTCATCTACTTCTGGGGCGCGCGCTATTTCGGCCGTGCGGAAGCCGGCGCTGCTGTCTTTCTCTTCACCTTCCTCGAGCCCGTGCTCGCTCACGCTGGACTGGCCACTACGGATATGGCCCTCACCGCCTTTCTCGGCGCCGCGTTCCTGACCGGCTGCCTGTGGGTGGAGCGGCCTACGCTCGCGCGCGCCGCTCTCTTCGGCCTTTCGGCCGGGCTGGCCGTCGTCAGCAAGTATTCGAGCCTGGTGTTCTTCCCCGCGGCCGCGGCCGTCGCTCTCGCCTGGTTCTGCGCGCTTGAAAAGCCGAAGCCTGGCCAACTGCGCGCCGCCGTGGCGCGGCTTCTACCCGGAATCGGCATAGCGGCGGCGATCGTCTGCCTCGTCATTGCCGCGATCTTTCGCTTCTCCTGGGGCGATTCCGGAATCGCCGGCCTCAAGCTGCCCGCCCCGGAATTCTTCCAGGGCATCCGCGATGTGGCGCGCCACAACGCCGAAGGCCATCCCGGCTACCTGCTCAGCCGCCGCAGCAATTTCGGCTTCTGGCAGTTCTACCCGGTCGTGCTGGCGGTCAAGACACCGCTCGCTTTCCTCTTCCTGCTCGCCCTCGGGATCCCTCTCGTGGTGAGCCGCAGGACCTCCTGGCGCCTCGGCTTTCTGCCGGTGGCCTATGCCGCGGGCGTGCTGGGCGTCGCTGTCTTCAGCCACATCAATATCGGAGTGCGCCATATCCTGCCGGTCTACACCGGCTTTTCCCTGGTTGCCGGCGCCGCCGTCATCCACCTCTGGCGGATCGCGCCGCAGGCGCGCTGGGCGAAGTTCGCGCTGCCGGCCGCGCTCCTTTGGTTCGCCGGAACGTCCCTCGCCGCCCACCCCGATTACCTTCCGTACTTCAACGAGCTCGCCGGCAGCCACCCCGAGCGCATCCTGGTCGATTCCGATCTCGACTGGGGCCAGGACTACAAGCGCGTTGCCGCCCGCCTCCGCGAGCTCGAGGCTCGCGAAATCGCTTTCGAAGAGTTCTCCACCGCCGACCTGGAGAAGTATCACGGCTTCCCGCACGTCCTCCAGTTCGATCCTCTGCAGCCGCACTACGGCTGGAACGGCACCGGCTTCACCATGTGGAAGGAGCGCCGCTTCGGCCTCGACGAATCGACTCCTCTCTGGCCCGACCGCTACGAGCCCACCGAAAGAGTCGGCAAAACCACCTACCTCTGGTATTTCCCCCCGCCCGGCTCGCCGATTCCGCCGCCGCGGCTCAAAGGTCCGCAATAACGGCCCCCAAGAGCGTTCCGCGAACCCCAACCCGCGCCGTCAGCCCGAGTCCCCATCCCCAATCCCCAACCCCCAATCCCCGTTTTGTTGTACCGTATCCGCATGACTCGCCTCGCTCTGTTCCTCGCCTCCTGCACCCTGCTGTGCGGAGCCGCCAAGGTCGAAATCCTTCGCGACGAGTACGGCGTCCCCCACATCTTCGCCGCCACCGCCGAGGCCGCCGCGTTCGGTTCCGGCTACGCGCAGGCCGAGGACCGCCTCGAAGAGCTCCTGCGCAACTACCGCAAGGCCGAAGGCACCATGTCCGAAGCCTTCGGGAAAGATTGGATCTTTCACGACTACCGCCAGCGCGTGTGGCGTCACCGCGCCGTCGCCGAGCAGCACTATCGCGAGCTCGACCCCAAGCTCCGCGCCATCTGCGAGGCCTACCAGGCCGGCATCCGCAAATTCATGCAGGAACACCCCGAGCAGGTCCCCGCCTGGGCGCCGAAGCTCGATCCCTGGCAGATCATCGCTCTCGGCCGCTACATCATCTGGGGCTGGCCGGAAGGCGAAGCCGGCGGCGACCTGCTCCGCGCCGGCATTCAGCCCGATCCCGTGGCCTACCACGGCTCCAATGAGATGCTGCTCGCCCCCTCGCGCACCGCCATGCATGCACCCATCGCCGTCGTCGATCCCCACCTGAGCTGGTACGGCGAGTTCCGCTTCTATGAAATGCGCATCTACGGCGGCGAGCTCGAATTTTCCGGCGCCGCGATCCTCGGCCTGCCGTTTCCCTCGCTCGGCCACAACCGCTATCTCTCCGTCGCCATGACCACCGGCGGCCCCGACACCTCCGACGCTTACGAAGAGGAAGTCCGCGACGGCAAGTATCTCTTCAAAGGCCAGTGGCGTCCGCTCGAAGTGCGCACCGAGCGTATCGCGGTGAAGGACGGCACCGCGCAGCAGATCCGCATCGAATCCACCCACCATGGCCCCATCGTGGCGCACAAGAACGGCAAGGCGTACTCGCTCGCCCTCCCCTACGCCGATGAGTTTCGCCTCCTCGAAACCGCCTGGAAGCTGGACACCGCGCACAACCTCGCGCAGGCCAAAGCCGCGCTCTCCGGCCTTCAGTTCATGGCGCAGAACATCATGATCGGCACTGTCGGCGGCGATATCTACTACGTCCGCAACGGCCGCGTCCCCATCCGGCCCAAGGGCTGCGACACCTCACGTCCCATGAACGGCCCTGCCGGCGATTGCGAATGGCAGGGCCTGCATCGCTTCGACGAGCTGGTGCAGATCCAAAACCCGCCCCAGGGCTACATGCAGAACTGCAACGTGTCGCCCTTCGCCATGATGAAGGATTCGCCGCTCGTGCCCGAAAAATGGGCCGAACATCCATACATCTATAACGACGGCCGCCGCCCCGCCCACCAGCGCGCCGCCATGATGGTCGACCTGCTCGACGCGGCCCACAACGTCACCGCCGAACAGATGATGGCCATCGCCTTCAGCCCGCAGGTCTGGCACGCCGGCCTCTGGCAGGAGCGCATCCGCAAAGCCGTGCCCGAAAGCAAAGCCGTACCTGAGAGCGCATTCGCCCGCATGTTGGCCGGGTGGAATCGCCGCAGCGACGCCGATTCCCGCGCCGCCCTCGCCTGGTATCTCTTCAAGACCGCGCTCGGGGCCGCCGGCCGCAATGTCGACCCGCCGGACAGCCTCACGGACGCCGCCATCCGCGACGCGCTCGCCAAAGCCGCGCAGCGCTTGAACGCCGATTTCGCCCCCGACGCCGTCTTCGGCACGCTCTTCCGCGTCGGCCGCCAGGGCTCCGGCCGGACGTGGCCGGTTGGCGGCGGCACGCTCAACGAAGCCGGTATGGCCACGCCACGCGCCATCTCATTCGACAAAGTGGGAAAGGAAATGGTCGGCCACAGCGGCCAGACGTCTACGCAAATCGTGATCCTGACGAAGCCGCCGCAGTCTTTCATGGTGATCCCTCTCGGTGAAAGCGATCACCCCGATTCCCCTCACTATGACGACCAGGCCGAAAAGCTCTTCAGCCGGAGCCAGGCAAAGCCAACATACTTCGCCAACCGCAAGGAGCTCGAAAAGCACGTGACGGCGCGCGAGAGCCTGAGCTATTGACCCGCGCGGCGCGTGGTCTCTCCCGCCGGCGCTTCGATCGCCCACACGCCCTCGAAGTCGACGAAATACGGATCGACCTGAATCCCCGGAATCGTCTGCCGCAAATATTCCGCCGCCCGCTGCAGCTCCGCCTGATGATGCTCGGCTTCCGCCCGCGCGTCATTCCCGAAGGCATCGAGGCCGCCGTACGCTCCGCAGTCCGAATGCAGCATCAGGATGACGCGCTGCGTCTGGTGCAGCCGGATCGAGAGGCGGATCTGGTCCACCACGAACTGCTGCTCGCTTTCATCCGCCGGCGAGGCCAGGCATTTTGTCCCGCCCGCGATCTTGATCGCGTCCCAATACGTCACGCCGGTCCGCTGCAGGAACTTGCGGAAGCCGGTCTCGAACCGGTTATCGAAACACCACACCACCGCAGCGTCGCAAATGTACCGCTGGCGCGGCGCGTCGAAATGGAATATTTTCTTCATATCTTGTATCGCCGGATCTCCGCTTCCGGAACTTCGCTCGACATGCCCGGCTCTTCCGGCCCCGGGACTTCGCCGTTCGCCATGTTCCTCTGCGGCCCGCTGGTCTCCATGTAAATGGCATTAGGCATCGCGAGCAGCATGTTCAGATTCGTGCTGCCGCCGCCGTGGCTGGCCAGTTCCAGGCCGTACGCGTCCGCCACCGCCGCGATCTCCATCCATTCCGTCACGCCGCCCGCGCGCCGGTTGTCGGGCTGCACCACGTCCGCCCCGCGCCGCGCGATCAGGTCGGCGAAAGCGTACTTGGTGTTCAGGTTCTCGCCCGTCGCGATACGCATATCGAGCTCTCTCGCGAGCAGCGCGAACCCTTCCATATCCTGGGGCGGGAGCGGCTCCTCGTACCAGAAACACCCCATCTGCTGGTACATACGTCCGCGCCGCAGCGCTTCGTTCCGGTTGAACACCTGATTGGCGTCCACCATCACCCGCCGGCCCTTGCCGACGATGTCGAACGCCGCCCGGATGCGCCGCTCGTCATCCTCCATCGCGCCGCGCCCAACCTTGATCTTCACCGCCGGGTAGCCCTGCTCCACCGCGTCCGCAATCTGCTTCCGGAACTGCGCCAGATCGTGATCGTCATCGTAATACCAGCCGCACATCGAATACACCGGCATCCGCTCGCGGTACGCACCCAGCATTTTGTACACCGGCATCCCGGCGTTCTTCCCGAGGATGTCCCACACCGCGATATCGACGGCCGCAATGGCGAACTGCGCCACTCCGCCGACGCCCTGGTATTCCAGCGCCTTCCACAGCTCGGCGCGGATGCGCCGCGGAAATGCCGGGTCCTGCCCGATCAGCACGGGCTTGATTTCCTGCTCCAGAATCGTCTGCACCACGCGCGGCCCGCCCGCGATCGTGCCGAACGAGCTACTCGCCCAACCCGTAATGCCGGCGTCCGTCCGCAGCCGCAGCACCACCGACCCGTTTTCCCCGCCGAATTTGTGGATGGCGTCGTAGAACGTCCGCCCCGGCGGCCGCCGCAGTACGTCGGTTTCGAGTCCGGTGATTTTCAGCGTCTTCCGCTGCTCGGCCGCGCGGGCGAGCGCGCCCGCCGCCTGCAGACCGGCCGCGGAAGCCAGTAACTCCCTGCGGTTCATAGGACTATTCTCGCACTGCGCGGTACTTTTTCAGGATCTCCCGGACCTTCTCCACCGGGATCGCTTCCGCCCGCCCGAAACGCGACTCCACCGTCGTCGCGCGCAACAGCGAGTTATACACCGCCTCCTCGGTCGCCTCCAGCGCCATTTCAAACAACGGCGAAACGGCATCGGACGCGAGCGCCTCGTACTGCGCCGGGCCGCCGCGCCCTCCGTGGATGCGCGCCCCGGGCGCGGTCGAAAAGGCGATCGCAAAATCCCCGCTGCCGTTGCTGTAGGAAGATCCCGTCCGGCCCAGCCCGAACACCGCCCGCGCCGCCAGCCGCTTCAGGTCCTTCGCCGTCAGCGGCGCGTCGGTCGCCACGACGATCATGCACGACCCATCCCCGCTGCCCGCTCCCGCAAAGGAATACGGCCCCAGTTCGCGGCCCACCGGAGCCCCGCCCATCGTCATCACGCCGCCAAAATTGCTCTGCACCAGCACCCCGACGGTATACCCGCCGTAGCGCTGCCCCGCGACGCGCGAGGAAGTCCCGATCCCGCCCTTCCATCCGTAGCAGATCGTTCCCGTGCCCGCGCCCACGCTGCCCTCCGCCACCGCGCCGCCCCGCGCATTGCGGATCGCCTCCAGCACGTGCTCGCGCCGTACGTGCATTCCCCGGATATCGTTCAGCCCGCCGTCGTTGGTCTCCCCCACCACGGCGTTCACCGACACCACCCGCTCATTGCCCGGCTGCGCCAGCGTGTACGCGATGACGCCTTCCATGGCCGCTCCGACATTCAGGGTGTTGGTCAGAACGATCGGCGTCTCGATCGTTCCCAATTCCTCGACCTGCGTCGACCCCGCCAGCTTCCCGAAGGCGTTTCCCACGAACACCGCCCCCGGCACTTTTTCCTGAAAGAGATTGCCTTCCGCGGGAACGATGGCGGTCACGCCGGTGCGGACCGAATCGCCCTCCACCAGTGTGACGTGTCCGACCCGGACCCCCGCCACATCGGTGATGGCATTCAGTGCGCCGGGAGGAAAGACGCCGGGCGCGAGGCCCAGGTCCCTGGCGCGAGGCCGCCCGGTCTGCGCGGGCCCATTTCCGGTACACATCGAGAGAAGCAGCAGGAACAGGATGCCGGAGCGTTTCACTCCTGCATCCTACCGCATACCCTGTTCAGAGGTGGTGCAGGCCGATGGCCTACGCGCCAGTGGCGAACCGCTCAACACCCGGAACGAAGCCGCGTTCCGGCCGCCCTTCGGCAACGGTGCCATTGGCCCGGCCGAGGCCGGCCGCTCCGCATCACTTCTTCCTGGATGGACTGCATCCACCGGGCGAGCCGCTCCCGCCGCTTGCGCAGTTCCGCCAGGAATAAGGTTTCCAACTCTGCGGCGTCCGCTCCGGAGGGCAGCTCCGCGCTGCACCAGTTTCCACCCTGAAAGACTTGTTTTAAGACCTCCGCCACCGGATCTGTCGATTTTGCCGCCATGGACACACCTCCCCCGAATTCTCGTCCCGTCGATACTTGTATTGGCAATGCCGGACTCGCGCCGGCCGGATACACTACGGGCGCCTTCCCCACACCCGTGTTGGATTCGCAGCCGCCCGCTCTATTTGACCTGCGAGACCGCTCCGTTGACGTCCAGCCGGCCTGCTCCCATGCCCGGAACTCCGTGCATCGGGGCCGCGCCTCCCTGTACGTCGTTCGCCGCCTGGTTGGCGTTGGTATTCCACTTCAGCGATTCGATCAGCGCCACCGTGCCGGCCACGTACGGAGTGGCGAACGAGGTCCCCCAGCCCATCGCGAACCCGTGGCTGACCGGATTCTTCTTGGCGCCGGCCGCGTATACGGGGAACGTGGTGGTGATGCCCGAGCCGGGAGCCCCCACGGTCACGTCCGTGCCGTAATTCGAGAAGCTGCAGCGCGCGTCCGCGCCGTTGGTCACCTGCGTGCACGCCACGCCGATGACGTTGTTGTATCCCGCCGGATACACCACCGTATTGGCGCCGTTGTTCGCCACCGCGGCAACGATGATCGACTTGTGGGCGGTGACATAATCGACCGCCTTTTGCAGTTGCGGCGAGGCGGTTCCCGTGCTCCAGCTCGCGTTGATCACGTTGGCCCCGTGATCCGCGGCATAATACAGCGCCGCCACAATGCTGGAAATCGAGGCGCTGCCGTCATTCGCGAACGCCTTGATCGAAAGGATCGTCGAATTGGGCGCCACCAGATTGATGATCCCCGCCACCATCGTGCCATGCCCGAACGCTTCGCCGAGGCCATCCACCATGGGGCTGGTCTCCTGATCGACCATCGGGCTCGTTTCCTGATCCACCATGGGGCTGGTTTCCTGGTCCAGAATCACCGTACCCGCGGAGTCCACCATCGGGCTGGTTTCCTGGTCGACCATCGGACTGGTCTCCTGGTCGACCATCGGGCTGGTTTCCTGCGCCACGGTACCGGCGGGATCGTTGTTGCCCGTGAAGTCCGGCCCCAGGATGATTGGCCCTACCCGCGCCGCCAGGGCCGGCGTCGTCGGATCGACACCCGTGTCGATCACCGCCACGGTTACGCCGGCTCCCTTGGTCTTTGCCTGCGCTGCCGCGATGTGGATCTCCGTATTCGCGGACTGGCCCAGGTAGGCAGCCCATGCCTGCGAAACCGGAGGCGCAAGCTGCGATCCGTTCGGCATCGTGTATCCGGAACCGGCCTTCGGTACCGTGAGCAGCGCGTCGGGCTCGATGCTCTGTACCAGCGGGCTCGCTTGAATCATTTGCGCCAGCATCGTGCCGAGACTGCCCGAGGGCAGCTTGATCCGGTAGATGCCGTCCGAAGAATGGATATCGAACAACTGCGCCAGAAATTGCTGCGACAGCGTATTCGCCTGCGACGGGTTCTTCAACTGCACGATCCAGTCACCGGCCAGGGCATGTGTCGCAACCATGAGCAGGAAAAGGCTGGTGCGGGTCAGGATCTGTAATCTTCTCATCGCAATCACCGTCGGAAAAACTGCTCCTATTCGGTCTCTGCCTTGGGTTCGGCCGGCAGGGCCGCCGGGTCCGCCCCCGCATTTTTTTCGGATGCCAATTTCTTCAGCGGAACCTGGAAACGCTTGGTTCCGTTCTCAATGTCTACGCAGAGCTGTAGCCGCGCCTGCTGCTCGTATTCCATCTGAAACTCGCCGAACGAGTTGCAGCGGGTCTCCGCCACCACCGAGCGCCCGGCTTTCAGGTACACCGGGATGCCTTCCATCTGATGACCCGGCGTGGCATGGTTGGAAATCTGTCCGATCACCGCCGCGCGCGAAGAATGGAGCTCCGGCTCGACCCTCACATCCAGTGAGCAGTCCCCGGCGCGGTATAGCGCCTGCCATCCCGTCTGCCACGTGGCGCGCAACCCCGCCGGCGCCGGCGCCAGGAAACTGTCGTAGATCAGTTCCGCCGGAATCCGGAATACCCGCCGGCGCGGCTCCGGACGCTGCACCGGGAAAATCGCCCGCGCGTTCCGGGTCACCCACTCCGGTACTTCCATGGCCGCCAGCTCGTTACAGACTGTGCCCAATTTGGCGCAAAAGTCTTTTAGTTCCTGACACTCCGGGCAGCTTTCCCGCAGGTGGCTGGTCATCTCCACTCTGAGGTCCTCCGGCAGCAGCCCGCGCGTGTAGTCCACCCATACAGTGATACCGTAATGCTTCATAACTCCTTCTCCCCCGTCACGAAGGTTCGATTCTTGTCGTTCATTCGCATGCGTGGTTGATACAGTTCACTAGGGTGTAACCGGAGCAAACGAGATATAGGGTACTAGCTTTTTTTTGCAGATTTCTAGACTGGAACTACCAGTACCTAGAGGATTTAGCGCCCGTTTTGCCTAAGGTCTTGCGCTTAGGTGTCAACGTTTCAATATTATCCGGCGTTAGTACCGTTGCGGCATACCGTCCTTACGCATAGTCCCCTACGAGGATGAACGGCGCCCAATAAAACGGGTGCGGATAGCTCTCCCGGATCTCCGCCATGGCCGCTCGTACCGCCTCCGCCTTGCTGGACGACCGGCTCAGGCGTCCGTAGAACAGCTTCATGAATTCCGCCGTGCTCGCGTCGTGGACATCCCAAAGCGTGAGCAGCAACCCGCGCGCCCCGGCATAGAGCAGACCGCGATTCAGCCCCATCTGCTCATCCCCGCCCACCACCACATTCAGCCCCGTGCCGCACCCGCTCAGCGTCACCAGCTCGCAGGGCAGGTGCAACTGGTAGAGATCGAACAGGTTGAGCTGGCTCGTCCCCAGGCTGATGGAGGAGAACATCGGGTTGTCCTGCCGGAACCAGCCATGTGTGGCGATGTGGATGTACCGCGCCCGCGCCCCGTGTTCGCGCAGCACATCGTAGCTGGCCGCTTCACCCAGGAAAACGCGGGCATCCGGCAGCGCCGACGCCACCGCCTGCACTTCCTGGCCGATCTGCGGCGCAGCCGGATCCGGCACGCCGAGAATCAGCGAACCCTCCGCCGGCCGGGCCCGCCGCGCACCGCACAGGTAATACACACTGGCGCTCGGCGTATACGAGACGGTATACCGGCGGTCCAGGTATTCCTCGCCGTCGAGCAGCGCGTGAAACGGCAGGTAATGCAGGAAATCGTGCGGCGCCACGATCAGGTGCGCGGCGTCGAGATCCCGCGCGATCGGCGCCACCAGTTGCCGGTAAAAATCCCGCAAATGCGCCTTGGTTGCTTCCAGAAGCTGCGGATGGAAGGTGCGGACGTACTCCGCCCCCAGCCGGAACTTGGAAAGCTGGAAGCGCAGCAACTGCAGCGCGCGGCGCAGCTCGGGAACCGAGCCGAGCGGCGCGAACTTTAGGCTCCGCCGCGAGAGCAGGCAGGCATAAAACGTATCCCGCACGCGGTAATACTGCAGCAGCATGCTGTCTTCCGCCAGCGCGCCGCGGATCGCCTCGAGATCGATCGCCCCCGCGCCCTGCAGCTCCGCCCATTCCCGGTCCTCGATGCGCGCATTGGCCATCGCCTCGACCAGCCGGCGCTCGCACTCCCGCGCGCAGCGCCGGAGCTTATCGACGCGCGCCTGGCGCTGGCCGCCCGCCCGGCTTTCCTGAAGCTGCAAAGCGCGGCTGTACCAGTTCAGCTCCTCCCGCAGCGCCCGCACCTGGTCCACTACCGGCGCCTGCTCCGCCTCCGAGCCGGGCAGACTGTGCGCGCGGAACGCGATCAGGTCGGCCAGGCTGCGCGATTTCGCCTGCTCGATGTACCGGAATGCCGCCTCCGCATCGGGCGCACCACCGCTGTCTGCCAGGCACATCCGCACCAGCGCCTCGTACACCTCGAGCTTGTCCTTGAGAAAGGCGATCTTGGTCTCTTCCGTGCGCAGATGGCTCCGCAGGCTCTCCAGGTGCGCATGCGCCTTCAGATATGCTTCGCGCGCCGCCTCGGCCCGCCCCATCTCCTCCTCGATCAGTCCCAGCACGAAATACGCCTGGTAGCTCACCGCCGGCGTCTGCGCTTCCTCCAGCCGGCCGATCGCGTCCAGGCAAATGGCGCGCGCCCGTTCGGGCCGGCCGCTATCGAGATGCGTCCGCGCCAGCAGCAGCTCGCACAGCACCGCCTTGCCCGGGAAAGAGGCCGAGCCGAAGAACGCCAGCGCGCTCTCCCCCAGCAGGCGCGCCTCCGTCATCTGGCGCTCCCGGTAGAACACCAGCGCCTGGTAGAGATCGAGCGTTGCGATCCACGCCTGATTCCCCTCCCGCTGGAACAGCTCCCGCGCTTTCCGGAACAGGTCCAGCGCCGCGCGCGAATCGCCGTGATGACTGAGCGAGATCCCCAGGTTGGTCAGCGCCTTGGCAGCTTCGTAGAGATTGCCGAGCTTGAGAAACGCGGTCATGGCGCGCCGCGCCAGATGCGCGCCCTCCTCGTTCAGGTTCAGCTCCACGTACATCTCGCTCTGGTCCAGGTCGCACAGCGCCTCGCGGTACGCGTCGCCCAGCATCCGGCAATGCTCGCGCGCCGCCCGGTACGCTTCGATGGCCCTCGTATATTCGCCGCGCAGGTAGTTCAGATAGGCGATGTTGTAATCCGCCACCGCCACCAGCAGCGGCAGCTCATGCCGTACGCAATATTCCCGGGCGCGCTGGTAGGTGTCCATGGCGTCCCGGAAGTCGTTCATGCCGATCTGGCAGGTGGCCATGTTCTGCAGCGCCACCGCCACGTCCCGCGGCTCTCCGTATTCCGAAACCGATGCATAGGCCTTGCGGTAGAGCTCCAGCGCCTCGTCGAACCGGTCCTGCCGGTGCATGATGTTCCCGATATTGGCCTCGACCCGCGCCAGCCGCGCCCGGTCCCCCAGCCGCCCGAAGATCTCCTCCGCGCGCCGCGCCGCGCGCAGCGCATCTTCGTACCGCCCAAGGTACATCAGGCATTGCAACGAGGAATTCAGCGTGCGCCCGGTTTCCCGCTCGTTGCCGTTCGCCTCGTAAATCGCGAGCGCCTGCTCGAAATAGGTGAGCGCCGCCTGGTACCGCCGCTTGCGCTCCATCACATGGCCCATCGCGCGCAGCCCGGCCGCCCGCGCCTCATCGTCCTCCAGCCGCCGCCCCAGCCAGTAGGCGGAGCGGGCCATGCGCTCCGCCTGCGGAATATCCACGTACATCCGCCGCACCGTCTCGTCCGCGAAGCGGATCACCGCCGTCCGGTCCTGGTGCGCTCCGGCGGCCATCAGGATTTGGCGCCGCCGCAGCGGACTGGACTCCTGCGCCAGAGTGTGGACCAGCTCATCCAGCGTGGAGTTAGCCGGCTCCGGCATCAGAATCCCTTTTCCTGGAGAATCCGCTTCAGCCGCTTGAGGCACCGCCCGCGGATGAACCCGATCGAGCCCCGCGCCAGGCCCAGCTTCTCCGCCACCTCGTGATAGGGCTGCGGCGGATGCTCGAAGAACAGCAGCTCGATCATCTCCCGGCAGCGCGGCGGCAGCATGCGGATCGCATCCCGCACCAGTTGCTCGCGCTCCAGATCGGCCATGACCTCCGCCGCCGCCGGAGAATCCGCCGTGAGCTGCTCGAGGCCGTCGTCGTCCAATCCGTCTACCGGCGCCTGCTGGCGCTTCCAGTGGTAGCACTTGTGCGTGGTGACGCGCACCAGCCAGGCCTGCAGCGCTTCGGCATCGCGCAGCCGGCCCATTTCATTGAACAGGTCCAGGCAGACCGCCTGGAAAATATCCGCCGCGTCCTGCGGCGGCAGGCCGTAACGGATCGGGATCGAATAGATCAGACCCTTATACCGGTCGACCAGCAGGTTCCATGCCTCGTTGCTGCCGCGCAGACACTCCTGCACCAGACGCGAGTTCGTCCATTCGGAGGCGGGGAAAAGTGTCATTAGCGCGCTCTGCCGGCTCTCCGCCGCTCCGCTCTCCAACACAACTCCTCCGAATTCCACAACGTATAGGGGTCCAGCGCCGCCGGCCGGAAATTCGCCAGATCCTTTTTCGCTCCCGCCAACAGATGCGGCGTCGCGAGCGGGATCAGCGGAACGTTCTCCATGGCGATCTCCTGCACGCGATCGAACAGCCGCTTGCGGGCCTGCCGGTCGCGCGTCACCATCTGCTTTTCCATCAAACCGTCGATCTCAGCCTCCCAAGCCGTAGCCGGCGTCTTCTGCGACGGATTCCAGTAATGCTGCGCGCCGCTGGAAAGCCACAGGTTCAAATCGGCGGTAGGGTCCGCGTCCGCGCTCGCAATGGCCGAAATACAGGCATCGAAGTCGCGCGTCCGGGTCACCCGGTCCGCCAGGCTGCGGAACTCGAGCGGCGCCACCTCGGCCGCAATGCCCAGTTCCTTCAAATCGGCCTGGATCAGCGCGGCCATTTCGGTGCGCTCCGGGTTGGTCGAGCTGGCAATCATCGTGAATGCGACCGGCCGCCCGCCCGGATCGAGGAGGGCCCCCTTCTTCGACCAGCGGAAGCCGTCGGCTGCGAGCAGCGCCCGCGCTTTCGCCACAGACCGCGCCGGCGGCGCCAGCCGGCTATCGATCCATGGACGGTTCCCCGCCGCCACCGGGCTGCCCAGCGCGCTCGCATATCCCCGGTACACCAGCCGCACGATCGCCTCGCGATCGATGGCCTCCGAGACCGCCTTGCGGAAGGCCGCCCGCCGCCACACCGCCTGCCGCGCCGCCAGCGCGCTGCCTTCCGCCGCCGGACTGAGATTGAAGAACAGGAAGCTGTACTCGAATCCCGGACCCGCGTCGCGGAGCACGTACCCGCGCCGTTCGCTCTCGCGCGCCAGAGCCGCGTAGTCCCTCGCCGCGATACGATTCAGCACGTCCGTTTCTCCCGCCTGGAACCGCAGCACCTCCCTGTCTTCCGTTCCGGCCGGCGAAAAATCGAGCTCGGCCAGGTACGGCAGCCGGTTTCCCGCGGCGTCCCGCTTCCAGTAATACGGATTCCGCTCCAGCACCACACGCTCGCCCCGCAGTGCCTGCTTGAACCGGAACGGACCCAGCCCGGCGATCTCCGCCGGGGAAGCATCGAGCGTCCACACCTGCAGCAGCCGGCCTTCGCGGTACGGGCGTTCCAGCAGATGGCGCGGGAGGATCGGCACGCTGTCGAAAATTCGCTCCCCGACCGCATCAACACGCGGCAGCCGGAATTCCACGCGGTATTGGTCCAGCTTCCGCACTTCCACGGGCTTTCCGTCCAGAATCCACAAATTCCGCTGCGGCGAGCCGATCCGGGCATCCAGGTAAACCCGGAACGTGAACAGCACATCGTCGGCATCGAACGGCTGGCCGTCGGAGAAGCGCAGCCCCTGCCGCAGCTCGATCGTATAGCGCAAGCCGTCCGCCGAGATCCGGCACGACTTGGCCAGCGCCGGCTCGCTTTCGAGCGTCGCCCGGTTGATGTGCACCAGATCCGCGTGCATTTGGTGAATGATGTCGCGCGAGGCGGAGTCGGATGCCACCAGCGGGTTGAGCGTCTTGGGTTCGGTGCGCAGACTGTACGCCAGCCGGCCGCCCGGATCGCCGGTCAATTCGGGCACGGTGAGGAGCTCCTCGTCCGCCCGGCCATGCAAGGAGGCCGCGCCGGCCAGGAGTACGAATACAGCCGTAGCGAGTGTATGGCGATACACCAAACCGTCGTGCCCTTTCAGGGCTTTAGTTTATCGAATTACGGAACGTTGGGATATCGACGAAAGTACTCAATACGAACAGTACCTTAGTTAACTCTATCCGCTTGATTTTCCAGTGATAATTCGTCTGCCAAAAGGAGGTATCCCAAGAGTACCGGAATCGCCGCTGCGCCCGGCGCCAGGAGCCAGGCGTGTCCCGTGAGCACGTGATACTGCCGCGCCTCCGCCAGCATGTTCCCCCAGCTCGGCACCGGTTCTCCCACGCCGAGTCCCAGAAACGAAAGCGTCACTTCCGCCAGAATGTACTGCGGGATCAGCACCGTCGCCTGCGTCAGCGTGACCGGCCAGGTAAACGGCAGAATATGGCGGCGGATCAGGTACGCCGGGCCCGCGCCGAAGCCGCGCGCCGCCAGCACGTAGGGACGCTCCCGCGCGCTCAGCACCACACCGCGGATGAGCCGCGCCGGCCGCACCCATCCTACACCGCCGATGATTGCGACCAGCAGGAAAAACGCCTCCAGGGGACTGATATGCAGCGGAAGAAAAGCGCGCACCGCCAGTAGCAGGTAGAGCCACGGCAAAGTCATGAACAGCTCGGAGCCGCGCATCAGAAGCTGATCCGTCCAGCCGCCGAAAAATCCCGCAATGGTGCCGAAGAACCACCCTATGGCGAGCGAAAGCGCCGCCGCGAGCAGTCCCGCCGCGAGCGAGATGCGCGCGCCGTAGAGCACCCTCGAGAAAACATCGCGGCCGAGCCCGTCGGTGCCCAGCAGAAACAAAACCCCCGGCTCCTGGACCGAAACGAGCCGCCCGTTCCTGAGGAAAAACAGTGGAAATTTTGTGGAAAAATTTTCGCGATAATTGTCGCCATCCGGCCGCAATTCGTAGACGAACGGCCGCCCGCCGTCCCAATGAATCGCCGCGGGCGGGGCGTACGGATAATCCCGGTGCTGCTCGGCGTAACCGTACGGCGCAAACAGGTCCGCGCGAAGAGCCGCCAGGTGCAAGGCGCCCAGGCACGCCGCCACGATCCAGACCTTTCGCCGCCTCATCGGCGCACCCGGATGCGCGGATCGAGCCGGTAAAGCAGCAGGTCGGCCGCCAGATTCCCCACGATCAGAAATGCCGCCGAAAGCATCACCACCGCCAGCACGACCGCGACATCCCGCGCCATGATGGCATCCACCAGCAGCGGGCCGAGCCCGGGCCAGCCCATCACCACTTCGACGAGCAACGAGGCGCTCAGCAGCGTACCCAGAGACAGGCCGAAAAGCGAAATCAGCGGATTGGCCGCCACCGGCAGCAGATGCCGCCAGAGCAGCCGCCGCGGCGGAATTCCGTGCGCCCGCGCGCTCTGCGCGAACGGCGCATCCATGACCTCGGCCATCGCCGCCCGCACGTGGCGCACCAGCGCCGGCAGCATGCCGATCGCCAGCACACCGGCCGGCAGCGCCAGATGCCGCAGAACATCCCGCACGCGGCCCGGCCATGCGAGCGCCGCTGCATCGGGAGAGGTCATGCCGCCCGCCGGAAACCAGCCGGTCTCGACGGCCAGAAGCAGCAGGACCATGGCGAGCAGCAGGTCCGGCACGATCAGGAGAACCGCCACGGCGGCCCTCGCGAGCGCCTCCTGCCATCCGCGCCGCGTGGCGTACCAGATGCCGAGGGGCACGGCCAGGAGCCATGCCGCCAGCGTGGCCGTCCCGGCCAGCAGCAGCGTGGCTCCGAGCCGCTCCCGAATCAGCGGCGCCACCGGACTGCCGTAAGCCAGCGAATAGCCGAAATCGCCGTGGAGCGCGGACCCCGCCCACACCGCATAGCGCACCGCGAGGGGACGATCGAGGCCGGCCTGCCGGCGCAGGGCGTCGACGGCCGCCGGCGGAATGCTGGGGTCCACCCGCATGTCCGAGTAAAAATCGCCCGGCGCCAGTGCCGTGAACCCGAAGGTCAGCAGCGAAACGCCGGCCAGCAGCAGCACGCCGTGCGCGATCCGCCGCAGCACGTACCTCATGGCTCTGCCCCTTCGAGCGAAAGGCTCGCCGCCAGCATCTCCCGCGTGCGCGGGTGGCGCGGGGCGGAAAGCAGCTCTGCGGCGGGCGCGTGCTCGACGATTTCGCCCCGGTCCATGACCGCGATGTCCTCGCTCACCCACGCGGCCAAGGCCAGATCGTGAGTGATGAGGATCACGGTGAGGCCGAACTGCGCCCGCAGCCGGCCGAGCAGCGCCGCGAGCTGCGCCTGGAGCACAATATCCAGGCCGGAGAGAGATTCATCGAGGATGAGGAGCTTCGGCTCCGCCGCCAGCGCCCGCGCGATGGCGAGGCGCTGGCGCTCGCCGCCGCTGAACGCCAGGGCGGGCTTTCGCATGGCCTCACGCGGCAGGCCGACGGTGACGAGCCAATCCCCGGCAGCCTTCCGGCGTGAGGCTGCCGTGCCGCGGCGGGCAATCGCGAGCGGCTCGGCAATGATCTCCGCCGCGGTGAAGCGCGGATTGAGGCTCGCCGCGGCCTCCTGGAAAATGAGCTGCACCGGCGGTAGGCCATGAGCTCGCGCCAGCGGTACACCATCGAGCGAAATCGTGCCGTCGTCCGGCGTTTCGAAACCGGCCAGGCACCGCGCCAGGGTCGATTTGCCGGAGCCCGAGGGGCCTACGAGTCCTAACGTCCGGCCGCGCGCCAGCCGCAGGCTCACGGCCCGCAGCGCCGGCCGCCCGCCGAAGGCCTTCGAGAGCGATTCGACCCGCACCCAATCCTCAGCCGCCACTCGCCGCCTCCCCATTCCGGCGCACTCGCGGCATGGCGGCCATGACCGCGGCCGTGTACGGATTCCCCGGCGAGCCGAACACCTGCCGCGGCGGCCCCTGCTCCACGATCTTGCCCCGGTGTAGCACCAGCACGGTATCGGCAACGCGCGTGAGCACGCCCGGGCTATGGCTGATCAACAGGAACGCCGTGCCGGTTTGCCGCTTCAGGCTTTCGAACAGCGATGCCAGCTCCAGGACTCGCAGCACGTCGAGCGCGCTGAACGGCTCATCCGCGACCACCAGGGCGGGCCGGCAGGCCAGCGCCTGCGCGATCGCCACGCGCTGCCGCTCGCCGCCGCTGAGCTCGTGCGGATATGCCCTGCGAATGCGCCGCGAATCCTCGAGGCCGGCCAGTTGCAGCAGCGGCCCGGCGGGCGCTTCAACGCCGTGCGCCCGAGCGACCTCTCCGATCTGGTCCGCCACCCGCATCACCGGGTTCAGCGCCAGAATCGGATCCTGGAAGATCAGGGAAATCGCCGCGCCGCGGATCGGCCGGAGTTCGCGCTCGCCGAGACCGATCAGCTCGCGCCCGCGCAGCCGGACCGAGCCGGCCACTTGGTATTGCTCCGGCGGGAGCAGGCCGAGAAGCGCGAGGGCCAGCGTAGTCTTGCCGGAGCCCGATTCTCCGAACAGGCCGGTAATGGTGCCGGCCGCGAGATCGAACGTGACGCCCTCCAGAATGCCGGCGCCGCGCGTTATCTGGAGATCGCGAACCTCGAGCAGCGGTCCGGCCATGGGCTCATGATTGGCCGCCGGCATCGACCCATTGCAGGCCGGGCGGCAGGGCGAGGCGCTCTTCCCCCGCGAGACGCGGCACGATGTGCACGCAGGCGTGGCTGCAGCCCTCCGGGGCATCGGCAAAGCCCAGATGGAATCCCTGGATGCGCATCGAGCGGCAGATGCGCGTGCGGATTTCGGTCACGATTTCCCACAGGCCCCGCTGCTCACCGGCATCCAGGGCAAACACCGTGGGGACGTGCCGCCGCGGGGCCACGATGATGTGGCAGGTGGCCGCCGGTTCCGGGTGCGGGACGGCGACGGCTTGTTCGGTAGCGATCCACGCCTCTTCCGGCGCGATCGCGCAGTACGTGCATTCGGACAAGCCCCTACTATAACGCCAAACCGCCGCCGGCCGCGCCTCGGAGAGGCTATAGTACGGCCGTTTGACTCTGGGGAGCGCGGCGGTCAGGAGATCTGACGGGCCGTGATCTCGTAACGGAAGTGGTCGGGATCCAAGCAGTCGAGACGGCCGCCGGCCGTCTCAGCCTGCGGATACATCAGGAACGGGAGCGCCGGTCCGCTCGATCCCGGCAGCGCGACATCGTGCGCGAAGTTGTATGCCATCCAGTTCATCTCCCAGGAGCCGAATAGCCGCGCGCGGGCCTGCTTCACCATGCCGTCGTCCAGTGCGCGGTTTCCGGGAGGCTCCTCGAGCATGACCTTGCGCACGTCAGCAGGATCGGCGGGGACCCAGCCGTAGCCGCTCAAAAACACCTCCGCGCGGCAGTGTTGCGCTTTGGAAACGTTGTTTGAAGAAGCGCCGAGGCTCCGGAATCCCAGCTCCGAGCTCGCGACGCGGATGCCGTAAACATCCCGCGCCGGCAGCCCGGCCGCGCGGGCCAGGCCGACGTAGAGCGCATTCAGGTCCGCGCACTTTCCGGTCAGGTCGCCGGACTCCAGCATGAACCGGATGTCGCCGAGGCCGCAGCCGCGTGTTTTCGGGTTCCGGGCCGTGTTCTCCACGATCCACTCGTAAATCGCGCGCGCTTTAGCGGCATCGGTGGCGGCGCCGGCGGTGATTTTGAGGGCTGTTTCCTTCACGATGCCGCCGGTCGGCAGCAGCTTGGTCGGCCTCAGGAAGTACCGCGCTTCGGCGGCGCTCAGGCTCTGCCTGCTTCGGCGTGACGAGAGGTCGACCGCCCAGTCGCGCGTCCGGACGCGGCTGGTCACGGAAACGGCCGGCCGCACCCCCGGCGGAAATTCCGCGGCGATGATCGCCAGCGCGTCCGCCTTGCTTTCGACGGTCCTGGCGGCGCCGCCGTCGCACCGAACCGTGGTGGCAAGCGTTTTCTGGTAAGGCGTTTCCCGGGTGAGCGTCGCCGGCAGCCAAATCATGGTGCGGCCGGCGGGCCTCAGCACTTCCACCTGCGTGGTTACTTCGAACGTCCGCCATTCCGCGCTCCGGGCTGGCAGACGTTCCGGGCGCGAGAGCGCAAATCCCACCGGCCCAAAGCCGGCCATTCGGAGGAAGACGCGTCGCTTCATGGGACTTCCGGCCCGGCGGTTTGTCCCGGTTTCCGGGAGCAGCCGCTGCGGGCCTCCAGATATCTTCCAGGACACCGGAGGATGAGGTCAAGCATAGGGAAAAAGCCTATTGTGGGCGTAGCCCTTTGCTGGTACGTTATAGTACCTATGAAACACAGACGGGAATTCCCCGGGGCCCGGCGATGCATCGGCCTGGCGTTGCCGCTGCTGCTGGTTACGGCGGCTGGGCACGCGGGTACGGTTTTCTACTCCGACTCTCTTTCCGAAACGCAGGTCGCGGGTGCGGTCACCATTCCGCTCCTGTTTCCGCAATTCGACTCCTCGCTGGGGACGCTGGTCAGCGTCGGGCTGGAGGACTCGTTCACGCTGACGAGCCAGGCGTTCGCTACGGGCATTATGATCACAAATCCAACACCGCCGCCGGCTTTCTTCTGCATACCGGGCGGCTCGAGCAACACCGCCACGTTTGCCGGAATCACTGGAACGCCGGAATCGGTGACAGCCAATGCTAACGATCCGGCGTGCACCGGCATGCCGATGAGCCAATCGCAGCCGTTCGATGTCACCTCGCTGCTGACGGGCGCTGCGATATCCGGATACATCGGGACGGGCCAGGTGAGCTTCTCGGGGCAGTTCTACGGCGGCAGCGGCAATCAACAATGGGGATCCTTGACCGGCTTTTCGAAGATCACGTACACGTACAGTTCCGCCGCGCCCGAGCCGGGGACGCTGGCGCTGGCGGGGGTGGGCGCCGCCATGATCGCGGGGGCGATCCGGCGGCGCATCACCCGGCGTTAGCTACTGCGGGCGCATCCAGATGTCTTCGAGGACATCGACGGACGACGTCAGCGTCTGGCTCCCGATGGTCAGTTTCACCATGTAGGTTCCGGGCTGGACCAGCGGGCCCTGCGCGCCAAAGCCGCCGAATCCGCCACCGCCGCCGCCTCCGAAACCGCCGCCCGCGGCCACGAAGGGGACGAGCGTGGAAGCCGCCCCGCGCCCGCCGCGTCCGCCGGCTTCGGCATTGGCCTCGGCGCCCGCCGCGCCGGCCGCTCCCTGCGCTTCAGCTCCGCCGGCAGCTTCCCCGCCGCGTCCGCCGCGTCCGCCGCGCCCGCCACCGGCCGGCGCCGGACCGCGCATGTTCCACTGGAACCGGTTCATCCCGGCCTTGATCTCCACGTCCATGGTGCTCACGACCCGGTTATTCTCCAGGAATTCGAGCTTCGCCTTGCCCATATCGGAATTTGCGTAGACGTGGATCGCGGTGCCGCCCTGCGGGTTCGTGCCCTTGAAATCGCGGTTGGTGGCGTGCCGCTGCGCCTGCGGATCGTTCTTCCACTGAATCGCCGGCCGCGGATCGAACAGCACCACGTCGCTGCCGTGGGCCTTCATCTGCTCGAGCGGCGTGATGTCGTCCGCGATGTAAATCGAGCGGCCGTGCGTGCCGATAATCAGGTCACGGTCGCGCGGATGGATGAGAATATCGTCCACCCGGACGCTGGGCAGGCCGGTCATGAACTTTTTCCAGTCGCGGCCGCCATCGAGCGTCACGTAGAGGCCGAATTCGGTGCCCACGAAGAGCAGATTGGGGTTGTCGTAATCCTCGCGAAGCGCGTTGACCGGGCCTTCGGCGGGGAGATTGCCGACGACGCTCGTCCACGTCTTGCCGAAATCGGTGGTCTTGAAGAGATAGGGTTTCCAGTCGTCGTTGCGGTGGTTATCGATCGCCACGTAGGCCGTGCCCGGATCGAAATGCGAGGGTTCGATGCGGGAGATGTGGGTGTAGCCCTTGGGCGCGCCGGAGACGTTGCCGATCACGTTGGTGAACGTCTCGCCGCCGTCCAGGCTGAGCTGCAGGTTGCCGTCCTCGGTGCCCACCCAGATCACGCCCGGCCGCGAAGGAGATTCGCGCACCTGCGTGGCCGTGGAACTGGCGGCGTAGCCGTCATGCTTTTCCGCCATAGGCTTATCGCCCGGCACGCCCATGATCGGCATATCCGGCGACCAGCGGTTGATGTTCTTGGTGAGATCCTGCTTGTTCATCCACCAGGTGTCGCCGCGGTTGGTGGACTTGAAGAAGTACTGCGCGGCCATGTAGATGACCGACGGGTTGTGCGGCGAAATCTCGATGGGCGCGTTCCAGTAGAAGCGGAATTGCTCGGGATGCTCCGGCGCGTTGACCACGTTGGGCGGGCCGCCCCGGCCGCCGAACCCGCCGCGTCCGGCTCCGGCCGCGGCTTCCGCGCCCGCCGGCGGATTCGTCCCGCCCGCGGCCGGCGGCGTTCCGGCCGCGGCCTGCTCCCCGCCGCGTCCTGCCGCGCCGCCGCGTCCCGCCTGCTGCCCGGCGTTCGGCCGGATACTCTTCTGCGTGCCGGCGCGCAGGTCGTGGCGGCTCATATTGCCGTCCTGCGACTCGGCGTAGACGATGGCCCAATCGGTCGGATCCTGGCGCGTATAGAAGCCGTCGCCGCCCGCCACGGTGAACCAGTCGGTGTTCACCGGGCCGGTCGAGGAACGCAGCGCGCTCGGCCCGCACCAGGCGTTGTTGTCCTGCAAGCCGCCGCAGACGTAATACGGCCGGCGCATATCCGCCGAAACCTGGTAGAACTGGCCGACCGCGATATCGCTGTGGTAATCCCAGGTGTGGCCGCCGTCATAGCTGGCATCGAGGCCGCCGTCATGCCCCACCCAGACCACGCGCGGGTCCTTGGGATTGATCCAGAAGGCGTGGTAATCGGTGTGGGAGCCGTTGACGGGCGTCCACGTCTTGCCGCCGTCCATCGACATTTCCGCCGGATTGCCGCCCACGAAGAGTTTCTGATCGTTGGTGGGATCGACGCGGATCTGGCTGAAATACATGGGCCGCTGGTCCTGGTTGCTCATGAACGTCCAGGTCTTGCCGCCGTCGTCGGAGCGGAAAACGCCGGACTTGTTGGGGTCGGGAGGCCCGGGGGGAAGACCGTCGCGCCTGCCGCCGAATCCGCCCGCTTCCGCGCCCGCGCCGCCGCGTCCGCCGGCTACCCCGCGGCCGCCCGCGGGATTGGCGCCGCCCGGAGCCGCGGCTTCCATGGCGGCCGATTCGCCGCCCTGGCCGCGGCCGCCGCGCGCCGGTCCGCCGTCATCGGCCGTGCCGCCGCCGGTCCCGCCGCTCGCGCCCGCTTCCACCTGCGCGTAGATGATCTTCGGATTGGCGCGGAAGACCGCGATGGCGATGCGGCCGTAGATGCCGTCCTTGGGCTGGGGCCAGCCGGGGCCGTTGAGCTTGGTCCAGGTTTCGCCGGCGTCGGTGGACTTCCACAACGCCGAGCCCGGCCCGCCGCCGTTGAATCCCCACCAGGTGCGCCGCCGCTGGTAGGACGCCGCGTAAATGATCTTGGGATTCGACGGATCGATCGCCAGGTCGGTGAACCCGGTGTTCTCGTCGATGAACTTCATGTTCTTCCAGGTGGCGCCTCCATCCGTCGATTTATACAGGCCGCGCTCCCGGTTGGGCCCGAAGAGGTGGCCCAGCACCGCCACGTAAACGATTTTCGGGTTGGTGGGGTCGACCGCGATGCGCGCGATGGTCTGGCTGTTCTCCAGGCCGAGGTGTTTCCACGTCTTGCCGCCATCGGTGGTGCCCCACACGCCATTGCCGATCGAGGAGCTCTGCCGGTTGTTGGCCTCGCCCGTACCCACGTAAACGACGTTCGGATCGGAAGGCGCGATGCCGATGGCCCCGATCGACTCATTCGGCATCTCGTCGAATTGCGACTTCCAGTGGTTGCCGCCGTCGGTCGATTTCCACAGTCCGCCGGTGGCGAAGCCGACGTAAATGGTGAACGGGTCCTTCTCGGCGCCCTGGATATCGTCGACGCGGCCCATCATCACGGCCGGCCCGATCGAGCGGAACTGGAACCCGCGCAGAACCGGATCGTTCGAGGGGTTGACCGGCGGTTCGGGCGGCTCGACAGGCCCACGGCCCTGGCCGAATGCCAGACCGGCGGCGCAAACACAGCCTGCGAAAAGCAGGGGTAGACGCATGCGTACTCCTCCTTGAAGGAGCGTATGGCGTACGGCAGGGGAGAAATGTAACAGGGGATCGGGGATCAGGGATCGGGGATCGGTGGCCGCGGCGTTGCTAACATAGACCTTTCTCATGGTGGAAACCATTCTGTGGACGGACGAAGGCGTCGTCATGATCGACCAGACGCGCCTGCCGCTCGAAGAAAAATACGTCACCTGCCGGGATTATCGCGAGGTCGCGAAGGCGATCCGGGAGATGGTGATCCGGGGCGCGCCGGCCATCGGCGTGGCGGCGGCGATGGGGGTGGCGCTGGGGGTCGAGCAGGCCGACGCGGCGGACCTCGACCGCGAGTTCGAAACCATTTGCAACACCCTGGCCGCAACCCGCCCGACCGCGGTCAACCTGTTCTGGGCGATCGACCGCATGAAGCGGCTGTACGCCGGGCTGCGCGGCCAGCCGGTGGACGCCATTCGCCGGCGGCTGACCGAAGAGGCCAGGGTCATGCGCGAGGAGGATATCGCGATCTGCCGGGCGATCGGCAGCCACGGCGCGGCGCTGGTGCCGGACGGCCGGACGGTCCTCACGCATTGCAACGCCGGCGCACTGGCCACGGCCGGCTACGGCACCGCGCTGGGAGTGATCCGCGCGGCCGTGGAATCCGGCAAGCGCATCGATGTTTTCGCCGATGAGACGCGTCCCTTTCTGCAGGGCGCGCGGCTGACCGTCTGGGAGCTGCAGCAGGATGGCATTCCGACCACGCTGATTACGGACAACATGGCCGGACATTTCCTGAAATCCGGCCGCATCGGCTGCGTGGTGGTGGGGGCGGACCGCATCGCCGCCAACGGCGACGTGGCGAATAAGGTCGGGACGTATTCGGTGGCGGTGCTGGCCAAAGAGAACGGCGTGCCGTTCTTCGTGGCGGCTCCGGTTTCAACGCTCGATCTGACGCTCCCTTCGGGGGACGGCATCCCGATCGAGCAGCGCGCGGCCGAGGAGGTGACGCACGTGTTCGGCCGTCCGGTAGCGCCGGCCGGGACGTGCGTCGAGAATCCCGCGTTCGATGTGACGCCGGCGCGGTACGTGAGCGCGATCATCACGGAGAAGGGCGTGGCGCGGGCGCCCTACGAGGAGAACCTGCGGGCGCTCGCAGGTTAAATCCCGCATGTTAAATTGAGAAGCAATGCGAACCTTCCTCGCCATTTTGCTGTGTGCCGCCGGCATATTGTCCGCCGCCGATGGCCCCCGCCGCGCGCCCGGCTTCGCGCTGCCGGATTCCCACATGGAGATCCACGACCTGTACGATTACCGCGGCAAGCCGGTCATTCTCGAATTCATGCAGACCACCTGCCCGCACTGCGCCGCGTTTGTGGAAGTCCTGAAGAAAGTGCAGGCGAAGTACGGCGATAAGGTCGCCATTCTGGCGATCGCCAATCCGCCGGACACCATCAAGACGGTTGGCCAATTCATCGAGGGGCACCAGATTAGCTACCCCATCCTGTTCGATTCCGGGCAGGCCGCCTATTCCTACGTGAAGACGGGCCGGTTCGACCTGCCGCAGGTATATCTCATCGACCCCAAGGGCATGATCTACGAGCACATCGAATACAGCCTGCTGACCCGCGAGTTGTTCGAAGGCAACGGCCTGCTCAACGAAATCGACAAAATGCTGATGAAGAAGTAGGAACCCGGGCATGCCGGGCCCGCCCGCCGCTCCGAACGCCGAACGCTCCCGCGCCTTGCGCTTCATCGTTTGCCTGGGCATCGTAAGCCTGTTCGCGGACATGGTGTATGAAGGCGCGCGCAGCGTGCTCGGGCCGTTCCTGCAAAATCTCGGCGCGAGCGCCGCCGCGGTCGGCTTCATCGCCGGATTCGGGGAGATGGTGGCCGCGGCTTTGCGTTTCTTCTCCGGCCGCCTGGCCGACCGCTCGCGCGCCTACTGGAGCCTGACGATTTTGGGCTACGGGCTGACCGCGGTGGCGGTGCCGCTGCTGGCGTTCGCGCTGGGCTGGCCGATGGCGTTCGCGCTGGTCGTGGCGGAGCGCGCCGGCAAGAGCCTGCGCGGCCCTTCGCGCGATGTGCTGCTCAGCGGCGCGACGGCGCAGGTCGGGCACGGCTGGGGCTTCGGCCTGCATGCGGCGCTCGACCAGACCGGCGCGGTCGCGGGGCCGCTGTTCGTGGCGGCGATGGTGGCGCGGACGCACCATTACGGGCCCGCGCTGCTGAGCCTCGGAGCGCCGGCGATCGCCATGTTCGCCGCGCTCGCGGTGGCGCGCATCCTGTTCCCTCACGGCGCCGCCAATGCCGCGCCGCCGGCCGCGCCGCGCACGCCGTCGCATCTGCCGCGGGTATTCTGGCTGTATGCCGGCGCCGCCGGCCTGCTGGCCTGCGGCTTCGCCGATTTCCCGCTGCTCGCGTTCCGCTGGCAGCAGGCGGGAATCGCACGTCCATCCACGATTCCGCTGCTTTACGCCGCGGCCATGGGGATGGAGGGCCTGACGGCGCTCGGGTTCGGCCGCCTGTTCGACCGCTACGGCGCGGCGGTGCTTTCGCTCGGCACGCTGTTTTCGATGGCCGCGCTGCCGCTCGCGTTCCTCGGCGGACTGGGCGCGGCGGTTGCGGCGATCGTCTTCTGGGGCTGCGGGATGGGCGCGCAGGATGCGTGCCTGCGCTCCGGGATTGCGCGCGTGGTTTCGATGGACAAGCGCGGCCGCGCATTCGGCATTTTCAACGGAATTTTCGGCATTCTCTGGTTCGCGGGCAGCGCCATCATGGGGCTGCTCTACGGCGTCACGCCGTTGGCTCTGGTGGCGTTTGGCCTGGCGATGCAGGCGGTAGCCGCGGCTGCGTTCCTCTGGCTCGGCCGCTCCCGAATGCTAGAATCGGGGAGTCCGGCATGATGGGGCACCTGGAAGCCACGGTGATGGAGATCCTGTGGACGTGCGGGGAATCGAGCGTCCACGATGTGGTCGCGCGCCTGCCGCGGCCGCTCGCCTACACCACCGTGATGACCACGCTCGACCGGCTGTATAAGAAAGGCCTGCTGGACCGCCGGAAAGCCGACCGCGCCTTTTTCTACGTGCCGCGCTTCTCGCGCGAAGAGTGGGAGCGCAAGCGCGCGGGCGATTTCCTGGCCACGTTTCTCGCGGGCCCGGCGGATTCGCGCGGCCTGCTGATTTCCTGCCTTGTCGATGCGGTGGGCCCGCAGCATCCGGAACTGCTCGATGAACTGGAGCGCCGCATCCGGCTCAAGCGCCGGGAACTGGAACGGCGGAGGAAGGCATGACCGCGCCGTATCTGCTGCGCCTGCTGTGTCTTTCGCTGGCTTCGTTCTTCCTGCTGCATTTCGCGCTGGCGGCCGTGGTGGCGGCCTTTGCCGGCCGGGCGCTGCGCGCGGCGGAGGCTATGACGCCGCGCGCGGGGGCGCGCCTGCTGCTCGGGTTGCGGCTGCTGCCGCCGGTCGTGGCCGCGCTGCTGGTGGCGGGCATCTGCGCGCCGAGCTATCTCTGGCTGGAGCCGGAAGGCACGGGCGAGCGCGCAGGCATCGCGTGCATCGCGGCCGCGGCGCTGGGAGGCTGGATCTGCGCCGCGGGAATCGCACGGGCCATCGGCGCCGCGGTGCGCTCCCGCCGCTATCTGCGGCAATGCCGCGCCGCGGCGGCGGCCGGCGCGCCGGTGATGCTGCTGGCCGGAGTTTTCCGCCCGCGCCTGATCGTTTCGCGCGGGGTGCGCCGCGCTCTCGACGCGGAGCAACTCGCCGCCGCCGTGCGGCACGAGCGGGCACACCGGACCTCCCGCGACAATCTGAAGCGCTTGCTGCTGGCGGCCGCGCCGGGCGTGTTCCCGTTCCGCGGCGGTCTGCGCCGGCTGGAGCGGGGCTGGGCCCGCCTGGCCGAATGGGCGGCGGACGACCGGGCCGCGGCCGGGGATCCGGACCGCTCGCTGGCGCTCGCGGGCGCCCTGGTGCGGATGGCGCGGCTGGTTCACGCGATTGAAGCGGGTCCGCTGGCGTGTTCGCTGGTGGGTGATACGGCCGAGCTTGCGGTCCGCGTGGAACGGCTGCTGAATCCCGCGCCGGTACGAAGCCGGCCGATTCTGCGGTGGCCCGCGCTAGTGGCCGCGGCCGGGGTTGCGGCTGTGCTGGCGCAGCCGGGGACGCTGTACACGGCGCACCGGATTCTCGAAGAATTCATGCGTTGAACCGGCCCACTGCTCCCTCTCGGGCGCTCCTCAGATACTATCCGTGGTAGTAAGCCCAGCGCCTCTTGTAACCTGATCCCATCCCGTCATGTCTCGCAAAATCCTGCTGTTCCTTTGCGCCTGCTGCGCGGCAGCGCAGACTCCCGATACCGCCATCCTGCAAGGCCAGGTCCTCGACCCGAGCCATGCGGCGATTCCGGGGGCGAAGATCACCGCGCGCAACACCCAGACCGGTATCGAGCGCAGCGCGCAAACCGATTCCGCCGGGCGCTTTTCGATCGCCGGGCTGCCCGTCGCCGGGGCTTACGACGTGACCGCGGTGAAGAACGGCTTTGCCGAAGGCCACGCGTCCGGCATCACACTCACGGGCGGCGCCACGGCATCGATTGCGCTCGAGCTCAGTGTGGGTGAGATTGGCGCCAGGGTGACGGTGACGGGCGCGGCGGGCGAAGTCGAGACGGGGCAGCCGGATATCGGCGTGCGCATCGAATCGAGCCAGGCCGAAGAGATGCCGCTGCCGAACCGCCGCATCACCTATCTGCCGCTGCTCAATGCCGCGAACCGGCCCGCGATCAACCAGGGCGACGTGTTCATGAACCAGAACCTGTTCACCACCAACGGCGCCGGCCGCCGGCAGACCTGGTTCGAGGTGGATGGCGCGACCGACAACGATAGCTGGGGCCGCCAGACCACCTTCAGCACGCTGCCGCTGCTCTCGCTCGAGGAGATGACGGTGCTCTCCAGCGCCTTCTCCGCCGAATACGGCGGCAGCACCGGCAGCGTGGTGAACATCGTGACGAAGCCGGGCGGGAGCGAATTTCACGGCGAGGCGCTCGAGGCATGGCGGCCGGCTGCCACGGCCGCCGCGCTCAGCGGCTTCACGCCCG
>DATGMB010000074.1:0-25097 GCA_035293845.1 Bryobacteraceae bacterium
CGTTTCCAAATTACGCCGA
This sequence comes from Bryobacteraceae bacterium, assembly GCA_035293845.1. GTDB lineage: Bacteria > Acidobacteriota > Terriglobia > Bryobacterales > Bryobacteraceae > DATGMB01. The sequence continues at coordinate 20 of DATGMB010000074.1, forward strand.
AGGATTTGGAAGGGTATCTGGCGGACGCGCTGTCGCAGGGCGGCGATTACGCGGACCTGTATTTCGAGTACCTGCTGACGAGCTCGATCAGCATCGACGAATCCATGGTGAAGAGCGCCGCCCAGGGCGTTTCGATGGGCGTTGGAGTTCGCGTGATTGCCGGGGAACGGACCGGCTACGCCTATAGCGACGACCTCTCGCCCGAGAAGATCCGCAAAGCGGCGCACGTGGCGGCCCACATCGCGGCCGGACCGAGCAAGGTGGACACCTTCGGCCTGAACGAGGGCCGTCCGCACAATCTCTACCCGATCATGACGGCCCCGACCGAGACGGCGTTTGCGGAGCGCGTCGAACTGGTCAAGCGAGCCGACCGGGCAGCCCGCGCGTATGACTCCCGGATTTTCCAGGTGCAAGCCATGTATGCCGATAATTTGCGCCAGGTGATGGTCGCGACCAGCGAAGGCAGCCTGACGGTCGACCGGCAGCCGCTCGCGCGCCTGAGCGTCTCCGCGCTGGCGCGCCAGAATGGCGGTCCTCCGCAGCGCGGCCACTCCGGCGGCGGCGGGCGCGTGGATCTCGATTACTTCCTCAAAGAGCGGACCCCCGAGCACTTCGCCCGGGAAGCGGCGCGCGAGGCCATTGCCATGCTGGCCGCGGTGGAGGCCCCGGCTGGTGAGATGACCGTGGTCCTGGGGCCGGGCTGGCCCGGCATTCTGCTGCACGAAGCCGTCGGGCACGGCCTGGAGGCCGATTTCAACCGCAAAGGCGTTTCCGCCTTCAGCGGGCGCATCGGCCAGAAAGTGGCGAGCGAGCTGTGTACGGTGGTCGACGACGGCACGATCGGGAACCGCCGCGGTTCGCTGAACGTGGATGACGAAGGGCACCCCACGCGCCGCAACGTCCTGATCGAGAACGGCGTGCTGCGCGGGTATCTCCAGGACAAGCTCTCGAGCACGCTGCTCCGCTCCGAGCCGACCGGCAGCGGCCGCCGGGAAAGCTACGCCCACATCCCCATGCCGCGGATGACCAATACCTTCATGCTGGCCGGCGAGAGCGAGCCCGAGGACATCATCCGCTCCGTGCCCAGGGGCCTCTATTGCGCGAATTTCGGCGGCGGGCAGGTGGACATCACGAGCGGCAATTTCGTCTTTTCGGCATCGGAGAGCTATCTGATCGAAGACGGCAAGCTGACGCGCCCGGTGCGCAATGCCACCCTGATCGGCAACGGACCGGAAGCGCTCAAATACGTGAGCATGGTGGGCAACGACCTGCGCCTCGATGAAGGCATCGGCACCTGCGGCAAGGAAGGCCAGAGCGTGCCGGTCGGCGTGGGCATTCCGACGCTCAAGATCGACCGGATGACGGTCGGGGGCACGGCGTAGTCACCCGCGCCCCCTCGCGTCGCCGCTACTCCCGGTTCAGTTCTGTGGCCGTTCGCCGGCGCTGGCTTTCTCTGCGCGCACCGCCGGGTTCGAAGCGGCGTGCGCGGAAGTCCCCAGTTGCGCGGCCGCGTGCTGGGCGGCGCGGATGTGGTCTTCGAGAGCCGCTTGCGTCTTCTGCAGATAGCTGGAAACGGCTGGATCTGCGGCGCGCTCGTGACGGGGCAGCATCCTGGCGCTTTTCTGAGAATCGCCGATCACGCCCTGAAGATAGGCATAATCAAAATCTTTGCCGGACAGTGTTTGCAGCCGTCGGATATCGGCCTGCTGACGGTCCGAAGGGGTGGTGGGCAGCGTAACGCCGTGCTGCTGCGCCATAAAGCGCGTCGAGCTGAGCATCTGGGTGTGATCCTGGACCATCTGTTGCGCGAATTTTTGAATCACCGGATTCGCAGATTTCTTCTGCGCGATGCGCCCGGCATCCACTTGCGCGACATCGGTCTCCGCCAGCGCGCGAAGGGTCTTCTTGCCCGGGCCCTTGCCGGCAGCTCCGGCTACGAAGGTGCCGGCCGTGAGGGCCAGCGCGGCCACCATCAAGGATTTCAGGGGATTAGGAACAAACAAGTGCGAATACCTCCGGTAAGCCACGATGCATCCGGGGTGCCAGCGGGACGGCGCAAACCTTGCGGGATGGTACGCTGGAAGTCAGGTTACGATGAGCCAGAATCACCTGATGGAGCTTGCGCAGGACGTGGTCCGGCGCGCGCTCCGGTCCGGCGCCACGGACGCCGAGTGCACCATCGCGGAAGGCGAGGAGTTTTCCGCCAACGTGCGGATGCGGGAAGTCGAAAATCTCAAGGAAGCCGGCTCGCGCGGCGCCGGGCTGCGCATCCTGCGCGGGCGCCACACCGGCTCCTCTTACACTTCCGATCTTTCGCCCGAGGGCATCGAGCGGCTCGTCAAGTCCGCCATCGAGCTGGCCGATATCACCACCGAAGACCCGCACGCCGGGCTGCCCGAGCCGGATGAATTCGGGTCGATTCCGGGCGACCTCGCGCTCTACTCGGCGGACGTGGAGCAGCTCGACACCGCGTTCAAGATCGACACGGCCCGGCGGGCCGAAGACGCCGCGCTCGGCGCCGATCCGCGCATCTCAAATTCCGAGGGCGCTTCCTTCGATACGCACCTGGGACGGCACATTTTCGCCAATTCGCGGGGTTTTTCCGGCGAATACCGGTCGAGCTACTGCTCGCTGAGCACGGTGCCGGTCGCCCGGGACGGCGATTCGATGGAGCGGGATTACTGGTTCACGGTGGCGCGGAGCTTCGCCGGGCTGGAACCGGCGGAGCAGGTGGGCCGGACTGCGGCCCGGCGCGCGCTGCGCCGCCTGCATCCGGTGAAGGTCGCGACCCAGAAAGTGCCGGTGATTTTCGACCAGGTGGCGGCACGCTCGCTCCTCGAGAATCTCTTCGAAGCCGTCCACGGCATGTCGATCTACCGCCACGAATCGTTTCTGGCCGGAAAGCTCGGCGAAAAGGTCGCAAGCGACTGCGTGACCCTGATCGACGACGGCACCATCCCCGGACTGTTCGGCACGTCGCCATTCGACGACGAGGGCGTGCCCTCGCGCCGCACGGTCGTAATCGACCGCGGCGTGCTCAAAAGCTACCTGCTGAACACGTATGCCGCGCGCAAGCTGGGGATGAAGACCACGGGCAACGCCTCGCGCGGTCTGGCCGGCAACGCGGGGATCGGGCACGGGAACTTCTTCCTGGAAAAGGGCGTCCAAACGCCGGAGGAGCTGATCGCCGGAGTTTCCAACGGCTTTTTCGTGACGGAGCTGATGGGCTTCGGCGTCAACATCGTTACCGGCGACTACTCGCGCGGCGCGGCGGGGCTGTGGATCCGCAATGGCGAACTGGCCTACGCGGTCTCCGAGGTGACGATTGCGGGCAACCTCAAAGAAATGCTGCTGGGGCTGGAGGCGGTCGGTTCGGATCTCGAATTCCGCGGCTCGACGGCGGCGCCGACCCTGAAGATTGGAGAGATGACCGTTGGCGGCAAATAACGCGGCAGGGGCGCAAAGGAAAGAGCCGTTCACGATCCCGCCGGTGGCGATCGTGATCGGGCTGGCGCTGGTGGCCGGGGTGGCCGGCGTCCTCTGGCTGAATCACGCGGCCAGCCAGCCGCCGCCTCCGCCGCCGCCGCTGACGGGAGCGGCCAAGGCCTATCTCCCGTACCTGAAGTTCGTCTCGGCGGATGGCAAGACGCCGGAGAGCCCGAAGATGGAAGCGCACGAGAGCTATCTCAAGCAATCCGTCGTCGAAATCACGGGCAACATCCAGAACACGGGCAACCGCGTGCTGGAGACGGTGGAGATCAACTGGGTGTTCCAGGATCCCTACGGCCACGTGGTGTTGCGCGAGCGGGCGCCGATCGTCAGCAAAAAGATGGGAAAGCTGGCGCCCGGTGAGACCAAGCCGTTCCGCGTCGCATTCGACAACGTCCCCGAAGCCTGGAACCAGGCGATGCCGCAGATGGTGATCGCGGGCATCGGCTTCGCCATGTAGCGAGGCCGCCGGCCTGTGCTATCTTTTCCGGTTACGCTAGTCTGAACATATGAAGAAAGGCCCGAACGTCTGGCGCCGGCTCGGCGGTCTGGAGAGAGCCTTTCTCCTCTGCGTGTGCCTGTACCTGGCGCTGGCGCTTTTCCATTTGGCGCCGGGAATCCAGGGGCTGACCGGGGTGGCCGCGGTCATCCTCGGGCTGATCGCGCTCTTCCGCGCTGCCCGCGGCTTCATGAAATCCGCGATCTGGCGGCTGCGCAACCGGCTGATCGCCGCCTATTTGTTTATTGCGGTGGTGCCGATCGTGCTGATCCTGACGCTGGTCGGGCTGGCAGGCTACGCGGTGCTGGGGCAGATGGCGGTGTATCTCGTCAATACCGAGCTGCATCACCGCCAGGATGTGCTGGCGCTGCAGGCCGAGGCGCTGGCGCGGGTACCGGCGGTCGATCCCTCGCGCGCGCTCGGCCGCGCCGAGATGACGCTGCGCCATGCCTGGCCCGATTTCCAACTGGTGATCACCAGCCCCGACCGGACGCTGCGGTATCCACCGGAAAACACGCTGAGTCAACCGCCATCCGATTGGGACCGCGCCCTGGACGAAGGCTCGGCGTCCGGCAGATCGATTCACGGCTTAATTCTGCGGCGGGAGGGCAACGAGCAACGGCTGTATGCCTGGGCGCACGCCCGGCATGAGCAGGAGGAAGTCACGGTCCTGGCGCCGCTCGGGCACGATTTCCTGTCCGGCCTCATCCCCGGCCTGGGCGACGTGAATTTCATCCCGATCATGCAGCCGCGGCAGGTGCAGGTGCCCGAGCCCAAGAGCGCATTCGATTTCGCCATCCGCGGCTACTATCCGTTAAGCGTGCAATCGTGGGATTCGCCTGCCCGCACCGTGCAGCAGGTGCTGGTTGTCGACACCCGTATCTCGCCGGTGCTGGGCACGGTGTTCCAGAAAGTGGACTGGGCCGAGCTCCTGCTCGGCATTTTCATCGCCGTCGCCATTCTGTTCCTGGTGGTCGAGCTGGTTTCGCTGTTTGCCGGCATCCAGCTCAGCCGCAGCATCACGGGCGCCGTGCACGAGTTGTACGAGGGCACCGAGCACGTCAAGACCGGGGATTTCAGCTATCGCATTCCCGTCAAGGGCAGCGACCAGCTCGCGGAACTGGCGACATCGTTTAACTCGATGACCGAGAACCTCGGCCGGCTGATCGGCGTGGCGAAGGAGAAGGAGCGCCTGGAAAGCGAGCTCGCGATTGCGCGCGAGGTGCAAAATCAGCTCTTCCCGAAGAATGTCCCCTTTACCCGCACGCTCGAGCTGACCGGCGTCTGCAATCCGGCGCGAATGGTCTCGGGCGATTATTACGACTTCCTTTCGGTTTCCGAGAACGCGCTGGCTTTCGCCATCGGGGATGTGGCGGGCAAAGGGATCTCCGCGGCGCTGCTGATGGCAACGATTCAATCGACCATGCGGACGCAGTTGACCGCGTGCAACGGCAGCGGGCCGCAACTTTCGGCGGCGAGGCTGGTGGCGAACCTGAACCGCCAGCTCTATGCCACGACGGCGCCCGAAAAATACGCCACCTTCTACTTCGCGCTGTATGACGATTCCAACCACTCGCTCACCTATACCAACGCCGGCCACCTGGCGCCCATCCTGCTGCGCGGCAACTCGGTGACCACACTCGATTCCACCGGCACGGTGGTCGGCGCCTTTCCCGTGGCGCGCTATGCCGAAAAGACGATCGAGCTGCAGCAGGGGGATACGCTGGTGGCCTATACCGATGGGATCATCGAACCGGAGAACGCCTACGGCGAAATGTTCGGCGAGGAGCGGCTGAAGGATCTGCTGCTCAAGCACGCCAAACACGATTCGCCGGAGATCATCGCCCGCACCATGGAAGCTGTGACCCAGTGGACCGGATCGAGCGAACTGCAGGACGATATGACCATGGTGGTGGCGCGGCGATTATGAAGGCGCTGACGGCGGCCGAAATGCGCGAGGTGGACCGGCGCACCATCGAATCGGGCATTCCCGGGATCGTGCTGATGGAGAACGCCGGGCACCGTGTGGTCGAGTTTCTGGCGGAGCGCTTCGCGCCGCTCGGCGAGCGGCGCATCGCAATCCTTTGCGGCAAAGGCAACAACGGCGGAGACGGTATGGTCGTGGCGCGCCAGCTCTTCACCCGCTTCCGGCCTCGCGCGCTCCATGTGGTGCTGCTGGCCGACCCGGCGGAGCTCAAGGGCGACGCCGCGGCGAATTACCGCATGCTCGAAGCGTGCGGCTGCCCGGTCGCGCGGGAGATCCCGGCGGCCGCGCGCAGCGCCACGCTGGTGATCGATGCGCTGCTCGGCACCGGCATCGCCGGTCCTGCGACCGGCGCCATGCTCGAAGCGATCCGCGAGATCAACGGCGGCTTTCCGCTGGCGAAAGTGGTGGCGGTGGATATGCCGTCCGGGCTGCCGAGCGATTTCGCGGCGCCCGCCGGCGAGTTCGCGCGCGCGGATGCCACCGTGACGTTCACCGCGCCCAAGCTCGGCCAGGTGCTGCCGCCGAATTGCGATCACGTGGGCGAGCTGATCGTGGGGGCGATCGGGAGCCCGCCGGCGCTGTACGAGCACGTTCCTGTGGACGTGATCGAGCCCGCGATGTTCCGCGAGTTGCTGGCGCCGCGGCCGCGCTCGGGGCACAAGGGAACCTTCGGGCATGTCCTGGTGATCGGCGGGTCCTTCGGCAAGACGGGTGCTCCCTCGATGTCCGGCATGGCCGCGCTGCACGCCGGCGCGGGCCTGGTGACGGTGGCGTCGGCCGCGGAGGCGATTCCGCAGATCGCATCCCATGCTCCGGAGCTGATGACCGCGGACGCGGACCGCCACCTGGATGAGCTGCTGCCCGGCAAGACCGTGGTCGCCATCGGCCCCGGCCTCGGCCGGGACGAGCGCGCGCGGAGTCTGGTGCACAAGGTCCTCGATTTCGAAGGGCCGATGGTGATGGATGCCGACGCGCTGCTGACGGATCTGCCGCAAGTGCGCGGCCGGGCCCAAGGAGCGCCTCGGGTGCTGACGCCACATCCCGGCGAGATGTCGCGTCTTTCCGGGAAATCCACGGCGGACGTGCAGAAGGACCGGCTTGGAACCGCGCGCGAATTCGCGCAGGCCCGCGGGGTGACGCTGGTGCTGAAGGGCGAGCGGACGGTGATCGCGTTTCCGGACGGCCGCGCCTGGATCAATCCGACGGGGACGCCGGCGCTCGGCACGGGCGGCACGGGCGATATCCTGACGGGATTGATCGCCGGCTTTCTGGCGCAGTTTCCGCAGCGGCCCGATGAGGCGGTCGCGGCGGCGGTGTATCTGGGCGGCCTGGCCGGCGAGATTGGGGCGGCGGAAATCGGCGAGCAGCCGTTTGTGGCGACCGATATTCTGCGGTATTTGCCGAAAGCGATCAAGGCCGCGAGCGCGGGGGGGCATTGCGCGTGACCGTAGAGCCCCGCCCGGCGGAGCGCCGGGTTTCGGTCATCGCCGCCAGGCGTGACGCGGGCAGTCCGGGATTGCCGCGGCGCGGGCCGCGCATGCCCGGCCCCTACGGGCGGAGGCGGGAGGACGGACGACGCAGCGGCATTGGCGCGCTGGCGTTGGAGCTCTCCAGATGACGGCCCTCTATCGAACGAGCTCCGAGGCCGCGACCATCGAGCTCGGCCGCGAGCTCGCGGGCACGCTGCCGCGACATGCGGCCGTGTTGCTCATCGGCAATTTGGGCGCCGGCAAAACGACGCTGGCCAAGGGCATCGTGGCGGGGCTCGGCGCGGCGTCGCCCGAGGAAGTCGCAAGCCCTACGTTTACCCTCATCCACGAGTACGGTGGCGGCCGGGTTTACCACATCGACCTCTACCGGCTGGAGGAGGCGCGCGAGGCCGAATCGCTCGGCCTCGATGAAATCTTCGAGCGCGAGGCAGTGGTGCTCGTCGAATGGGGCGAGCGCTTCCCGGAGCTGCTGCCGCGCGAGCGCATCGAAATCCGCCTGAGCGCGCGCGGCGATGAGAGGGAAATCGAGGTGCGCCGCCTGCCATGAACAAGCAACCCTGGGCCCTGATTCTGGGCGCATCGAGCGGCTTCGGAGAGGCCGCCGCCATCGAGCTGGCGCGCGCCGGCATGCACATCTTCGGCGTGCATCTCGACCGCCAGGACCGCATGCCGCACGTCGAAGAAATCCAGGCGAAGATCCGCGCGCTCGGCCGGGAGGCGCGGTTCTTCGATATCAACGCCGCCGACGACGAGTTTCGCCACGAAACGGTGGATGGCATCCGCCAGCGTCTGGCCGTCGAGCCGCCGGGCACGCTGCGTGTGCTGCTGCACTCGCTGGCGCTCGGATTTTTCAAGCCGCTCGCGGGCGCCGAGCAGGTAATCGCGAAGAAGCAGCTCGAAATCACCGTCGACACCATGGGGCACTCGCTGGTGTGGTGGGTGCAGGATTGCCTGCGGGCGGGGCTGTTCGACTGGGGCGCGCGCATTTTCGCCATGACCTCGGCCGGCGCGGCGCGAGCCATCCCCGGCTACGGTGCGGCGGCCGCCGGTGAAGCGGCGCTCGAGGCGCACGTCCGCCAGCTCGCGGTGGAGCTGGCGCCGGCCGGCATCACCGCCAACGCCATTCTGCCCGGCGTGGCCGATACGCCCGGGCTGCGCAACATCCCGGGGTGGGAGAAGATTCTGGAGAACGCCCGCCAGCGCAATCCCCACCGCCGTCTCACCACTCCCGAGGACGTGGCCCGCGCGATCGCGGCGCTCTGCCACCCCGCGGCGTACTGGATGACCGGGAATACCATCCGGGTGGACGGCGGCGAGAGCCTCGTGGCCGGAGTGGTATAGTATCCATGACACTGTAGATTACACATTACAGGAGATGCTATGGGTCTTTCCGCGCGAAACCAGCTCCCCGGGATCGTTGAAGACATCCAATTGGGCGACATCATGGCTCATGTGACGGTGAAGGTCGGGGACCACACGGTCGAAAGCGTGATCACGCGCACCAGCGCCGATGAGCTGGGGTTGAAAAAGGGCGACCGCGTGCGCGTGGTCGTCAAATCCACCGAAGTCATGATCCAGAAGGACTGACGGCATGGCGCGCGCATTTCTCCCGCTGCTGCTGCTCTCCGCGCTGGCGCTCCCGGCGGCCGGTCCGGCGCTGGTGGTGGAAGGCGCGGCCGGGCGCGACGGCACTGCCAGGCCGCCGCTCGCTCTCACCATGGAGCAACTGGCCGCCATGCCCCGCGTCAGCGTGCGCGTCCAGACGCACGATGGGCAGGAGCACACTTACGAGGGAGTGCCGCTCGCGGAGATCCTGAAGCGCGCCGGCCAGCCTTCCGGCGAGGATCTGCGCGGGAAGCTGCTTTCGCGGTACGTGCTGGCCACGGCGCATGACGGATACCGCGTCGTGTTTGCGCTGCCGGAGCTCGATCCGGCATTCACGGATGCGCGGGCGCTCCTGGCGGATCGTGTGGACGGCAAGCCGCTGGCCGCGCCGGAAGGACCCCTGCGCATCGTGATTCCGGCCGAAAGGCGTCCGGCGCGCTGGGTCCGCATGGTGGAGAAGATCGAAATTCTGAGCGCGCCGGAACCCCCGCGCTGAGCCGCCATCGATCCGTAACCGCGGTTTACCATGTCCTTTATGGAAGACCAACTTCCCTGCCTGGATCTCCTCGAGGAAACGCCCGATATTCTGCGCTCGCTGATGTGCGAGCTCTCGGACGAGGACGCCCGGTGGAAGCCGGCCGAGGACCGGTTCTCCGTGGCCGAGGTGCTGGCGCATCTTTCGCACTCCGAGGGCCACTGCTACCGCGCCCGGGTCGACCGCATTCTGGGGGAGGAGATGCCGGAGATCGAGCCGGACGACGCGCAGATGCACCTCGAACGGTATCGCAGCGCCGATCCCGAAGAGGATTTCGCCCATTTCGAGGAGCAGCGCGAGATCAACGTCGAGTTTCTACGCGGGCTGCCCGCCTCCGCCGGCGCTCGTAAGGCGCGCCACCGGGAAGCCGGGGAGATCACGCTCTCCGAGATGCTGCACGAATGGGCGCTGCACGATCTCGGTCACGTGCGCCAGATCGCCGAGCTGGTGCGCGCCCGCAAGTATCTGCCTGGGGCCGGTCCATTCGCCCGCCATTACCGCCTGCAACCGTGATCCGGCCACGGATCGCCGTGGTTATCCTCCCTGCGCATCGTGCACGCCGGTGCCCGCGAGTTCCTCGATCTTGCTGCCCTGGCGATCGATGCGCTGCGGGACGGCGGCGCCCATATTGACCTGATCTTCGGTCGACGCCGCCGCTCGGTCCGGCGCGGGCCGGCGCGCGACGTCATCGAGGAGCCCGTGAAGGGTCCGCTCCAGGTTGCCCGCCAGCGGCTCGAGATCCGGCCGGCGGAGCAGCAGACAGTATTCGCTGGGGGAGATGGTCTCGATCAGGAAACCGTTTGCCGCCGGCGAGGCGGCGATGCGGCTCGGCAGAAACGCGGCAAAGCGGGCCTCGGCGCGCAACAGCGCCGCGTAAAGGCCCGGGAAGCTGACGGCGAAGGTTGCGCCGCCCTCGGGCAAAAAACGGTCGAAGCGTGTTACGGCGAGTAACTCGCCGCCGCGGCGCGCGGCCGCCGCCCGCAGAGCCGTTTCGATGTCGGCCAGCCTGCCGGCCGTGTGAATCTGCAGCATACGAATACCTCCCGGCGCACGCCGCCGTCTCCGGTATATCAGATCCGGAAGCCGTTGTCCCCGCGTTTGTGTGCGGATCGACTCTCGCCACGGCCTATCGGCGCGCAGCCGCACAAATACCCCTCCGCGCGGTGGCAGGTTATCCCACCGACGGCGCACGGTGGCTCGGGCGAAACTGGGAGTAGCCGCCTGTCTCCGTGCCTGCCGCGCCCGCACGGCGCGCCTCTTGGCGGGCAGAACCGGATCATCAGGAGGGAATCATCGTGAATTGGAATTTTGCTATCCCCATGACGCGCCGGCGGGCGCTGGCGCTGGCGGGAGGAGCGGCAGGAGCGTCGCTCCTGAGCCGCGAGGCCCGCGCCGTCCCGCCGGCCCCGCGCATGCCGGCGAACGTTCGCATGCCTCCGGAATTCGCGGGCGTGACCGACATCCTGCAGGCCGCGGGCGAGATGATGCACGGCGTTCTGCACATCGGAATCGACCGCAACGACATCCCGAACGTCACCCTGCGCGGAGTTCCGATCAAGCCGGCTTTCGAGATCGACGGGGACATCTACTTCCAGGCGCTCGGCAACGGACGCGCGCTGGTAAACGGGGACGTGGCGCTGAAGGCCAACGAGATCGAGCCGTTCATCGACCGGCTGCTGGCGCACCGTTTCGTGGTCCAGGCCCTGCATCAGCATTTCTATGATTTTTCGCCGCCCGTATGGTACATCCACTACCGGGCGGTGGGGACGCCGCTCGACCTCGCGCGCGGCTACAAGGCCGCTCTGAGCGTTACCTCGACGCCATTCCCGCAGAAGGCGCCCGCCAATCCTACGACGCCGCTGCCGGCCGCGGAGCTGGGCGCGATCATCGGCGGCGCGGCCCGAATTGGCGACGATGGCATCGTACACATCGACATTCCGCGGAAGGAGCAGGTCACGCTAGGCGGTATCGTTGCGAACCCGTACCTGAACATTGCGGCGCCGATCGATTTTCAGCCGTACGGCGGGGGCGAGAACGCGGCCGCGATCGCGGACTTCGGCATGATTGGCTCCGAGGTGAACGGTCTTCTGCGGGCGATGCGCGCCAAAGGCTGGGACGTGGGGTGCCTCTACAATCAGGAAACCGAGCAGCAGCCCCAGCTCTTCTTTGCCCACATGTTCAAGACCGGGAATGCGAGGCGGCTGGCGCAGGAAATCCGCGCCGGGCTGGAGCTGACGAATTCGGTGCTGGGCGCGGGGGCCTGAAGCGTTCGGATGGACACCTGGCGGCTCCCTTGTGCGCTCTCGCGCCCTCCGGCATCCGTTGCCGTGGCGATTTGCACGCCGCGCGGCAGCGCCGGTGAGCGGCTCCGGTCCGGGTATGTTATTCCGAAAGACGGAGTCCCAATCATGGCAAGCCGAGCATTGAAAATCGACCCCAAGAAGGCGGCCACCGGCCAGCCTCAGCCATCGCAACAGGCCCCCGCGGTCAACCTCGAAGAACAGATCGCCATCCGCGCCTACCAACTCTGGGAGGAGCGGGGGCGCCCCATCGGTTCCCCGGAAGTGGACTGGCGCAACGCAGAGGAAGAGTTACGGGGCACAGCGGGAAGCGCCACCGCCGCGTAGTGCTACCAGACAGGGCACGGGCCTGGCCTTCGCGCTACGGTTGCGGCCCGGTTTCGTCCAGCACGCAGATCGCATCGAGGTTACGGTATTTCTCCGCATAATCGAGGCCGTAGCCAACCACGAACCGGTCGGGGATCTGGAATCCGACGTAGCTGACTTCGACCGGCCGCAGGCGGCGCTCGGGTTTATCGAGGAGCGCCGCAATGCGCAGCGATTTGGGCTTGCGCTGCTCGATCAGCTTCACCAGATAGCTGAGCGTAATGCCGCTATCGACGATGTCCTCGACGAGGAGCACGTCGGCGCCTTCGAGCGAAATGTCGAGGTCCTTGGTGACCTTCACTTCGCCGGAGCTGGTTTTGCCCTTGCCGTAGGTCGAAATCCCCATGAAGTCGACGAAGACGTCGCGCGTTATCGCCCGCGCCAGATCGGTAAGGAAGAAACAGGCGCCTTTCAGGACACAGATGAGGTGCAGGTTGCCGTTCGGGTAATCGGCGGTAATCTGTGTGCCCATTTCGCGGATGCGGGCTTGCAGGCGCTCCGGGGAAATGAGGACGCGCAAGGTGGGATCGGTCATGAAACTCACATTATATGCGGAAGCGCCGTCGCGGTTTGAATTCCGCTAAGCGCCGGGTTTCAGCCGCGTGCTCATCGGCCCGATGTGGATGTGGGCGCCGGTGGCTTTTCCGGGAACGGCCTGGCGGAAGGCGAAGAAAGGAATGCGGCGCGCGCGGAGGTAGTCGCGCAGCCATGTGCCTTCGGGCGTATCGGGATAGAGCGCCACGTCCACGCGCCCGCGATGATCGAAGCCAAGCGCGCGGTGTACTGCAGTTTCGCCCATGGCGCTCACGGGAAGCGGCTTGCCGAAGCGCTGCTCGAAGGCGGCATCGATCTCTTGGAACTCGCCCGCGGCGAGGACGCCATCGCCCTCGTAGCGCTCGGCGAGCTCGTGCGCTTCGGAGGGCTGGCGCGCCATGCGGGTTTCGAGCGCCTCCTCGGCGCGCGCCATTTCGGCGAGCTGCCGGACCAGCGCAGCGCGCGATTCGGCGAGATCGTATTCCTTTTTCGCCATGCGCAGGTCGTCCATCGCGGTGGAGAGCGAAAGCTCGGGCGCGATGCCGGAATCGACCAGCGCGCGCGCCTCGTCGAACGCCTTTTCGCGGCGGGCGAGGCGGTGGCCGGCGGCGGCGATCATTTCGTCCGCCTGCTCCGCGGTGAGGTCCTGGGCGTAGATCGTCTTGCGGAGAAGCGCGGCATCCTGCGCATCGCCATCTGCTCTTCGGCTTTCTCGAGCTGTTTTCGCGGAACTGCGCCCGCGGCCGCCTGCACGCGCAATTTTTCGAGCTGCGCTCTTGCCTGAAGCACTTCGGGGTCATCCGGGGTCTGCGCGCGTAAAGAAAGCAGGCAAACGCACAGCAGAAACGCTGCGGAACCACGCATTAACCACATTGTATTATGCTCGGGTTACACTAGCCTCTCGCATGCGTAAAACCGTCCTTTGCGCCGCCTTCGTGGCCGGACTCGCGCTGCTCGCGCAGCAGCCCGCGCTTTTCCCGACGATCCGCTCCACTGCCGCTCTGGGACGGCAGGCGGAAGGCTTCTACCTGCTCCCCACGAACCAGATGCTGCGTCCGGCCGGCGGGCAGGCGATGATCCCCGGACGTCCCGTGGATATGGCCTTCGATTCGCAGAAGCGCCTGCTCGCGATTCTCAACTGGCGGAGCATCGTGCTGCTCGATGCCGCTGGTAACAAGCTGGCGGACATTCCGACGCGATCCACTTCCTACATGGGCGTGGCATTCCGGCCGGGCGACCGCGAGCTGTGGGCCAGCGAGACGGCGCGGCAGGGAGACAGCATCCTGATCGTCAGGCTCTCGGAAAGCGGGCAGCCGGGCGAGACCAGCCGCATCGAGCTGAAGGGCCACGCCGTGCCCGCGGGCGTGGCCTTTTCTGAAGACGGCAAGATGGCGTACGTGGCGATGAACCGGAACAACACGCTGGCCGAGATCGACGCTACAACGCGCGAGGTCGTCCGGGAGGTCCCGGTAGGTATCGCGCCGTTCGGTGTGGCGATGGCGGCGAAAAGCGGCCGCATCTTCGTGAGCAATCGCGGCGGGCGCCGGCCGCATGAGGGCGATACGACGGCGCCCTCGAGCGGCTCGGCTGTGGTGACCGATCCCGTGACCGGCTCATCGGCCACCGGCACTGTGAGTGTGGTCGATCCGAAGACGTTGGCGGTGCGGGAAATTGCGGTTGGCCTCGCGCCGTCGCAGGTGGCGCTCAGCGCGGATGAGAAGCTGCTCGCGGTGGCGAACGCCCATTCCGATTCGGTCAGCATCGTGGATACGGAAAGCCTGGCGGTGGACGAGGTGAAGATTCCCACCTTCCCCGAAGCGCCGCTCGGCAGCCAGCCGGTGGCCGTGGCATTCACGCCGGACGGCAAGGCGCTGTACGTGGCGTGCGGCGGCAATAACGCGATCGCCGTGTTGCAGCGCGCGGGCGGGAAGTGGAACGTCGCGGGAGCGCTCCCGGCGGCGTGGTTCCCCTCCGCGATTGCGGCCGATGCCGAAGGCGGGCTGCGGGTGCTGAACCTGAAGGGAACGGGCAACACCGCGAACAGGAAGGGCACGTACAATTCGCGGCAATACGAAGGGTCGATCGAGCGGATCGCATATCCCACGCCGGAGCAGCTCGCGGAGGGAACCCGGATGGTGAAGGCCGCCAACAGCCCGGTCTACGAGCCGGCGGGCGGCGTGGCCAATCTCCCCTCGCTGGGCATCCAGCACGTGTTTCTGATCGTCAAAGAGAACCGCACCTACGATCAGATTTTCGGCGATATCGCCAAAGCCAACGGCGACCCCAAGCTGGTGATGTATGGGCGCGAAATCACACCCAACCACCACGCTCTGGCGGAGCGGTACGTGGTGCTGGACAATTTCTACACCGCGGGCGCGATCAGCTTCGATGGCCACCAGTGGCTGATGCAGGCGTTCGTCAGCGATTACGTGGAGCGCGCCTTCGCCAGCTCGCCGCGCGGCTATGCCTGGAACATGGCGGATTCGCTCACGGTGGCGCCCACCGGTTTTTTCTGGCAGGCCGCGGCGAAACCGCTTGACGTGCGCATCTATGGCGAATTCCAACTGCCAGCCCGCTGGGATCCCGAAAAGGAGAGCGCGGTCGATATGGACGAGCGCAACGAGCGCTCCTGGACGGAGTACCTGAAGCTCTGGCGCGAGGGCAAGTGGCAGACCGCGGTCGGCGCGCGCAGCGGCGTGCCGGCGCTGCAGCCGTACTGCAGCCAGCGCTACCCGCAGAATTCGCTGAGCATCCCGGACCAGATCCGCGCCGAGGAGTTCCTGCGCGAACTGGGCGAGCACGAAAAGACCGGCCGCTTGCCCAACCTGAGCATCCTGACGCTCAACAGCGATCACACCAGCGGCACGCGGCCCGGAGCTCCGGCGCCGCGCGCCATGGTGGCGGATGACGATCTGGCGCTGGGCCGCATCGTGGAAGGGATCTCGAAGAGCCGCTTCTGGCCGCACAGCCTGATCCTGGTCGTGGAGGACGACGCGCAGGACGGCGTGGACCACGTGGACGGGCACCGCACCGTGGCGCTGGCCATCGGCCCGTTCATTCGGCGCGGCGCGGTGGACTCGAACCATTACAACCAGGTGAGCATGATCCGCACCATCCAGGAGATTTTCCGGATTCCGCAGCGCACGCGATATCTGGCGGCGGCGCGGGCGATGACCAGTATCTTCACCGCGCAGCCGGATCTGACGCCGTACGAGCACCTGACCCCCGGCCAGTCCATTGACGAGCTGAACCCGCCGCTGCATGCGCTGGCCGGACGCCGCCTGTGGGCCGCGCGCGAATCGGCGGCGATGAATTTCAAGGACCTGGACGATGCGCCGGAGGACACGCTGAACCGGATTCTATGGTGGGATGCGAAGGGGTACGATGCGCCGTATCCGGGGCGGCGGTGAAGGGTTCGTAAACCGGCAATTTGGGTGCGGCGGCCAACGATAAGCCACTTGCGATTTCCGGCCGCTTTGGAATCAGTAGGTTACGGAGCCAGGTGGCATATCCATCTGCCGCAAGGCCCGTGCGACGCAGTCGCTAACTAAGGTTTACCGGCGGGGCAATTTCGGCGGCCGCGGGCCGTGCCGCGTCGCGCGGCCCACCGGCTCATACTCCAGCTCCGTTCCCTCCCGCGCGCAGCGCAGCAGCAGGCCGCCGCGGCTCATGTCGCCGCGCCCGGCGAATTCGCGCGGGAAGAGGAGGCGATCGCCGAAGATCGCGGACATCGGCTCCAGATACTTCAGCGTGGCGACGCTGCCGAGCAGGATGAAATCGCAATCGTCGCCGGCGAGCTCGCGTAGTGTGCGGCAGTCGCGCTCCAGCGGCTCGCGGTAGCGCGCATCGCCGGCGTCGATGGGGATCGAGGCGATCCAGCGCAGATGGGGCAGCGCGATCGGTGTTTCCGGCGGGACGAGGCCGAAGCCCGCGGTGATGACGAATGCGCCCGGAACATCCGGCGGCGGCGCCGCAAATGCCTGCGCGTAGGCCAGCTTGCCGCGGAAGTACAGCCCGCTCATGAAGGCGAAGGTCTCGCCGAGCGTGGCGGAACCGGCGCGCAGCCGCACGGCGAGATCGAATCCGGCAGCGGCCCGGAGGAGCAGTGCGCCGCGCTCGCCGCCTGCGTTCGCGGGGGAAAGCAGGAAGATGCGATGCGTGCTCATGCGGTCCTCGCGGTGACCGCGAACGTGCCGTTGGCGGACGCGACCGTAAACAGCTCGTCGAAGCCTTCGGCAACCGTGGGGGGCTCGATGCGGCGGAACGTTCCGATTACGCCCGGTGGCGGAATCCGCGCCGTGCCCGCCCGCTGAGCATTGCGGCGCAGCGCCTCTGCGAGCGCGATTTCGAAGTAGTAGCCGGTCACGCGGAAGCCCGCGGCCCGCGCAGCAGCAATGTAGGGCGCACGCACGGCGGCCAGGGGGTTGGTATTGTCAACGACAAACGGCCGCCCTTCTCGCAGGCAGGCCGCGAGCAGCTCGCGCTCGCGGTGGCGGGTCTTCACGATATCCAGGCTGATGTGGACGTGGGTGGCGCCGAAGCGCTCGTTGTAAAACGTGGTCTTGCCCGAGCCCTGGACGCCGGTGAAGATCACGGCCTGCATCAGGCGGCGGAGCGGGTGAGCTCCGGAAGCTTTTGGCGCCGCTCCTGCACGGGCGCGAACAGGTCGCCGAGTCTTTCCAGGCGCTTCAGCGCGGCGTCCGGAGTCCAGCGGAGCGCGGAGATGCTCTTGCGGCGCGTCGCGCGGCGCAGTTCGTCCCACTCGACGGGCATGGAGACGTAGGGCTCGGAGTTCTTGGCGCGCAGGGAGTAGACCGCCACGGTGGTCTTGAAATCCGAGTTCTGGCTCCAGTCGATGAACACCTTGCCGGCGCGCTTCACCTTGGCCATCGAGGAGATGACGAGATCGGAATGCGCGCTTTCGAGAATCTCGGCGAGACGGCGCGCGAACGGCTGCGTTTCCGCATAGCTCGCGGAGGTATTCAGCGGAGCATAGAGCTGCATGCCTTTGGAGCCGGAGACCTTGGGCCAGCATTCGAGCCCGGCGGCGGCCAGCGCTTCTTTCAGGAGGAACGCGATCTTGGCGCAGGAGAGCAGGTCGGCGCCTTCGCCGGGATCGAGGTCGAACACCAGCGCGGTGGGCTGGTCGATGTGCGGCACCCGGTGCAGAAAGGGGTGGAGTTCCAGGTTCGCGGCATTGGCGGCCCAGACGAGCGAAGGCAGGTCGTCCAGCAGCACGTAATGGATGTGCCCGCCTTCGCGCCGCGGAACATCGAAGGTATGGACCCACTCGGGCGTGAAGGAAGGCGCATCCTTCTCGTAGAAACACTTGCCTTGCACGCCGTTGGGGCAGCGCCGGAGCGTCACGGGATGGCCCTGAATATGCGGCAGCAGCCAGTCCGATACGCGAATGTAGTAGTCGATCACCTGCCCCTTGGTGAAGCCCAAAGGGTAGAGGGCTTTCGTCAGATTGGTCAGATCGACAGGGCGGCCGTTGATGGTGACTTCCTGTTTGGCGCGCGAAGGCATGAGCGTCTTTTTGCGTGCAGCCTGGACGCCATTGTGCCGGCGGTCACGGATTGCGCGGCGGATGCCGGGCGAGAAGCTGCGCGGCCCGGGGGTTGCCGTGGCGCTCGCCCGCATCCGCGTGGCGGCGGGCCGAGTCGTAATCGCCCGCGATGGCGTACATCTCGGCCAATCCGACGTGGGCGTCGGCAAATGCTTCATCGAGGCGCACGGCTTCGAGCAGGAGGCCGCGGGCCTCTTCGGCGCGGCCGCACATGCGGTAGAGCTGCGCCAGGTGATAATAGGGCCGCGGATTGGCCGGCTCGCGCGCGATCCACGCCATCTGCTCCTCGATGTGCCGGCGCGTCTCGTGATCGAGCGCGAAATCGATGACCTCGCGGCGCCAGAAGCTCATGCCACCAGCATAATCCGGACGTCCATCACGTTGGTGTTGGTGGGGCCGGTTTTGATGAGGTCGCCCAGCGCTTCGAAATAGCGGTAGGAATCGTTGGCGTCGAGGTACCGGCGGGCTTCGGGGCCGCGGGCGAGCGTCTCGCCGTCCGCCACCGCGCCCGCGGCATCCGTGGGGCCGTCGCTGCCGTCGGTGCCGGCGCTGAACACGACCGCGCGAGGCAGACCCGCGATCCCGATCGCCGCCGCCAGCACGAATTCCTGGTTGCGGCCGCCGAGTCCTTCGCCGCGGAGCGTAACCGTGGTCTCACCGCCGGTGATGATGCAGGCCGGCGGGCGCGCGGGCTGCCCGCGATCGGCGATTTCCCGGGCGATGGCCGCGTGCATGCCCGCGATCTCGCGCGTCTCGCCCTCGATGGCGCTGGCCAGCACCAGCGTGCGGTAGCCGAGTGCACGGGCGCGGCGCGCGGCGGCATCGAGCGCCAGCCGGTTGCTGCCGATCACGGTGTTGCGCACGCGGCGGAAGAGCGGATCGCCCGGTTTGGGCGTTTCCGGAATCTCGCCGCGCATGCCGGCGGTGATGCGCTCACGGACGGCCGTGGGAACGCGCGCCTCAATGCCGTATTTTTCGAGGATGGCGGCGGCGCGGGCGAAGGTCGAGGCGTCCGGCGCGGTCGGGCCGGAGCCGATGACATCCAGATCGTCGCCGATCACGTCGCTGAGCAGCAGCGATTCCACCGCGGCGGGCGCGGCGAGGCGCGCCAGTTGGCCGCCTTTGATGCGCGAAATGTGCTTGCGAATGCAGTTGATCTCGTGGATATTCGCGCCGCAGGCGAGCAGCAGGCGCGTCACGGCCTGCTTTTCTTCGAGGGTAACCGGCGGAGCGGGCGCGGGAAGCAGTGCGGAGGCGCCGCCGGAAATCAGGCACAGCACGAGGTCCCCGCGCCCGGCGGAATCCGCCAGCGCGGCGATGCGTTCCGCTCCTGCGACGCCCGCGGCGTCCGGCACGGGGTGGCCGCACTCGTTGAGTTCGATGCGGCGCAGCCGCGCCGTGTGGCCGTATTTCACGTTGACGAGCCCGGCGGCGATCCGGCGGCCGAGGACGCGCTCTGCAGCCCGCGCCATCGGCGCGCCGGCCTTCCCGGCTCCGACCACGAAGATGCGGGCATAACCATCCAGCTTCATGCGCTCCAGGTGGCGCGCGACGGCCGCGGCGGGATCGGCGGCGGCCAGCGCGGCGCGAAAGATGGCGAGGGCATCGCGGCGCAGGGTGCGGTTGGTCATTGGAGAACGGGATGGCTCAGGATGGCCTCTACGGCCTCGTCGGGATCGTCGCTGGAAATGGAGACGCGCGCATCGGCGAGCGCATAGAGCTCGCGGCGGGCGTGGTAAAGGGACGCGAATTTTTCCGGGTCGCGCGCCAGCGGGCGCTCAGGGCCATGCGACTGCCGCGCCAGGCGCCGCAGGATCGCGTCGAGAGGGCAATCCAGCCACACGCTCACTCCGTTGCCGGCGATCAGCTCGCGGTTGGCGGGTACAGTGAAAGCTCCGCCGCCCAGCGCCAGCACAGCGGGGTGGCCGCGCTCGATCGATTGGACGTGGCGGCGCAGCATCTCGCTTTCGATGCGTCGGAATTCGGGCTCTCCGCGCGTATCGAAGATGGCGGCGATGGCCGATTTCTCGGCGGCCTCGATTTCGCTGTCGAGATCGAAGAAGCTCCAGCCCATGCGGTGCGCCAGGTGGCGCCCGACCGTGGACTTGCCGCAGGCCATGAAGCCCACGAGATAGATCCCCGGCGTGCGCTTGAGCTTGAGGTTCACGATTCCGCCATCCTTGCCATGCGCTCCTGCGCCAGGCCCGGGAAGAGGCGGTAGAGGCCGAGCAGCAGCCAGCCGCTCGCGGGCGTGACCACGGTGCGCACGCCGCGCTCGACGCCGCGGCGGATATCGCGCGCGCATTCCTCGGGCGGGATGGCGAAGCGCCGCGAGCGTTGCACGTCCGGCGGCGGCGCCGCGCCGCCGATCGCGTTCCGTTGAAAACCGGTCGTAATGTAGCCGGGGCAGACCAGCATGGCGTGCACGCCATCGCGCCGCAGTTCGCCACGGAGCCCCACGGTGAGCGAGGTGACCGCGAACTTGGATGCGCTGTAGAGTGTCATCCACGGCAGCGTCATCAGGCCGGCGATGGAGCTGATATTGACGATCGTGCCGCTGTGCCGCTCGCGCATGTGCGGCGCGACGAGCTGGATCATGCCCAGCGTAGCGAAGAAGTTCAGCTCCATGAGGCGGCGCGCGTCCTCCATCCGCGCCTGCCAGGATGGCTCGTAAAGGCCTACACCGGCGTTATTGATCAGGATGTCGACCTGGCCGAATCGCTCGATGGTCCGCTCCACCACGCGGCGGCGGGTGTCTTCGAGCGTGAGGTCGCCGGGGGTGATGAGGGCGTCCGGGCCGCCGGCGCGGCGCAGCGCTTCCTCGTTCCGGGCGATGAGGGACAGCCGGGCGCCGGCGCGCGCGAACTCGGCGGCGCAGGCCGCACCGATGCCTTCCGAAGCTCCTGTGATGAGGACTACCTTGCCGTCGATGCGCATTGGGCTGCGGATGGGGTTGGGCCGGACATTCCCTTGCACCACAGGATTAGTCCGAACCGCCATAATAGTACCATGGCCTTGCGCCTCATCCCCCTCTTTCCCCTGCACGTGGTGGTCTTTCCGCGCGTCAAGCTGCCGCTCCACATTTTCGAGGAGCGTTATAAGGAAATGGTGGGCGAGGCGATCCGCGATGAGTCCGAATTCGGTATCGTGCTGGCCAAGGACAACGGCATTGTCAATGCCGGGTGCACGGTTGTGGTGGAACGCGTGCTGCAGATGTATCCCGATGGGCGGATGGACATTCTGACGTCCGGACGCCGGCGTTTCGAGATTGCGGCGCTCAACGAGGAGAAGAGCTATCTGCAGGGCGAGGTCGATTTCTTCGATGACGAAGACTTCACGCCGGCCCCGGAAGAACTGCGCCAGCGGACGCTGGCGCAATGGCGCGAACTCGAGGCGCTGGGGGCTTCACGCGAACACCCGGCGGCCAACCTGGAAGACCCGCAGCTCAGCTTCCAACTGGCGCAGGCGGTGCCGGACCTGGATTTTCTGAGCAGTCTGCTGCGGGAGCGCTCCGAGGCCGGGCGGCTGAAGACGCTGAGCGATTTTCTGGCGGAATTCATTCCGCGCCAGCGCACCATCGAGCGGGTGAAGGCGCTGGCGCCGACCAACGGTTTCGGAGGCAAGCCCGCCGGGCTGTGAAGAGGAATGAGGGCCGTCGTTCGCGCCAATTTCGGAGCGATGGGGAGGCCGGTCTCGTTCTTTGCGTCGGTGCTGCTGCACGGTGCGGCGGTGGTGTGGATCGTGTTCGGGCCGCCGGCCGACCCGCAGCCGCCGCAGCGAATCTACGATATGCTCATCCGCCCTCAGGAAAAACATATCGTGTGGTACCGGCTGCGCGACCGCCTGCCGGATGTACGTCCGGCACAGTCCGCGGCGCGGCCGGATCGGCGGCCCTTGCGGGCGGCGAAGAAGTTCGAGCAGCGGATGGTGGCCGGACCACAGGATGACCCGCGCGCGCCGCGGCTCGTGTGGGCGCCGGCACCCGAGTCCGCCGCGCCCAAGCCGCAGCCGCTGCCGAATGTACTCGCGGTGGCTCCGCGGCCGTTGGTCAAGCCGTTCACGCCGCCGGTTCCGAACCCTCGATTGCCGCAGGCGCCGGCGCTGCCGGATGCGCCGGTGTTGACGGCGAAGCTCGGCCCGGCGGAGGACGTCGGTCCGAGGCTGAAGCCGCTGGTGAAGCGGTTCGTAGCGCCGGAGCGAAAGCCGCCCGCGCCTGCGGCGCCGGCGCTGCCGGATGCCCCGGCGGTAGCGGCGAAGCTCGGCGCAGCGGAAGACGTCGGCCCGAAGCTGAAGCCGCTGGTCAAAGCATTCACGCCGCCGGCGCGGAAGACTGCGCCCGCGCCCGAACCCGCGCTCCCCGATGCTCCGCCGTCCGCCGCGCAACTCGCCATCGTCTCGCCCGACCCCGCGCTGGCGGTAGACATTCCCGCGCCCCCGCCCCCGAGCCCGGCCGCGTTTTCCGCCGGTCCCAGGCCGGCGGCGACCGGCGCCGCGGCGGATGACGCGCCGTCCGTGGTCGCCGTCCCGGGGATTACGGTCCGGGGCGGCGCGCGCGATCCGCAGCCGACGCTCGTGCCGCGGCTGGGCCCGCTCTCGATGAAGACGCTCCTGGCGGGCGTGCGGCCGGCTCCCCCCGGCGGGCCGGCGCCGCGCGCCGCACATGTTTCGAGCGCGCCCGATCCCATGCTTGACGGCCGCGAGGTGTACAGCATCGCCATTCAGATGCCGAACATCACCAGCTATTCCGGAAGCTGGCTGGTGTGGTTTGCCGAGCACGAAACCATGCCTGGCGCGCCCCCTCCCGGCGAGATCCGTCCGCCGGTGCCGCTGCGCAAAGTGGACCCCAAGTACGTGGCCGCCGCCGCGGCCGAAGGCATCGAGGGCATTGTGCGGCTCGGCGCCGTGATCGGCCGCGACGGCCGCGTGGACGGCATCCGGCTGCTGCGCCATCTCGACGACCGCCTGGACGCAAGCGCCATGGAAGCTCTGGCAAAATGGGAGTTCGAGCCGGCGCTGCGCAACGGCGCTCCGCTCGCCGTCGACGCCGTTTTCGAGATTCCATTCCGCCTTGCCCCCAAGACCCCCAAATGACCCGACAGTTTCTGATCATCGACGCCGACGACACGCTCTGGGAAAACAATATCTACTTCGAGCGTGCCTTCGAGGAGTTCGTGCAGTTCCTCGATCACTCGTCTCTCACTCCCTCCGAGGTGCGCGACGTGCTGGATGAGATCGAGGCCGCCAACGCGCGCATCCACGGCTACGGCACGCTCAATTTTTCCCGCAATCTGCGCCAGTGCTACCGGCGCCTGGCCGAGCGCCACGTTTGCGACGAGGACCTGGCAGCGGTGGCGGCATTCGCCGAGAAGATCCTGGAGTGCCCGATGGAGCTGATCGAGGGAGTCGAGGAGACGCTTTGCTATCTCGCCGGGCGGCATGATCTCACGCTATTCACCAAGGGCCATCCGGAGGAGCAGAAGCTCAAGATCGACCGCTCCGGCCTGGGCAAGTACTTCGGCCACACCGCCATCGTCAAGGAGAAGGACGCGGCCGCTTACCGCGAGCTCGCGGCTGCGCGCCGCATGGACCCCGCGCGCACCTGGATGATCGGCAACAGCCCGAAATCGGACATCAATCCGGCGCTCGAGGCCGGTTTGAACGCCGTCTTCGTCCCGCACGCGCACACCTGGGTTCTGGAGAAGCAGGACATCCGGCCCGGCGCGGGAAGGCTGATCCAGGTGGAGCGGTTCAGCGAACTGCGAAGCTACTTCTGAAGCTCACTGGCATTTTGCCACGATCAGGGTGATATCGTCGTGCTGCTCGCCGGACGTGAAGGCCTGAACCTGCTCGACGGCCAACCGGACCAACGCCTCAGGCGATGACTGAGCGTGCCGGCGCAGCGATTCGATCAGCCGCTCCTCGCCGAACTCCTCGCCGGCGTGGTTGAAGGATTCAGTGAGGCCATCCGTGTAAAGGCAGAGGGTGTCGCCGGGTGCCAGTTGCCGCTCTTCGGTTACGCAGTCGAAATTCCTGAAAAGTCCCAGCACGCCGCAGGTGGACGGGAGCCTCTCGACGGAATCGTCGCGGCGGAGGATCAGTCCGGCGAGGTGCCCGCAATTCGCATAGCGGATGCGCCGCTGGTCCTCGTCGTACTCGATAAACAGGAGCGTCGCGTAGGCTTCGTCCGTGGTGGTCTCGAAGAACAGGCGGTTGAGGGTCTGAAGGAATCGCGCGGGCTGTTCGATCGCGATCGGGACAAAGGGACGGTATGAGTACGTAGCGCAGAGGTTGCGCACATGCGCCTGCAAATTGGACATGAGCAGCGCGGCCGGCATTCCTTTCCCGCAAACGTCGGCGACGAGAAGCCCGAGCCGCCCGCGTCCCAAATCCAGAAAGTCGTAGTAGTCGCCGCCGACGTGGCGGGCCTGCACACAGGCCGCCGCGCAGTCGAGCGTTGCGAGCGACGGTGAAACGCGCGGGAACAGCTTGGCCTGAACCTGCCGAGCCGCCTCCAACTCCTGAGCCGCCCGCCGCTGAGCCCGTATCTCGCGGTTGGCCGGATCGAACCCGACGAGCGCAAAACGGTTTCCGTCCACATCCTCGAAACCGGTGACGATGCCGCCCCAATCTTCCCGCTGCGGCGGATGAGAGAATCGAACGCCGCGGCTTTTCCATTCGGCGAACTTCGCCGGAATGTCATCGCT
>DATGMB010000075.1:0-6103 GCA_035293845.1 Bryobacteraceae bacterium
GTCGCGATTCCCACATTCCCACCGCGCCGACAGCTGGTCCTCCCTCTCAAAATCCAAAACCAAAAACCAAAACCGAAAGGAGCTTCCCGCTGCCGGCCACCTGCCTTCGGTTCAGGCTCATCCTTCGATGAGAATATGCTCAGGGCGCCCCCCTCATTGCTTGAGCACGTCCTCGAAGAACGCAATGGTCCGGGGATCGCGCGAGCGCTCGAGCGCGGTCATGGCCTCTTTCCGCGTTTCGAGGTCCTTCGAGCTCTTCGCCATCTCGATTAGGGTGGGGATGCCCTCCCCATCGGGCATCGATTCGAGCGCGGAGATGGCGCGGCGGCGCACCGTCTTATCGGCGTCCGTTTCGGCGATTCCGCGCAGCGTGGCCACGGTTTCCCGCCCCGATCTCCGGCCCAACGCCGAAACCGCCTGGGCGCGCAGCCGCGGCTCCTGCCCGCTCTTTGCGATCTGCAGCAGCAGGGCCGCGGCTTCGGGCTCGCGGCTCGCGCCGAGCGAAGAGACGGCGCGCTCCCGCACCCGCAGGTCCGGGTCGTTGTCGATCACCCGCCGCAGCACTTCGACGCCATGCTTTCCGCGCGTGGAGCCGAGATACCCTACCGCCCGCAGCCGTAGCGTCTGCGGCTCGGAAGCCGCCAGAAACCGATCGAGCGCCGCATCGGCGGCGGGATCGGCGTGCATGGCAATGGCGAAAACCGCGTTGCCGGTCTTGCCCGCCAGCGATTCGAGCAGCGCCACGCTCTGCGCCGGCTGTACGTCATTCAGCCAATGCACCGGCACGCCGCCGGCGTCGACTTCGCAATCCGCGGAGACGGCGCGCATGCGCTCGACGGCTCCGTCTTCGATGCGCAGCAGCACCAGCATGTGGTCCGGAGGTTCCAGATGCACCACGCCACTGCCGTTCGAACCACCATCGCGAACGTACTGGCAATCGAGGCCCCAGGTTCGCACGGCCGGCGCGGACCAGCCGATCCACGCCGGCTGCGGCCGGGCGGCCAGCAGCGAACGGAACGCCGGCTCCAGACCGCCCGCCGCCGAGCGCGTATCCACCTGCGCGTTGACCAGCAGCTTGGGTTGCGCCGCGATACTGGCCGCCAGCGCCACGAGTAGCAGAGCCGGTCTCATTTGAGGATCTCCATCAGGTAATCGGTGGCCTCCGGCGAGTGCATGCTGGCCAGCCGCTCGACGATCCGCTGCTTCATTTTCGGATCTTTCTCAGCCCGCGCGATCGTCACCATCGCCTTGGCGTTGTGCTGGCCGCTGAGCGCATCGAGAATCGCGCTCCGCACCTCCTCGTCCTGATCGGCGGTGTACATCGCGGCGAGCGCATCGCCGGAGGCCACATCCGCGCGCGAGCTAAGCATCCGGATGGCGTAGGCGCGCAGTTCTGGCGTTTTTTCCGAGCGCGCAATCTGCAGGATGCGGGTGTGATCGGACGCCAGCGAGTTGATAATGGCGCGGCGGATCTCCGGGTCGCTGTTGCTGTTGTAGATCTCCTGCAGCAGTTGGGCGCGCGCCGGCTGGCTGCTGTGCGCGCCCAGGTACTGGATGGCAGCGAGCTGCACGTCCGGATTGCCGCGCCCGCGCGCCACCTGTTCGAGCAGCGCCTGCGCCTTCGATGAATCGCTGGCCGCCAGCACGTAGACCACGCGCTTCTTGATGCGCGGCGGCTGGTTGCTCTTGAGCAGATTTTCGAGTAGCGGCAACGCCCGCTCCGGGTCCGACTGCATCAGGCCATTGAGCGCGATCAGCTTCAACTCCTCGTCCGATTCGCTCTCCGGGCTCACCGGCTTGCCAGCCTCCACTTCGAGCGCCTTGGCGTCATCGAGCCACCGGCTTTGCGGATGTGACTTGCGCAGCTCCGCGAGCGCCGCCAGGGCCTCGTCGCGCCGCCCGAGCTTGATCAGCGCGTACGCCTTCCAGTACAGAGCGCCATCGGCGCGTGTACCGCCGCGCGAGGCTGCCTGGGTGAAGTCTTCGAGCGCTTCGGCGTAGCGGTGCTGGTCGAGCGCCCGCTGGCCGGCGTTGTAAAGGCTGTCGTCGCTCATGCGGCGGAGCCGGACCTGCATGGCGCGCTGTTCGGCCCGCAGCGCATCCTGTTCGGCCCGCAGCGCGCGCTGTTCCGCCTGGGCCGCCTGAGGCGTCGGCTGAGCCAGGGCCGCGAGGCCCCTGAGTTGAGCGTCGAGCGCCATTCGCGGTGCCTGGAGCGCGAGATCGGCCGCCCATTGTTTGGCCTCGGCGCGGATCTGATCCCCCAACCCGCGCGCATCGAGGTTGAGGTTGAGCCGCATGTCGTTCAGACGATCCTGCAAATCAAGCATCTGGATGTCGAAATCCGGCGGCAGCGGCGGAACGGGCGGCACGGGCCCAAGATCGGCCATCGGCACGGGAATAGCGGGCACTGGTGGAGCGGGAGGCGTCTGAGCCGCGGGCGCGGGCCAGTCCGGTGGCAGCGGCGGCATAGGCGCGACGACGGGCGCAGGCTCCGGCGTGGGCACGGGCGCTGCAGGCAAGGGTGCCGCCGCCGGAGCCGGGGGCGCCGGAGCCGCCGGCATAGCAGGCCCAGGCGGTATTTGCGCCGCCGCGGCGCTGGCAAACACAAGCAGGGCAATGAGCCCGGGCCGCACCGCTCCCTTACGGTGGCGGCTCTGTTTTGGTTCGTGATTCGCTCTTAGCATGATTTCCTCACTAAAGTCTCTTTCCGGCTCCTTCTTCCCCCAAACTCCGCACATTCGACCCCAGCACCCGGATCTTGAACAGGATGCCCTCGGCCTGCAGCCTTTGCCGCAGCTTGTCCAAATCTTCGGGCGAGAGATGCGAGGGCGCGTGCGCGATCTCCAGCAGCACGCGGTCGAGGTCGTCGAGCACGCCCGCCACGCGCGTGTCGCCAGTGCGCTCCGCGGTCTGGCGGTAGAGCCGGCTTTCGCCCACCAGGTCCGCCGCCCGCTCCTGCTCCGAAGAGATATCGAGCGGCTCCTTCGCGTTGGCGTTCTCCAACTCGACCAGGATCATCTGCGACCGCTCCAGATAATCCCCCACCGCCACCAGCAGGATGCGCTCGCCGGCCTTCGGATCGGCCGCGGCCATCGGCGCGGCCCTTCGCGGCTGCGGATAGAATCGGCCGGCGAAGAAGGCCGCCACCAGCAGCCCGGCCATTACCGCGGAGACCGCCGCCCAACGCAGGGGCGCCCAGCCTTGTATTGGCAGCCATAGCAGCCGCCGCCGTCCCGGAATCTGCGCCGCCACGCGCTCCCAAACCTGCGCTCCGTACTCCGCGCCGCGCACCGGCGCCTCCAGCCCATCCACCACATTCAGGACGCGCTGCAGAGCGGCGTACGCCGCCCGGCAACTCGCGCAATCCTCCAGGTGGACCTCCACCGGCAGTGCCTCGCCGGCGCCCTCGCCGTAATAGTGGAGAATCAGTTGCTCTTCGCTGAGATGGTTCATCGCGCTGCCCCCGTTAGCGGCTCGAGCGCCCGCCGTAGCTTTTGCACCGCGCGGAACACGCTGTGCTTGGCCGCGCCCGGCTTGCAATCGAGCACGCGGCTCACCTCCTCGATGCACATGCCCTCGAAATGCCGCAGCACGAACGCGGTGCGCTCGGCCGGGCTCAGCTCCTGCATCGCCTCCGCCACGCGCTCGCGCACTTCGCTGCTCAATGCTTCGCGCTCGGGCGAAGGCGCGCCGCTCGGCAGCGCGGTCACCGGGTCCTCCGCGTCTTCGCCGCCGGCCGCCAGGTCCTCGCCGCGCCGCCGCCGCGCCCGCACCAGGTCGAGCGCGCAATTCGCTGCGATCCGGTACAGCCACGTGCCGAAACTGGCGCGCTCATCGAATCTGCCGAGCCAGCGATAGGCGCGCAGGAAGCTCTCCTGCACCACATCCTCGGCGTCCTGCTCGTTGAGTGTCATACGATATGCCAGGCGGAATAGAGAACGGCTGTGGCGCTCCACCAGCACCCGATACGCGTCGGCGTCTCCCGACCGCGCCTTGGCGACGTACACACGGTCCGTCAGCTCCATCCGGCTGTTCGTTAGACTACCTCAGGGAAAAGCGGTTAGCAGGAAAATGGGCCATCGCAGGCAATCGACCAGGGCTGGACGCCCGCGCCGGCTACCGCTGGAACTTGAGCGCTTCCTTGAACGCTTCGAGCGAGTTGTAAACAATCGGGCAATAGACCGCCCGGTCGATCATCTCCCACATGCGGCTGGCGATCGACCCCTGGCCGCGCACCAGGTGCGGGAACCGCTGGCAGATGTCCGGGCGGGCGTCATAGACCGTGCAGTCGTTGCCGTTGAGAAACACACAGCCTGCCGTCTCGTCCCGCCGCAGGATCACGCCCTCGTCCGCGCTCTCCATCGCGTATTCGGCCAGGAAGCGCTCGCGCGGGATGCGCAGATGCTTCGCCAGCCGCTCGACGTCGCGCGGCGCGAGCTTCACTGTCGCGACCCGGCAGCAGTTGGCGCAGGCGGTGCAATCGATTTCGCTTTCGATTTCCTCGGCAATGCGGCGAAGGATGCGGTCCGAGTGGTCGTGCGACTTCATGTGCCGCCGTAGCCGCTCGTTCTCGGGCCGCTTTTTTTCGCCGAGGAGGCGGATTTGGACGAGATCCGTGATCATAGGGAGACAGGAGTCAGAAGTCAGGAGCCCGAAGCCGCACGCTCCTGTGTCCCATTATCACCCGAGGATTTTCATCAACCGCTCGTAGCTCGCCCGTGCCGCGGCGACCGAATCGCCCCAATCCGCCGCGTTGTCCTGCTCGACGCAATAATGCTTCAGGCCGGCGAGCTCGGCGTTGGCGAAAATCGTCTTGTAGTCGATCTCGCCCTCGCCCACCGGCACCAGCATGGCCGAACGCTGCCGCTCGCTCTGCGGCATCTCCGGCGTCATCAGCTTGATCCCACGCGCATCCTTGACGTGCCACAGCTCGAAGCGGCCGGGGTGGGCATGGAACATCTCGAGGATGTTCTGCCCTGCCACCGAAGCCCAGCCGATATCGAGCTGCATCGCGACCAACTCGGGATCGGTCTCCGCCAGCAGGATGTCGTACGGCCGCCCCTTGCCGCCCTCGAATGGTTGGAACTCCTGGGTGTGGTTGTGGACCAGCATCTTCATGCCGAACTTCTTGACGATCCTGCCGTGCTCGTTGAGCTGCGCGGCCTGCCGCTTGACGGATTCCTCGGTCGGCCCGCGGCCGCGCCCGCCGCCCGCTCCAAACCCGGCTCCGCGCCCCGCTCCGGGCGCGCCGCTCCGGCCGCCTGCCGGCGCGTTCCGCACCTCCGTGTAGCGGATGCCCATAATCTGGAAGCCTTCGAGCTGCTTTTCGAGATCCGGGCCCGCCGTGGCGCCGACGTGTGTGCTCGGCGCGCTGAGGCCATAGCGGTCGAGCATGGCGCGGAACTGCTTCGGCTCCATGCGGCCGTAATCGGTGGCCGGTTCGACCTCCTTATAGCCGATCTCCGCCACCTTGGCGAGAGTGCCTTCGTAATCCTTGGCCGTCAGGTCCCGGACGGTATATAGCTCGAGACCCGGCTGCCGTTTCCAATCGGCGGCCGCCAGCCGCGCCGCCGGCAGCGCGGCCAGGGCGAGCTTTCCGAAATCACGTCGGGTGAAGTTCATACAGGGCTCCGAGCGTCTATTGTAGTATCGGACCGGAGCCGCTGCGATGCCACTTACGGCCGGAACGTCACGCCGAAGCGAAATTCTCCGAACCCCCCGAGATCCTGCCCTCCGGCGTAACCTTTGAATTCGCCTCGCAGGGCGGCGCGGCGCGAAAGCCAGTAGTTCAAGCCGGCCCCCAGGTTGATCCAGGCTCCGCCCGTGCCCGCAAACCGCGCCCCGGATACACCGCCCACGAGAAAGGGGTCCCACCCCTCGTGCCGGCGGGCGCGAGTGAAATGGTAGGTGAGATTCATCGACCCCAGGATGCCC
This sequence comes from Bryobacteraceae bacterium, assembly GCA_035293845.1. Classification (GTDB taxonomy): domain Bacteria; phylum Acidobacteriota; class Terriglobia; order Bryobacterales; family Bryobacteraceae; genus DATGMB01. The sequence goes on from DATGMB010000075.1 coordinate 5,935, forward strand.
ACGTCATTCTTGAAAATCGTTCCGACTTCACCGCCCAGGTCGAAATGCGAGGCCAGATCGAAATCCAGTCCGATGCCGAAGTGTCCCGCGCCGTCGAGCGGTTCGCTGCCGAAGGTGGGACCCACAAACACGAAGCCGGAACTCAGGGACTGGGCCCGCAGCGTCTGGG
>DATGMB010000076.1:0-15677 GCA_035293845.1 Bryobacteraceae bacterium
TTAAACGTGCCCTTCCAGCATCTTCTGGACTTCGGCTTTGCCGATCGCGCCGACCCGCTGCTCCACCACCTGGCCGCCGCGGAACAGCAGCAGGGTGGGGATGCCCCGGATGTTGTAGCGCATGGCCGTGCCGTTGTTGGCGTCCACGTCCAGTTTGCCCACCTTGATCTTGCCCGCGTACTCCTTGGCAATGGTCTCGATGGTCGGCGCCATCATCCGGCACGGGCCGCACCATTCGGCCCAAAAGTCCACCAGGACCGGCACCTCGGACCGGAGCACGTCCCGGTCGAAATCCGCGTCGGTGAAGGTCAGGGTGTGGTGCCCCTCGGTCGAAGTTAGCGTATCGTGAACTGCCATCTTGTCTCCTAAGTAATTAGAATCCCGCGCGGCGCAAAGGATTCAGGCCGCTTCCGCCCGTCCCGCGAGTTGCCGGTACAGGGCCGCGTAAGCCGCGGCCGAAGCGCCCCAGGAGAAATCCTGCCGCATGCCCCGGAGCATCATTCCCCGCCACTCATCCGCGTTCGCGTACGCCCTCGCCGCCGACCGGACCGCGCCCAGCAGCGCCTGCCCGGTATACTCCTGGAACTTGAATCCCGTGCTGCCATCCACGATAGTATCATTCAGTCCACCCGTGGCGCGCACCACCGGTACGGTTCCATAACGCAAGCTATACATCTGGTTGAGCCCGCAGGGCTCGTAGCGGCTGGGCATCAGGAACAGATCGGCGCCGGCCTCGATGCGGTGCGCGAGGCCGTTATCGAAGCCGATGCGCACGGCGATCCGCCCCGGGTTTTCGGCCTGCATCCTACGGAAGAACTCTTCGTACTCGGGATCGCCGGTGCCGAGCGCCACGATGGAGACGCCTTCGGCCACGATCTCCGCCGCCACGTCCGCCAGGATGTCGGTCCCCTTCTGCCGGGTGAACCGCGAGACGATCCCCGCAAGCGGCCGGTCCATGGCGTCGGCTGGCAGCCCGAATTCCTCGATCAGCCGCTGCTTGCAGACCCGCTTGCCCGCCAGGTCGTCGGACGAGTAGGTGGCCGGGAGCAGCCGGTCGACATCCGGGCTCCATTCGCGGTAATCGACGCCGTTCAGAATGCCGGTCAGCACGGCCGAGCGCGCCCGCAGCGCGCCATCGAGTCCGAAGCCGTACTCCGGCGTCTGGATCTCCCGCGCATAGGTCGGGCTCACGGTCGAGAGCGCGTCCGCCAGCGCGATTCCGCCCTTGATGTAGCTGACACGGCCGAAGAACTCCATGGCATCCGGGTGGAACAGCGCCGGATCGAGCGCGGCGTCCGCCAGGGCCGTTTTCGGAAACAGCCCCTGGTAGCCGAGGTTGTGGATGGTGAACAGCGTGCGCACGCCCGCAAAGGTCGGGTCGGTCGAGAAGGTGGTGCGGAGATAGGCGGGCACCAGGCCCGTCTGCCAGTCGTGGCAGTGCAGCACATCCGCCTGGAACAGGAAGCGAACCACCGCGATGGCCGCCCGCGCGAACACGGCAAAGCGGATGTGGTTGTCCGGGTAATCGAGGCCCGATTCGCCATACAGCCCCTTGCGCTGGTAGAGCGGCGGGCAATCCACCACGTACAGCGGAAACTCCGCCGGCGCTTCGTAGATGGCGCAATCGTACCGCGACGGCCCGAGGTAAACCGCGAGCCCGTCATAGACCCGCCGCGCGGTCTTCAGGTCGATCGAAGCGTAGCGCGGAATGACCACCGCCACTTCTTCGCCGCGCGCCCGCAGCGCCGCGGGGAGAGCCCCCAGCACATCCGCCAGCCCGCCGGTCTTAGCCAGCGGGGCGCACTCCGACGCGATCATGAGGACGCGGGCCACGAGGGAATTGTAGCAAGGCCCGGCCGCCGCGCTACCATGGTCTTTTCCCCATGAAGCGCCTCATTTCCCTCCTTCTCGCCCTGGCCCTGGCTACGCTTGCGGCCGCTGCGGGGCCCAAGCCGAAGCTGATCCTCGCTATCGTCATCGACCAGTTCCGCTACGATTACCTTCTCCGCTTCCGCGCCGATTACCACGACGGCCTCGACCGGCTGCTTACGCACGGCGCCGTCTTCACCGACGCGCACTACCCGCAGGGCGCCACTGTCACGGCCGTCGGCCATTCCACGTTCCTGACCGGCGCGCCGCCGGCCATGAGCGGCATCATCGCCAACGCCTGGTACGACCGCGAATCCGCGTCAATGGTCACCAGTGTGAGCGATCCCCGGACCACTTTGGTAGGCGCGCCCGGCACGCACCCCGGCTCTTCGCCGCGCCGTCTGCTGGTCAGCACGGTCGGCGACGAGCTGAAAATGTCCGGCTCGGATTCCCACGTGGTCAGCGTGTCGATCAAGGACCGCAGCGCCATTCTCCCCGGCGGCCACATGGCCGATGGCGCCTACTGGTACGACGAGCCCGCGCACTCCTGGGTGACCAGCACTTATTACCGCGGCGCCCTTCCCGAGTGGGTCCAGCGGATCAATGCCGCGCAGCCCGCCCAACGCTATGCCGGCGCGCGATGGCTTCCGGTGGACGGGCCGGCCACGGCCAAGCCCTTCTGCACGATGGCGCCGGAGCCGGGCATCCGCCGCTGCGGGTCGATTGAAGCTTCTCCCTACGGCAACGAGATGATCGAGGACTTCGCCGAGCGCGCGCTCGATGCCGAAAAGCTCGGCGGCCACAAGGGTACCGATATTCTGGCGGTCAGCTTCTCCTCGAACGATTACGTCGGCCACGCCGTCGGGCCCGACGATCCCGCCGTCCGCGACATTTCGATCCGCACCGACCGCCTGATCGGCAAGCTGCTGCAGAGGGCCGAGCAGCGCGTGGGAGCAGGCAACGTGCTGGTCGTCCTGACCGGCGACCACGGCGTCTCCCCCGTTCCCGAGGTCAACCAGGCGCGCCGCATGCCCGGCGGCCGGCTCAACGAGAAGGAGTTCCTGGCGCACCTCAACAATGCGTTGAGCAAGCGCTTCGGCCCCGGCCAGTGGCTGGTGCCGGGCGCCGCGCCCGTGATGCCGTACCTGAATCTGGAGCTCGTCGACTCCCATAAGCTCGACCGCGCCGAGGTCGAGCGGGTGGCCGCGGATGCCGCACGTGCCGAGCCCCACATCGCGCGCGTGTACACGCGCTCCCAGCTTCTGGCCGGCCAGGCCGGGCCGGATGCCATCGCCCACGCGGTGGCGCTCAGTTTCTTCGCCCCGCGCTATGGCGACCTTCTCATTCTGCCCGAGCCCTACTACCTTTTCGAGGCCTCCGGCACCTCTCACGGCACGCCGTACGACTACGACAACCACGTTCCGGTGATCTTCGCCGGTCCCGGCATCAAGCCCGGCACCTACACGGGGCGGATTCTGGTGAACGACATCGCCCCCACGCTGGCGCAGATTCTCGGCGTGGAGACGCCGGCGGGTTCTATCGGCAGGGTGCTGGGGGAGATGCTGAACTAAGCCCAGGAGACAGGAGTCAGGAGCCGCCAGCGCGCGGATTTCGCCCGCGGTAGAATAGGACCAACCGTCATGTCCCCGCTTTACCGTATTGCCGCAGCTTCCGCCTGCGCCATTTTGCTCGTTCCCGCGGCGCTCCCGCAGGCCGCCAAGACGCAACCGGCTCCGGCAGCAGCGCAGCAGCCGACGTTCAGCAGCACAGCGACCGAAGTCATCGTGCCGGTTACGGTCACGGACAACAAGGGCAAGTTCGTCTCCAACCTGGTGGCGTCGGACTTCCGCGTGCTGGACGAGGGCAAGCCGCAGCGCATCCAGTTCTTCAGCCACGCCGAAAAGCAGCCCATCGTGGTCGGCTTCCTGGTGGACCAGAGCAATAACATGAAGATCCACTGGTCGAAGTACGAGGAGGCGCTCGAAGAGCTGGTCTACGACCTGCTGCCGGGAGATCCGCGCTACGCGGGCTACCTCATCACCTATTCCAATGAGCCCGAGCTCAAGGTGAACACCACCAGCGATTCCGAAAAGCTGCTGGACCAGATCCGCAAGCTCAAGCCAGCGGGCGGCGCCGCCATGTACGACGCCATCTACAAGGCGTGCACCACGCGCTCGCTGATCAAGGGCGAGCCCTATGAGCCGCGCCGCATCATCATCATTGTCGGGGACGGCCACGATAGCGCCAGCTCGAAGACCATGGCGCAGGTCCTGGAGCTCGCCAAGCGCCAGTTCGTCACCATCTATGCGGTCAACACGACCGCGTTCGGCATGATCAACGAGGACCGCGACACGCTGGAGCGCCTGGCCAACGAGACGGGAGGCCACGTGGAGTACCCGCTCGACAACCCTTACAAGGACGTCTCTGGCTATCTCTCGAACCCGCAGGATGCCGGCAATTACGCGATGGTGGTGGGCACCGGCGCCTACTCCTCGCAGATCGCAGCCGGCATCACGCGCTCGGTGGCAAGCCTTCTGGGCGAGATCACCACGCAGTACGTGCTGCGCTACATCCCGGATGTGGACGCCGACGCGAAGCCGAAAGTGTTCCGACGCATCAAGGTGGATGTTCCCAGCCTGCCCAATGTCATCATCCACGCCCGCGACGGCTACTATCCGAATCCGGTGCCCGGATCGGCGCCTCCCAGCGCCCAATAAACGGGGGTTGGGGATTGGGGATCGGGGGCCGCGGCTTTCCGGCTCGCTGGACCAGTACGGTTTCCCGTTCGCGGTGGTTGGTTTTCCGCCGATAAGCACGTTAGGATAGTGACTTAATTTAGGTGGGCCAGGATCAGGAACCAAGTGTTGGGGAACGGCGACCCCCAACCCCCGATCCCCAACCCCCAGTCCGCATGCCGTCCATCATCCCCATCGCCGGCCGCCGCGAAGGCGCCTACGTGCTCCTGGAAGCGGCTCTGCCCGGGCGGCCGGTCACACCGGTGGGAATTCTGTTGATCGATCCTGCGGCCGACCGCGGCTGGTTGAGGCTTCGCGCCGATTTTTCCTCGCTCACGGACGATACCGAAGTCTTCGACGCGCTCGAAGAGGATCTGCGCGCCCGCCTGGCCGAACAGGGCGCCGGAGCGCTGCTCGCCGCGCTCGAGGATTCGCTTTCGAACGCGCTGCGGATTTCCGAGCGCCGCAAGGTCGAAGTCGATTCCTTCAGCCGGGTCCTCGAAAAGCTCTACGCGGAGCACGTGGAGCCGGTCGCGGCCGCGCCCTTCCGCACGCACCTCCCGCTCTACAGCCTGCGGGCGGCGGCCGGCCGGCTCGGCGAGGAAATGGAGGTCGAGCCGGAAGACTGGGTGCCCGCGCCCGAGGGCATGCGGCTTTCCGAGGACCTGTTCGTGGCGCACGTGGTCGGGCAATCCATGGAGCCGCGCATCCCGGATGGCAGCCTGAACCTGTTCCGCTTTCACCCGGCCGGTTCGCGCCAGGGCAAGATCCTGCTCATTCAGCGCTTCGGCGTGCTCGACGAAACCGCGCGCTTCACCGTGAAGCGCTACACCAGCCGCAAGCGCGTGACCGGCGGCGACGGGGAAGATGTCCAGTGGGAACACGAGCAGATCCGCCTCGAGCCACTCAACCCCGCCTTCGAGCCCTGGGATGTGGAGCCGCAGGATTTTGCGGTCGTCGCGGAATGGCTGCGCGTGATCGAGTGAAGCCGGGCGCGGTTGCCCGATGCCTGCTCACCTGGTATGACCGCGGTCATCGGGATCTGCCCTGGCGCCGCACCAGTGACCCGTACCGCATCTGGGTCTCCGAGATCATGCTGCAGCAGACGCGCGCCCAGGCGGTGATTCCGTATTACGAGCGGTTTCTCGCCCGCTTCCCCACGCCCGCGGCGCTGGCGGCGGCCGAAGAGAACGAGGTGCTCGCGCTGTGGAGCGGACTCGGCTATTATTACCGCGCGCGCAACCTGCTGCGGGCGGCGCGCCTCACTTTCGCGGCCAGCTTCCCGCGCGATTATGCCGGAATCCGCGCGCTGCCCGGCATCGGCGATTACACGGCCGCGGCAATCGCCTCCATCGCCTTCGGACTGCCCCACGCGGCGGTGGATGGCAATGTGCTGCGCGTGGTGGCGCGCGTCGAAAACGATGCCGCCGATATCGGCTCGGCGGCCACACGCGCCCGCTTTCGCGCGGTGGCTGAAAGCTGGCTCGATCCGCGCCGGCCGGGCGAGTTCAACCAGGCGATGATGGAACTGGGCGCCACCGTCTGCCTGCCGCGGAATCCAGTCTGCGCGGCCTGCCCGCTCGCAGCGATGTGCCTCGCCCGCGCCGCGGGCACCGCCGCGCAGCTCCCGGTCAAACTGCGCAAAGTGCAGCCGGTGCAACTTGAAACCGTGCTGCTGGTGGTGCGGAATCGCGGGCGCATTCTTCTCCGCCGCCGCGCGGACTCGGCGAGCCGCATGGCCGGTTTCTGGGAACTGCCCGAAGCCGGCGATCTGCCCGGCGCGCGCCTCGGCACAGTCTACGGCAGCTTCCGCCACACTATCACGCACCACCATTACACCGTTACGGTCCGGGCCGCCGCCGCGGGCCGGCGGCCGCCGGCGTGCGAGTGGTTCGCGCCGGCGGAGATCGCCGCGCTGCCGGTCACGACCGCCACCAGGAAATCCCTTAGGCTTTGCGGCCTATATCGGCCGTAAGTTCTCCCAGTGAGCCGCCGATCAACGCCGATGGAAAGGATTTATCGGCGTTGATCTGCGTTCATCGGCGGCCCGGAATGGGCGAAAAGGAATTTGGCGCCGGCTTCCGTTCTATCTGCTGAAAGGACCGTTTTAGGTACTCCGTCTCATTGACCCGAGGAGGCTCGCGGAGTATTCTTTAGTCCATTTGGCTATGCTGTCCCGAAGTAAGATGTTTGCTCTACTGCTCGCTGTGGGGCTGTTCACCGTGGCCGCGGCCGCAACCGACCCCTACTGCCCCGCCTACCCGCCGGATGCACGCGCCCGCTGGAAGGAGGCAGAAGCGCGCCTGCGCGCCTTCCGCAGCTACTCGGCGGCGCACGTCCATGCGCAGGTCCGGGGTAAGGTCGTCCTGGCCAACATGCCGAACCTCATCGACCAGTACATCTTCGGCAAGATGCAGGCGGACGGCGTCGCGCCCGCCCCTCAGTCCGGAGACTCCGAGTTCCTGCGCCGTGTCTACCTAGACCTCACAGGGCGGCTCCCCACGGTCCAGCAGGCGCAGGATTTTCTGAACAGCACCGACCCCGGCAAGCGCCCGGCGCTGGTCGAGCAACTGCTGGCCTCCCCCGCGTATATCGATAAATGGACGCTATTCTACGGCAATCTCTTTCAGGTCACCAGCGGGTATTACAATCTCATTTCGATTCAATCGCGCAACCTGTTCAATCAGTACCTGCGCGAGTTCGTTTCGAGCGACCGCTCCTGGGCCGACGTGGCCCGCGAGATCCTCACGGCCAGCGGCGACTCTTATCAGACCGGCCCGCCCAACTATATGGTCCGCGGCATTCAGCAGGGCGACCCCATCCAGGACACCTGGGATACCCTCACGGACCAGAACACGGTCGCGTTCCTGGGCCTCAAGACGCTGTGTGTCTCCTGCCATGACGGCCGCGGCCACCTGGAGCAGATCAACCTGTTCCTCGCGCCGAAGAAGCGCACCGATTTCTGGGGGATGTCGGCGTTTCTATCCCGCATGGGCATGGACCAGGTGCCGATCGACGATTACTTCCAGCGGTACCACGTGATCCTCATGGATGCGAGCTCCGGCGGGTACCCCGCGTGGGTGGACCCGAACAATCCCGGACCGCGGCCGGCGCGCTACGGCGGGCCCTACAGTCCGGTCTTTATGCTCACCGGTGAAACCCCGGCTACCGGACAATACCGTTCCGAGCTGGCGCGGATGATCACGTCGAACCGGCAGTTCGCGCGCGCCGCGGTCAACTACATCTGGGCCGCGATGTTCACGCAGGGCATTGTCGATCCGCCCGGCCAATGGGACATCATGCGGATCGATCCCAACAATCCGCCGCCCGCCCCGTGGACGATCCAGCCCACGCATCCCGAGCTGATCAATGCGCTGGCCGACGAGTTCGTGTCCAGCAACTACAGCATCAAGCACATGATCCGGCTGATGGCGAATTCGCAGGCCTACCAGCTTTCGAGCCAGTACGGCGGAACCTGGAACCCGGTCTACGACCAGTATTTCGCGCGGCACATCGCGCGGCGGCTCGCGGCCGAGGAGGTCTACGACGCGGTGGCGCAGGCCACCATGACCGCCTATCCGATGGAAGTCGAAGGCTACAGCGCACCGATTAATTACGCGGGCCAGCTCCCCGACCCGACCGAGCCGCGCAACGACGGCACCGTTCAGAATTTCCTCAACACCTTCGGGCGCGGCGACTGGTGGAATAACCCGCGCAACTCGACCAGCACCATCATTCAGGCGTTGTTCATGATGAACGACAATTCGGTCAACTTCCGGACCTTTACCGGCAAGCCCAACCGCGTCGTATGGCTCCTCAGCCAGAACTTGAGCGACACCGACGCCATCAACAACATGTTCCTGGCCGCCCTGAGCCGCTATCCGACCGCCGCCGAAATGCAGGCCATCAACCAGGACCGCACCGGCACGCGCGACCAGTGGTTCACCGACATCCAGTGGGCGCTGCTCAACAAGCTGGACTTTCTGTTCAACCATTAGCCGCGGAGGCCGCCATGCGAAAGCCGAATTGCTGCAACAGTCCCGAACATCTCATCTCCCGGCGCCGCCTGCTGTTCGGCGCCGCCGGATTCGGCGCGTTCCTCGCTGCCGCGCCTCGCGGCGAGGCGAGCACCGCGCCGGGTATCAATCCGCGCGGCACAGCCAAAGCGTGCATCTACATCACGCTCAATGGCGCGCCGAGCCACCTCGATACCTGGGATCCCAAGGACGGCCCTTGGAATCCACCGGACGCGAACCTGCAGCAGCACGGCAACATGGTCCTCTCCGCCCGCCTGTTCCCGAACCTCTCGCAAATCACCAACGACCTGCTGGTGCTGCGTTCGGTGAACAGTTGGGAGCTGGCCCACGACCGCGGCCAGTTCTACACCCAGACCGCGCATCCGGATAATCCGGCGTTCATCGCGGAAAGTCCCAACGTGGGCGCGGTGGTCTCCTACGAGCTCGGCAAGCAGGGGCCGCTGCCGCCGTTCCTGGCCCTCAACGTCGACGCGCAGTTTCAGGGCGCCAAGTTCCTGGGCGGCTTCAACGAGCCGCTGATCGCGCCGGTGCAGGCCAACGGCCTGACCACGCTCCAGCACAATTATTACGGCAACAACAGCCAGTCGCGCTTCAACCAGAAGTACGCCTTCCTGCGCCAGTTGGACGCGCCGCTGATCGCCTCGCCCTACAGCGACGAGATGGCCGCGCACGCGACCTTCTACGATTCCGCCAAGACCCTGATGTACGACCCCCGGGTGGCCGCGGTCTTCCAGTTCTCGGCCGACGAGAGCGCGCGCTACGGCGACACCGCCTTCGGCCGCGCCTGCATCGTGGCGCGCAACGCCATCCAGTCGCACCTTGGCATCAGCTTCGTCAACATCGTCTTCGACGGCTGGGACACGCACGTGGGCATGTTCGACCACAACTACACGCCCAACATGTACACACTGTGCAACGACCTCGACCGCAGCGTGGCCAACCTGACCAACGATTTGCGCGCCTCGGGCGATCTCGCGACGACGCTCATCGTGATGCTCGGGGAGTTCGGCCGCACGCCGGGGCCGCTCAACGCGCAGGGCGGCCGCGACCACTGGAAGGACGCCATGTCCATCGCCATGATCGGCGGCGGGGTGAAGGGCGGCCGCGCCATCGGCGCGACCAGCCCCCTCGGCGACGAAATCACCGACCCCGGCTGGAGCGGCAACCGCGGCATCTTCATGGAGGACATCGGGTGCACCATCTACTCCGCGCTCGGCATCGACTGGACCAAGACCATCACCAATACGCCCTCCGGCCGCGTCTTCGAGTACATCCCCCAGGCCGGCGCGGGCGTGTTCACTTCCGTCGACGAGGTGTTCGGCTGATATGCGGCTCCGGCTGGCGATCCCTATCCTGCTTGTAGCTCAGGCGGCGCTGGCGCAGCGCGTTGCGTTCGTGTTCATTGACGCGCCTTCGCCGCAACTGACGGCTCACGATTCCTTCCAGGTCACCGCGACGGCATACGACGCGAACAATAACGCCATTTCGAACGCCGCATTCACCTGGGCCTCTTCGGACACGACCTCGATCACCGTCGATGGCAACGGCAATGTGCAGGGCGTAGGGCTTGGCTGGGCCGATATCTCCGCCACCGCGGGCGGCGTGCGCGCCACGGTGCGGGTGCAGGTGGTGCCGCTCGCCATCAACGTGCATCCGAAGAACCAGACGGTGGCCGTGGGAGCGGCCATCCCGTATGCCGCCGACGTGCTCGACGTCAACAGCCAGCCGATGAGCGGCGTGAACCTCCAGTGGCGCGTTTACGCTCAGGGCGCCGGGCCCAACAACGGCGCCAGTGTGGACGGCAGTGGCGTGGTCCACGCCGCAGCGGTCGGATCGTACTACGTCGAGGCGTACTTCAATTACACGGTGGGCGCCGGGCCATTTATCCCGCGCTTTTTCGGGAACACGCAGCTCACGGTGACGCCGCCGTCTTCTTATACCGCGGTGAGGCTGCTGGATAGCGGCGCGGCGCGGCAGAGCTTCAGCCTGCGGGCGCGGCGCGGCATGATGTCGGTCAACGATTCCGGGCAGGTCGCCTATACCGGCTCGCTCGAGGGCTTTGCGACGGCGGCGCTGGTGTGGAGCGGCGGGGCGTTCACGCCCGTGGCTGCCGGCAGCACCACCGGCATGATGCCGGGGGCCATGCTGATGGATATCGACGATCCGGCCTTCAACAACAACGGCGAGATTGCGGCGCACGCCGTGCTGACCACGGGCAATATCCTGCTGTTCGGCGCTGCCAACGGCGCTGCGCACATGCTGCTGTCCGACGGCAGCTCGGGCGGCGGCGTCACCAACATCCGCAACTTCCAGACCACCCGTTTCAGCCTCAACGACAGCAGCCTGACGCTGTTCCGCGCCGATTATGAGAACATCGGCGGCACGACGTTTCTCACGGGCCTGTTTACCGTCACCCCGGCGGGCAACGTCATCCAGCAGGTCCCGGGTGCGACGCCGCTCGACGGCCTTGGCGCGAACTATACCTTCGACCGCGATTTCGGTATCGACAACGCCGGTAATATTCTGTTCTTCGCCAGAGGCAGCAACGGCGCGCGTGTGCTCTACCGCATGACGCCCGACCAGACGATCACCCGCGTCATCGGCATGGGCGACAAGATCGGCGGCAACGCCATCGTTTCCCTCAGCAACGTAGCGGTGGGCAAGGGAGGGCAGTACGCGGTCACGGTGAATAACGGACAGCAACAATATTTGTTGCTCTATAACGGCGACCCCGCGAAACCGAAAACGATGCCGATCAACTGGGCCAACAGTGTATACGCCATCGGCAAATCGGGCGAAGCGCTCGGCTATGGCGATTTCGGCCAGGGCTTCGGCCTGTATCGCTGTAACGGCACGACGGCAAAGCCGGCGCTCCTCACCGGCACGACATCGCCCATCGGCGACCTCTACACGCAGTTCGATTCCGGCGGCATCGACGCCAAGGGCGAAGTCATCGCGCAGGCGCGCACGGCCAACAACCTGCTGCTGGTGGTCAAAGCGGGACCGACGCCCGATTCGCCGGCCACGATCCTGTTCCAGACCGGCACCACGGTCAACGCCGCCGCCGGACCGGCGTTTCAGAATCTGGTTCTCAACAGCCACGCTGGAAACCCGATGATCAAAACCGCTACCTTCTTCCCCAGCGTCTTCGAGGTGGCGAACGGTGCGCTCGTACCGCGCCTGGTGGACGGCGACATGATGCCCGGCGGCTGGTTCTACGAGGGCGCCGAAGATACGCGCCGCAGCCCCGATGGGAGCCTGGTGGTCTCGACCGACGACAGTATCAATCTGGTCAGCGCCTCCGCGTCCACGCCGCTGGGCCACTTTCCGCAGCGCAGCCAGGGCGGGCAGATTTACACCGGCTACCAGGTGGCGGCCAACAGCGCCGGCACGGTCGCCATTACCGGCGGCACCAGTTTCGGCGTGCAGGCGATCTCCCTGGTGCGGAACGGCGCAGCCACGCCGATCGCTTATCTCGGCACGGGAAATGCCTTCTACCGCACGGTGAGCCCGGGCGGCGGATTCTTCAACCAATCGTTCGATATCGGCATGGACGAATCCGGCAACGTTTACGCCAACATGGGCGTTTCCGGCGGCCCGAACGGATTGTTCGAATATACCGGCTCGGGCTGGACGGCGCTGCTCAAGATCGGCGACACCTACGACGGCCGCGCCGTCACCGGGATCAACGGGATCCGCGTGGCCGGCAGCGCCTGCGCCGCGCTGATCGCCACCAGCGGCAACGTGCTGCACCTGGCGATCTACCAGGGCGGCGCGTGGACCGACCTGATCAACAGCGCCGACGGCATCCCGACCGGCGGCAGCATCGGCGCGACCGGCAGCATCTCGAACCAGTTCGACCTCAACCGCAACGGAGCCGTCGCCGCCATTGTCTTCGGCAGCGGCAAGCAGTACCTCGTCTACGCCGATGGCAGCAGGATGGTCGTGGCGGCGCAACTCGACCGGCCGCTCGTCAACGGCGAGTATCTCGCGAGTTTCTTTACGCCCGGCATCAACGATGACGGCCGGATCTTCTGCACGGGCATCAATCTCAATGGGCAAACGGTGCTGTATGAATTCGATCCGCAATCTTAAGCTGGCGCTGCTGACCGGGCTCATGGCGACGGCGGCCTACGCCCAGAGCGCCTACGTGCGCATCTCCGCGCCCGCCGCGTCCGTGCTGGCCGGCGCGCAGATGCAGCTTTCCGCCACCGTGATCGATCCCGCCGGCACGCCGCTCGACGCCAGCGGCCTGAGCTGGACTTCGTCGGACGCGAATTCCGGCCCGATCTCGGCCTCGGGCGTGCTCCAGGGAGTGCTGCCGGCCGACGTCACCATCACCGCAACGGACGCCAACACCGACGCGTCCGCCAACATCCTGGTTCACATCGTGCCGAAGGCGATCACGATTCAGCCCGCGAAGCTTCAAGTCGCGGCTGGGAACACCGCCTCGATCACCGCGCAGGCGCTCGACGCTTCGGGCAACGGGATTGCGGGGGTTCAATTCCAGTATGCGTCGGGCGAGCCGTCCGTCGCTACGGTCGCGGCCGATGGCACCGTCAGCGGCGTCGCGGAGGGCTTCGCCACCGTCGAAGCCCGCATTGCCGGCGTGGCTTCGAACGCGGCGCTCGTCGCCACCATCCCTGTGCACGTCACGCCCAAGCCGCCGTACAAGATTCGCAAGCTGTTTTCGACCGAAACCTCCGCGCCGACCACCATTACGGCGTACACCGCGCTTAGCGCGGTGAGCGCCGGGGAGGTCGCCGCGATTGCCGACCTCGCCAACGGCTCGCAGGCCGCGCTGCTCCTCGAAAACGGCAAGCAGACGCTGCTGGCCGTCACCGGCCGCGTGCTGCCCAACGCCGGCCGCATGGCGATGCGGATCGACGGCATTTCCGCCAACGCCAACGGGGATGTGGCGCTCGATATCGAATATCCGTCGCAGTGGTGCAGCCATTCGATCCTCTTCATCCCGCACGGCCAGCCCGAGCAGGAATTGGACGCCGGGCCGTGCTTCGCGCCGCTCGACCCGCGCGCCCTCGCTAGCGACGGCAGCGTGCTTTACCGCAATGGCGACCAGATCTGGAAGAACGATCCGGTGAACGGCCCGCGGCTGCTGTTTTCGATCGCCACGCAGCCGCCGCTGAGCGATCCGGTGTCGAACGTCAACAACTTCTACCCCTCGCGCGCCGGCACATTCATTCTCTCCGCCAACACCGCTTCCGGCGCCCAGCAGTATTTCTATTACGACGGCAAGGCTCTGACACCGGTACTCAAATCCGGCCAGGCGGCCGGCGGTTATACGATCGCCAACCTGAACTGGATCGCCGGCGGCTCGGACGGCAAATTTTACGCGACGTTCACCACCAGCAATGGCACGAACTACTCCGGCCTGGCGCAACTGGCGCCCGGGCCGTTTCAGATTCTCGTCAAGAGTGGCGATCCGGCCGGCGGGGGCAGTTTCGGCTGGGCGCAAACGCTTGCCGATGCCGGCCCTGCGGGTGTGCTGCTCACCGATGACCTGAACATTAATAACAGCTACGGCACCTGGCTGGCTTTATGGAACGGCGGCACCCTCACGCCTCTGACCAAAGTTGCGGGATGGAACTCGATGCTGGCGGGTGCGCTGCCGGCCTCCGGTGCGCCGGTCGTGTCCGTCGAGCTGAGCGGCGATACCAATCTACCGCTCCGCAGTTTCGCCCCCGGAGCTTCTCCCGCCGTCCTGCAGCCCGCGGGCCAGCCGTTGCCGGTCCCGGTCCCCGGATCAATAGACTGGCATTATGCTTCGCACGGCGGATCGGACAGCGCTTTTCCTGTGCGCGCCGCGGCGGACGCGCTGCTGAACGTCGGCGGATCGGTGCAGACCATCGCGCCCGCAGGCGGAACGCTGCCCAACGGCCAACTCGCGCTCCAGATCGGCGCCGTGGCGGCGAACGAATCGGGCGATCTGGTGTTCTCCGCCGGCTTCGCCAACGGCAACGGCATCTTCCGCTATCATGCCGGCGGCACCTTCGATACCATCGCCGATACCAGCGTGCCGGGGAAAGGTGCGCCTGGCGGCATGAATTTCAACTGGGCGGGCACCTGGCGCGGGCGCTACGTGGCGTTGAACGATAGCGGCGCGGCCGCGGTCATCGGCAACTACAACAGCGTCAACCGTATCGTGTTTTACGGCGCGGGCGCGCCGGTCCAGGTGGCGCAGCAGAATACCTCCGGTCCCGCGGGCGTGTACACCGCGTTCTGGAACGTAGCGGTCGACAATAACGGCCACGTCCTGTTCATCGCTCCCACGGCCGACGGCCACACGTCGGCCTTCTACTGGGACGGCAATTCGGTCAAAAAGGTGATCGGCACGGGCGATTCCGGAGCCGCCGGCCTGCCGGTGAACGAGCTGTCCAATATCGCCGGCGCCGGCAACGGTTTCCTGATTCTGACCGCCACCGGCAACTATGCCAACCGCGAGCTGCGCTACTGGGATGGCGCGAATTTGACCACCCTCCAGTCTTCCGATTACACCATCTTCGACGGCATCGGCCTGAGCTGGTACTGGGGTAACGAATGCACGCTGGCCGCTAACGGCGATGTCCACTGCATGGTGTACACGCAGGATGGCGGCGTAGGCATCTCCGCGCACCGGCGTAGCGGCGCCGACCTGGTGGTGGCCCGCTCCCGCGACCAGTTCCCCGGCGGAGAGTGGCTGATCGAGCCGCTCTCGGTCAGTTCTTCGGCCTCCGGCACGGTCTACTTTGCCGCCCACATGTACAAGGATGGAAACGAGTTTCTTGCGCTGTACCAGGCCACCCCGCAGTGATTGCCGATAGTTAACGGGACGCCCGCATAAGTTTACAACCGAGTCTTACGCGCCCGACGTAGGGTTAATAGAGGAGCGGAGTTGGAGGCGGCCGAACGCAGCCGCCGTGCAGTACCCGCGGTTCCGGTCCGTACCGGGACGCGGCATTTTCTATACGTAACGAGGAGCGTTATGGAGAGACAGAGGAAGCTGTTGTGGACCAAGAGAGCGGTGATTCTCAGCGGC
>DATGMB010000077.1:0-18642 GCA_035293845.1 Bryobacteraceae bacterium
GGGTCCGTGCGCGACGCGCTGGTGTGGTCGCGCGGCAACATCGAGCGCTGGATCGCCCAGGGCGAGCGCGATGCCCTCCGCGCGCTGGGTTAGAATGTAGGGGTCATGCCGCATTTCCGCATCCACCGCATGAAGGAATCTCCACGGCAGCAGTTCAAATGGGCCCCGCATGTCTCGGGCAGCGCATCGCTCAAGCCGAAGGATTACGAACCGCGCGGCGAGGTGGAAGCGCTGCACGAGTACGACGCGTGGCGGCTGCTGCGCGAATCGGGCGACCCGTTGATGGTGGGCGACCTGCTCGAAACCGAAACCGGCGCGTTGCGCATCTGCAAGTACGTCGGCTTCGAACCGGCCGAGTGGATCGTGCCGGAGCACAAGCCGCACGAGCCGCAACCCGCCGTGGAATGCGCCCCGGCAGGCAACTAGGAGACCCTCTATGCGCGAAGTGCGTCTGGGTGACGACATCGACGATTATTGCGTTCGCTGCAAACGCATCATGAACCATGCCGTGGTTTCCGTGGTGGACGCCAAGCCGGCCAAGGTGCGGTGCCGGACGTGTCACAGCGACCACGACTACCGCAACGAACAGGCTCCGCTGCCCAAGGTGGATTCGCGCAAGGCCGCGTTATTCAATGAGGTCTTGAAGAAGGTCGACCCGGAAGAGGGCGTTCCCGAGGAAGCCGCGGCAGCCGAGGCCGGCGCCGAGGATGCGGCGGTGAAGCCGAAAACCAAACGGAAGAAGTAGCGCCGTCCTATTGCGGCCTGCGCCCCAGAGCGGCCGCACTCTCCGGCACCGTCACCTGCCGCAGCCCCCACTCGGTCAGGCTATCTCCCCGGCTACCGTACACCGCGTTTGCCGGACTCGAAATCCTCCCACTGCCCGAACGCTTTCATCTGCGCGTCGAGCTTGGTATCGGAGATCAGCTTGCGGACTTCCTCCGGCGTCTGCCGGCGCCCGAACCGCTCGGGGCTGTCCGCCAGCGCCCAGGCCAGCGAGGCTGCGATCGCAGTATTGGCCTTCAGTTCGCGCGCATTGACCTTGTCGAAGGTATCGGACTCGGCGTGGTAGTTCGGCAGGTAGGGCGCGGCATCCTGATTGGCCACCAGGTTGGGCACGCCGGAGAGCAGGAAGTCGAAATTATCGGTGCCGTCAATGGCGTCCGCGGGGTTCTCGGCCAGCTCGAATCCGCCGATGCCGGCCAGCGCCTTTTCGAGCGGTGCCCGCAGATCCTCGCGGCCGTTGAGGAAGAAGCCGTTGGTGCGGCCCGTGCCGATGTCGAAAATAATCGCCGCGGTGTGGCGGTCCATCTCCGCGCGATGGCGGCGCACGTAGCCCGCCGAGCCGTACATGCCCTGCTCTTCGCCGGTGAAGAGCACAAACCGGATGGAGCGGCGCGGACGGCTGCCGACCGCATGAATCGCGCGCGCGGCGTCGATGACCATCGCGGCGTTGGCGCCGTTATCGTCGGCGCCGGTGCCGAGGTCCCAGGAATCGAGGTGCACCCCGAGCAGCACGATCTCCTCGGGATGCTCGCGCCCGCGGATCTCCGCCACCACGTTGCGCGACTGGTAGGCGCCGCCGGTGCGGTTCTCGATGCGCAGGCGGACGCGCACGCCGCCATCCGCGGCGAGCCGCGCCAGGCGCGCGCCGTGCTCGCGCGAAACCACCGCGGCCGGCGGCGCCAGCGGCTGGTTGGCCATCGCGAGCGGATGCCGGTACAGCAATCCGCGCGGCCGCGTGGATTGAAGCAGCAGCGCGGCGACGCGGGCCTGGCGAGCCGCCGCCAGCAGCGCGGGCGTCCTCATGTACTCGGCAAACAGGTCGTCGAGCGTCTTCATCTCGCGCGACTGAATGAGCGCGATGGCGCCGTTGGCGCGCGCGCCGAGCCGCGCGAAATCCTCCGCGCTGCCTTCCCCGGCATCGACCAGCGGCGCTTCGAGATCGCCGCGCGTGGACGCGCTGTACGGCGCGGCAGCCAGGCGGATAGCGAAGCGCTCCGGCGCAATACATTCCCCGCCAGCCGCCTCCGCCGCCCAGGCACTCGGCACTTCGAACGCCTCCGTCGTGACGCTATCGGCGCCGGCGGCCCGTAGCTTCGTCACGCCCCACTCGATGGCGCGGTCGCAGGCGGGCGAGCCGGTCGGGCGGCCGCCGATGCGGTCGCAGAGCTCCTGCAGATCGGAGAGGAGCGGGGTGGGCCCGAAGGTGCGGCCGACAATGCGCTGCTGCGCGTCATCGCCGCCCTGCAGCACCGCCGCGAGAGCCAGCGCTAGCGGGAATAGGCGCGACTTCCACATGACGGCAGTATAGCCGAGCGCGGCGCGCCGTCAGTGCGTCATCGCGTAAACAACATAATTCACGCCCAGGCGGATCGCGAGATCGGAAAAGCGCGCCGGGTAGCGCGGATCGTCGGCGTATTCCCACGCGTCGCCGATATCGGAGTTGTAGGAAATCGCGATCATCACGCGCCCTCGGTCGTCGTAGATGCCGCGCCAGTGCGCGCCCTTGCCGTCGGTCGAGCTCTCGGGGTAATTCGGCCGCTTGTAGCCGAGATACAGGTGCGCCTGGCCCGGCACCTGATAGCGGTCGTTGAGGTCGTAGACAGAGTGGAAGATCTGGTCATCGTCGGGGATCTCGCGAATTTCCTTTTCCGGAAACGCCTTCTTGATTCGCGATTCGAACTCCTGCCACTCGCGGGCGCCGTGGAAATCGTCCGCCATGAAAAAGCCGCCGCGCAGCAGGTATTCGCGCAGCGCCTGGCCTTGCGCGTCGGTTAGCCCCCATTCGCCCACCTGGACGGCATAGAGCCACGGCCAGTCGTACTGGTCGCCTTCATCGAGATTCACCACCTGCTCGGCTTCGCGCACGTGGATGCGCGTCAGCCGCCGGACGGCGAGCGAAAAATGGCGGTCGGCGCGCGGAAAATCCTGCGACCAGAGCGAGTAGCCGGTGTGCCAGTCGGCGTCGCGGCCCTCATAGCCGTTGAGCGGGCCGGGCGGAAACATCAGCCGTGCAAATGCCCATTCGGTGCGATCGCCATGATCCGCCGGAACCGGGATGGAGCCGAGGCGGTATTCGATTCCGGGGAATTCGCGAAACGGCCGCTGGAAGGCGAACAGCACGCCCGCGACCGCCAGGCCGGAGAGTAGAGCGTTCCGCATCCCTCTGGGTTCTCTGGTTATGAGGATAGCACCGTCATTCGATCCGGACGGCTCCGGGCGCGACCTCCTTGAACCGCGTCATCACCGCGGGGTCGTGGCCCGGCACGATCAGCTCCGGCCGCGAGGCGAGCTCGCGCATGCGGTCCTGCGCGCGCAGGTTCGAGGCGGCGTCCAGCGTGGCGGCGATGGCCGCGTGCTTTTCCAGGTTCTCGTAGAGATACAGATTGTCGCTCGCCAGCACCACTGTGCCCGCCGCCGTATTCACCGCGAGGAACTGCGAGGCGTAGGTATGCTTGCCGCCCGTGTACGCGGTGATGCCCGGCAGCACTTCGCGCGCGTCGCCATCGATCAGGCCCACGCGGCCCTGGGTGTTCAGCCTGACCGCGGCCAGGACGTCATCCGGGTCGATGCCGCCGTGCGTGCGCCGCGACTGCCACGCCGATCCCGCGTAATACTCCAGCTCCTCCTTCTGCAGCCAGATGCGCGCCTTGGGGAAGAGGTCCATGCCGTCCGCGTGGTCCCAGTGCATGTGGCTGATGATGACGTCCGTGACGTCCTCGGGGGCGACGCCCGCGCGGCGGACGGCCTCCGAGGGCTTCGTGAAATCGGAGACGTGCCATTGCTGGAAGAACTGCTCGCGGTAGAAGCCGGAATCGAACAGGACGATCCTGCCGCCGCCGCGCAGCAGCCAGACCATCATCGCGATATCCAGCTTGCGGCCGGGTTCCGCGCCCGCCACCAGTTGATTCACGGCGAAATCGGGGATGGTGGCATACCGTACGGCGAAGACTTCGTACTGCGGCTTGGGCTGGGCGGCCAGCGGCGCGGCAAAAGCCGCCGCGAGGCAAAGGAGTACGCGCATTCCCGTAGTCTACTCCGGCTGTGTTAAAACAAGATTCCCCATGCAGAGGCTCGCCCATTTCCGCTGGCTCTACCCGCTGTTCTTTCTTTCCGGCTTTCCCGCGCTGCTGTACCAGATCGTCTGGCAGCGGGCGCTGTTCGCGATTTACGGCGTCAATATCGAATCCGTAACCGTGGTGGTGAGCGCGTTCATGCTCGGGCTGGGACTGGGGAGTCTGGCGGGAGGCCGCATCTCGCGCCATCCGCGCGCCCCACTGCTGGCGCTGTTCGCGGCGGCGGAGCTGGGGATCGCGGCGTACGGGCTCGTTTCGCTCGCGCTGTTTCATCGCGTGGCGGCATTTACCGCCGGAGCTCCGGCGGCCGCGGCCGGCTTGCTCGCCTTCGCGCTGGTGCTTGCGCCCACGGTCCTGATGGGCGCGACCCTGCCGCTACTGGTGGCGCAACTGGTGCGGATTTCAGGCAACGTCGGACGCGCCGTGGGCATTCTGTATTTCGTCAACACGCTGGGCTCGGCCGCGGCCTGCTTCGCGGCGGCGCTGTTCACCATGCGCTATCTGGGCGAATCGGGATCGGTGCGGCTCGCGGCGGGGCTGAACGCGGCGGTGGCCGCGGGCGTGGGCCTGCTGGCTTGGTCGCTTCGCGGCTCGCGATTCGAGAAAGCGGACTCCCCGGCGCCGCGCGCTCCGTGGAAGCCGGCCCTCGGCTTCAACGCCGCGATGCTGCTCGCGGGCGTGGCGGGCTTCATCTCGCTGTGCTACGAAATCGTCTGGTACCGGCTGTATTCGTTCGCGACCGGCAGCAATCCCAAAAGCTTCGCCTTCGTGCTCGGGGCGTTTCTGGCGGGGATCGCGTTCGGGTCGTTGCTGAGCCGGAGGCTCTGCGCCACGGTCTCGCGGGCCACCCTGGCGCAGATCGCGGCCCTGGTCCTGGCGGCGAACCTGTTCGGCTTCGCGGTGGCGCCGCTGGCTTCGCTGCTCGCGCCGCACGCCAGCACGCTCTGGACGCTGCCGCTCGTCGCGTTGGCCGCCGGTCTGCTCGGCGCGGCCTTTCCGCTCATCTGCCATCTTGCGGTCGGCCCGGATTCGGACGCCGGCGCGGGCCTGAGCTATCTCTATCTCAGCAATATTGCGGGCTCCGCCGCCGGTACCTGGCTGGTCGGCTTCGTCCTGATGGATTACCTGACTCTACGCGGCATCTCCGTGCTGCTTGTCCTGCTCGGCGCAGGGGTGGCCATGGCGCTGCTGGCAGCCGCGGGACGGCGCACGGCGCTGTTCGCCTGCGCCGCCGCGGGCGTCCTCGCGGCATCGCTTTCCGGGCCGCTCTTCGCCGGCCTCTGGGGCCGCCTCGAATATAAGGATGAATGGGGCAAGCCCGGCACTGCGCTGGCGGACGTCGTCGAAACGCGCAGCGGCATCGTGACCGTCGATGCCGACGGCGCCATCTTCGGCGGCGGCGTCTACGATGGCTGGATGTACGCCGACCTGCACGATAACGACCAGATCCGCCGCCCGCTCTCCATCAGCTACATCCATCCCGATCCCAAAGACGTGCTCATGATCGGCATGTCCGGTGGCGCATGGACCGAGGTGATCGCCAACCATCCGCAGGTCGAAAAGGTCGTCTGCATCGAGATCAACCCCGGCTACGTCGAGGTCATCCGCCGCTATCCGCAGGTCGCGCCGCTGCTGACGAATCCCAAAGTCGAAATCCACTACGATGACGGCCGCCGCTGGATGACCCGCAACCGCGCCCGCAAATTCGACCTGATCGTCGCGGATACGACTTATTACTGGCGCGCCCACGCCACAAATTTGCTTTCAGTCGAGTACCTCGAGCTCGCGCGCCAGTTGCTGAAGCCGGGCGGCGTGC
The DNA here is from genome assembly GCA_035293845.1 of Bryobacteraceae bacterium. GTDB lineage: Bacteria > Acidobacteriota > Terriglobia > Bryobacterales > Bryobacteraceae > DATGMB01. The sequence goes on from DATGMB010000077.1 coordinate 5,893, forward strand.
TCTACTACAACACCACGTTCTCCTACGAGGCGCAGCGCACCGGCGCGCTGCGATTCCCGTACGCGCTCCGCTTCGGTCCGCTGCTCGCCGTAAGCGATAGCCCGCTGCAGCTTGACCGCGAGCGCTGGCGCCGCATCGCCGCGGAGTACCGGCTGGAGGGGCGGCCGATGTTCGATTTCTCCAAGCCCGAAGACGCGAAGCTCTTCGCGGAGTTGATGCACTGGCCCGATACGGTCGCCAGCGCGAAATACGTCTCTGAAGGCATGGAGACGCGCGAGAGCCTGCTGCGGCGCACCGCGCGCCTGGGCATTGTCACCGACGACAACATGCTCGTCGAGTGGCGCCAGTAGCCGCCGCGAGCGCCCTTATTTTTTCGGCTCTGCGGCGGTCCGCAGCACTAGTTTGGGCAGCGCCAGATCCTGCCCGATGGTGAAATTCGTCAGGTCGATGCGGTTGGATGTGTACCCCTTCAACCCCGCCATCAGCACGCAGGCGCCGGGCACGCCGGAATCGCCCATGGCCGTCGTGGTGGTCGGCAGCGCGCGCGCGATGTGGTTGAAATCATCCCGCTCGACGCGGAGATTGTACGCGCCCTTCTTATTCGTGACCGTCTGCCGCGCCGGCTCGGCCCCGCCGCAACTGAGCTGAATCTCGACCGTTCGCCCCGGCGCCGAGCCATCCGCCATCTCGACTTGCCCGTGCAGGAAGATCACGTCATTGGCTGCGAGGGGCAATACGGCGGCCAGCAGCGCGGCTGCCAGAGGTATGCGAATCGTCATGCCTGATTATTCTATAGGTGCACGCCGGCGGACCATGGGCCGTTCGGGCCATGCGCAGCGCTCTACGCGGCCAGGCGCCGCGCGAATTGCAGGACGCGTCGCGGCGCGCTCGGCTGCGCAACCTGCACCGACATCGGCCACGGCTCGCCGACCCCCGCCAGTGCCAGCGATGCTCCCGCGAGCGCCATATTCTTGAAGAAGTTGATCTGGTCGTTCTGCCGCTGCGCCGGGTCTTCCTGTTTCCAGAAATCGTGCATCAGCGGCGAGACCGAGGCCAGGAATGCCAGAATCAGAGCCTCGCCGATCTTCGGCTTGAGGCCGAGCAGGATGCTCGTTCCCCCCACCACCAGCATCGCTCCAGTGAGCGCGACGCCCACATCCGGCTTGGGCACGTGCTTGGCGCCGGCATATTCCGCCATGGCCCGGCGTTTCCGGAAATGCTCGATGCCGGTGTAAATGAAGAAGCTGCCGAAGAGAATGCGGCCGATCAGAAACGGAACCTTCATCGCGATCCCCTGGATGCCGGGATTCGCCGCCGCGCGGCGCGGTTGCGCGGATCGGACGGCGAATTGGGGCGCAGCATACGCCGCGGCGTCGCGAATGCGCGGAACCGCCCCCTTCCGAAGGGGGCGCGATGCGTCAGGACACGACCTGTATCTCGACAAACGGGCACATCACTTCAAAGTCCCCGCTATTGAAATCGGCCTCGATGCCACCGCTCGAGCTTCCCCATTGCAAAAGGGCGCTGACCATAATCACGACCCATCCCTGCGGGATCACCAGCGCCCCGTCAGCCTCCAGCACGGCGGTGCGAAAGACGCGCTCTCCCCAGGGGCTAATGTAGCTGCCGAAGGACGGCTTATCCAGGTTCAGATCGAACACGTTCTCGCTGTCCGAGGGTTTCGCAATCCCCGGTGGAGGCTCCATCAGCCCGAGCTCCGCCGAAATTTCGATGCCGCTCCATTCGGTCTCCCACCAGTGCCCTTGAATATCCACCTGGCAATAGCCGCTGAACATGAGCCACGAACTGGCGTTGAACACCACGAGCTGATCGCTCGAACTCTCCCAAAGGAAATAAAAACGGATTTCCGCTTCACCGTAAGCCGCCGTCGAATCGATCCTGAACTTCGCCCAACTGTTCCATGGCTCGATCTGTGAGCCGCCCCAGACAAGGCCGGGCGGGCTGGTCGCAGGCCAGATCAGAAAGGGCTCATCGAGCACCACTTGCGGAGCCTGCGCGATCGCGGCAGTGTTCGTTGAGGCGACCAGCCGCTCGATTACCTTGCGGCGCGCTTCGACATCGGCGGACATCGCCGCCCTCGCGGCAGCCGAATTCCGCAGCGCGTCCGCTCGCTGTGCTTCCGCCTTGCGCTGCATCTCTGCGCGGGCCTCCGCCTGCATCCGCTCGAAAGCCGCTGCATCGAAGCCGGACTTTTCGAGCGCAGACGCAAGCAGTTGTCCGGCGGCGGGCTGGGCCGCGGGGCGCTGCCGCAATCGCGGCCGCCGTTTGGCCGGAACGGGTTGGAGTGGGGTTATCCTAGCCGCCGCGGTGAGCGCGGCTTTGATCTCCGCTGCCCTGGTACTCGCGGCTTTGCTCTTGGTTGCGCTCTGGTCCATGCGAGGCCTCCTTTGCAGTTCCAGGCTGGGTCGAGTCTACACCGAGGCTGTTGCGGGGTGCCCGAAAATCTTGAGAGGTGAAAACCGCTTGGTATCTGCCGATACGGCTGAGGCTAACGGCCGTCGCGCGCCGTGCGTGCAGCCATCCCGTTGCCCGTGAGCTGCCGCACCACTTCTTCCAGTTCGGCGACGCGCCGCGCCAGGTCGTCAATGGCCTGCCCCTCCGGGTCGGGCAGCCGGCCGTGCTCGAGCGTGCCTTCCGGACGGATGCGGACCACGCGGCCCGGAATGCCGACCACCGTCGAGTTGCCCGGCACATCGTGCACCACCACCGAGCCCGCGCCGATCTTCACGTTATCGCCGATTTTGATATTCCCCAGCACCTTGGCGCCCGTGCCCACGACCACGTTGTTGCCCAGCGTGGGATGCCGCTTGCCGCGCTCGTTGCCGGTGCCGCCCAGCGTCACGCCCTGGTAGAGCAGCACGTCATCGCCGATAATCGCCGTTTCGCCGATCACCACGCCGGAGCCGTGGTCGATAAAAAAGCGGCGCCCGATCTGCGCGCCGGGGTGGATTTCGATCTGGGTGAAGAAGCGGCTGATCTGCGAAATGATCCGCGGCGCCAGCGGCACATGCCAGCAGTACAGCTTATGCGCCAGGCGGTGGGCCATTACCGCGTGGAAACCGGGATAGCAGGTGAGGATTTCGAGGACGCTCTTGGCGGCCGGGTCTTCCCGGAAAATCGTCTCGATCTGATCGCGGATGGCCCGGAACATCGCGCGCCTAGTGCGCCGCCACCTCTTCGGTGGGCACCTGAATTTTGCCTGGCGCGCCGGGAGGAATCGGCGCCAGCATGTCCTCCTTCCGCTTCACCAGCGTGGAGGTGTTGTAGCTGGCCAGCTCGAAGCCGTGGCCATGCGTAATTGCGTCGGTGGGGCAGGCTTCGACGCAGTAGCCGCAGAAGATGCAGCGGTTGTAGTCGATGTTATACACGGCCGCGTAGCGCTCGCCGCCCGAGATGCGCATCGTTTCGGTGTTCTCGGCGGCCTCGATATAGATGCAGTTGGCCGGACAGGCGGCGGCGCATAGGAAGCACGCCACGCACTTTTCGAGCCCGTTGGCGTCGCGCTGCAGGACGTGCGCGCCGCGAAAACGCTCTTCGAATTTCGGCGGCTCGTCGGGATAATTCTCCGTCACCGTCGGAGACATCATCTCTTTGAGCGTGACGCCCATTCCCTTGGCGATCGAGGCAGCGGTACCGAAGATGTCGAATTTCGCGGACATGTGTCTCTTCTTATTCTAACGTTGACTCCCCCCGGGAGCCTAATTCCGCGAGCCTCAACCCGCCTTCCATTCCGGAACGTTTTCTCCCTGACGGATCGGGGACACACCGGCCAGCCCGCCCAGCCATTCGATCTGCTTCCGCTGCCAGCCCTCGATCACGCGCGTAATCGTTCCATCGCGCTCGATCAGGAACAGCGTCGGCACGCTCGAAATGCCGTAGGCGTTGCTGGCGGGGAACTGGTCCTCCTCGCGGTCGAGGAGCATCGGAAAGCTCACTCCGAAGTGGCGCGCGAAAGCCCGCGTGTCCTCCGGGCAATTCTGCGAGACGCCATAAACCGCCAGCGCCGCGGGGTTGTGCAGCCGTTCCAGAAATGGAAAAGTGAGCTGGCAGATGGGGCAGGTTACCTCGAAAAACGCGAGCAGAATCGGCCCGTTGGCGAGCAGCTCGGACAGCGGCGCTTCGCCGCCATCGAGCCGCGCCAGCCGGAAATCGGGTGCGCGCGAGCCTTCGGTTACGAGCCGGTGCTGCCGGGAAGCGGCCATACCTCAAGTGTAGCGAACCCGGCCGCGGCCGCAACCGAAGCGGCGCCGCCGTGCCGCGCCAACCCTCACCCCCGCGGCTCGGCCCCGTTCCGCGCTCCCAGCGCGCTCTGGATCGCCTTCGCGATCGAAACCGTCAGCGCTCGCGGATACTCCGTGCGCGCCAGCGCCAGCGCCTGCCGGCGCACCAGCCGCCGTCCCTTCACGCGGAAGAGCTGAAAGTAGCGGCTTTCCCGGCGCAGCGCAAACTCGGGCAGCAGGGAATACCCGAAGCCCGCGCCCACCAGCCGCTTGATCGCCTCGGTGTCGTCGGCCTCCATGATCACCCGCGGGCTCACGCCCAGATCGCGGAAGAATCCGTCGATGAGCGCCCGGCTGTTGCTCCGCGGCGGGTACAGCAGAAAGGGGACCTGCGTGAGATCCGCCGCGTCGAGCTGCGCCATGCGGGCGCGGCCGTGTGCCGGCCGGAGCCCGAGCAACTCCTCGTCGTAGAGCGGCAGGATGCTCAACTTCTCTTCGTCGACCGGCAGCGAAATCAGCCCGAGATCGAAGCGCCGGCTGAGCAGCCCCTCGACGATCTCCTCGGTGGCCGCTACCGTCACATGCATATCGGTCTGCGGAAAGCGCTTGCGGATCTGGCGCAGCGGCGCGCCGAGGCGATAGATGAGGCTGGTGGCGCCGCTGGCGAAATGGAAGGGCCGCGTATCCCCGTGGGCATCGTTGATAAACTCCTGCTCGATCAGTTCGACCTGGTGCAGAATCGAGCGCGCATGGTCGCCCAGGCGGAGCGCCGCCGCGGTAGGCACGATGCGCTTGCCGGAACGCACAAACAGCTCGACGCCGATGCCGGCTCCCAGCGCATGCAACTGCTGGCTCACCGCGCCGGGAGAGAGCGATACTTTTTCGGCCGCGCGCGTCACGCTCGAGGTCTCGAGCACCGCCAGCAGCGTGCGAAGGTGGCTGATTTCCATGGGCCACCCGCATTGTAACGCGGACGGCCGGGGCCATCGGCGCGCGCGGCTTCCGGCTCGCCCGGTCACCGCGGCCGCGTCAGCTCCAGCGCCCACTGGTAACACGGTATGGCGTGGTGGCTATATTGGTATACCTCCAGCGGAGGGTTCATCACCGGGTTGAAAGCGCGCCCGAATGCCACCGCGCCCGCCGCGGGCCCGGCGTAGTAGAGGTGCAGACGGCGGCATTTCCGTTCGCGCACCACGGCCAGCGCCTCCCCATACAGGCGCGAAAGCTGGCTGAGCGGATCGGGATGCCGCAGACATCGCACGGAAGGCTCCGCGGCCGCGCGCTCTCCTCCTCTCCTCTGGCGCTCACGACCAGCGCGCGCCGGCATTCCGGATGCGAACACCGTCCCGCCGCCCGCGCCCAGAGCATCAGTAAGTCACGCGGACGGATGTAGCGGTGTTGGGCCATGCGCCGTGGCATACTGGTCCAGAACCCGATGAAGGTGCCTTACGCGAAGAAGTGGCAGCATGTGACCGGCCGGTTGAGCGAGATTGCGCTCGGCTGCGGCCTGGTCGAGGAGTGCAAATGGGGCAAGCCCTGCTTCACCTGGCGGAAGAAGAACGTGGCGATCGTCATCCCGCTGAAGGACGCGTGCGCCCTCTCGTTCTTCAAAGGCGCCTTGCTCAAGGACCCGAAGCACATTCTCCAAAAGATCGGAGAGGCGCAGGCGGGCCGCTGGATCAAATTCGCCTCCCCTGAGGAAGTTTCGGCACTGCAGCCGGCCCTGAGGCAGTACCTCTGCGAAGCGATCGAGGTCGAGGAGTCCGGAAAGAAGGTCCCCCTCAAGAAGGCTTGCGAGTATGCGGTTCCCGAGGAGCTGCAAATGAGGCTGAACGCGGCTCCGGAGCTGAAGGCGGCGTTCGAAGCCCTCTCGCCGGGACGCAGGAAGTCGTACATCTTTCATGTCTCGCGCGCGAAGCAGGCGAAGACGCGGGCAGCGCGGGCCGAGAAATGTGTGCCGATGATCTTAAGCGGCCGGGGCTTCAACGAGCGCACCAGCGGCCCGGGTCTCACCTAACGCTTACCGCCCCACCGCCGATTGCGCCATGCGCCGCACCTTCCGCCGCACACGCGCCGGAAAACCTGCCGGTGCGGCTCCCGAGCTCTGCCACTCGCTGACAAGCTGCTGCAGCTCGCGAATCAAGCCCTGCACTTCGCTCCACGGCATCGGCGCTGGCGCCGCCGGCGGGCATTGGCGCAGCAGGCAGCCGACGAACTGCGGCTTCGGGACCACGTGCAGCGAGACGATCTCGAACCCGAGCGCGCCGAAGACCCTCGGCGCCGTCTGCATGGTCAGCCAGTAACAGTGATCGACTTTGCTCACCGTTTGCGGCGCGCCGGTGATCCGGCACAATTCCAGGTAATCCAGGAAATCGCAGTAGAACAGGCCGCCGGGCGCGAGGTACCGGCGGATATTCGCCATCGTGGCGCGCAGGTCGTAGAGGTGCTCGATGGTCCGGCACAGCAGCACGAGATCGAATCGTTCCTCGGTCTCCCAGGTCTCGGCCGAGCCGACGATCCCGCGCAGTCCGAGGCGGCAGGCCGCTTCGATCTCCTCGCGCGAAGGATCGAGCACCGTGCCCTCCACGCCGAAGCGCGTCGCGAGCTCCTGTGCCACCTGCCCGGAGCTGCCGCCCACGTCCAGCAGCCGGATCCCCTCGCCGCCGGGCACGCGCCGGTCGAGAAAGCGCACCAGGTTGCGCGCGTAGGCGGCCTGATCGGCCTGCAAATCCTCAATCGTAGCCGTGGAGCCCGCGAATGCGGACGTCAGCTTGCGGTAATCGCCCTCGCAGTAGAACTCGGAGTAGCCCTGCTGCGTGAAGCGGTCCATCAGGTAGATCAGTCCGCAGCCGGTGCATAGCGCCGTGCGGAGCGGCAGCCCGTACCGGTCCTCATACGCGATCACGCAACTGGTTTCGGACCCGCACAGGTTGCACGCGGAAACGAACTGGCGGGGGGCGGCGGCGAGCGGCTCAACGACCGGCCGGCAGCGCTGGCGCCGCGTCTCCAGCTCCGCCGGGCTGATGAGAAAGTGCATGCGCTGCCAGCCTACGATACCGCGCGCACACTTGCCAAGCGGCGGGCGTATTCAGGACCACCGCCGCCGGCCGCCTCCAGTGAGATACCGCCCGCGCGCGCCTATTCGCGCTTCTCCAGTTGCAGCGTGATGGTGCCGATCGTCACCGGCATGCGCACGCGAATCTGCACCGGAATCCGGCGGGCATCGTCCGTCAGCCACACGTGCAAATGCGCCGAGCGCTGGAACAGCACGCCGTTGAAGAGCATGATTTCGTACTGAACGGTCTTGAACGTTCCGGCCGTCGTCCTCACGTCCTCGCGCTGCTGCGCCTCGACGTTCGCCAGCACGCTCTTCTTGCCGTCGCTCACCGCGACCTGCGCGGATTGCCCCGGCTCCAGGCGCAGGGTCCGCACATAAAACAGCCCCCCAATCACGTCGTGGACGCACGAAGGAATCTCGATCTCCTTAGAGAGCATTACCGAATTCCTCACCAGGTCGCGCTCCACATACAAGCTGCGGTGCGCCACGCCCTCGAACTGAATGCGCGTCTCGCGCCGCCGGTTGCCCTCGTGCGTCGTCATCTCGACGCCCTGCGTGCACAGCGACTGGCTGAGTATGGCGCTGTAGTCGTCTTCCACTTTGAAAAGCTTGGATACCAGCCCCACGGATTCCAGGTGAAATTTCACCTGCCAGTCCGAGCGGGGAGCCGGCCCCCAATCGACCACCGCCTTGCCTGCCGTGATCAGCCGCCACTCCACGTTGTAATGCAGCGTTTCGCGGCCCGGAGGCGGCATGGACTGCGGGTTTGCCAGGGCTGCGCAGATCAGGACCGCCAACAGGGGCGTAACTCGCATCGATAACGCCAGTGTCGCATAATTGTGCTACGGTGCACCAAATGAGGGCAGAGATGGCACAGAAGGCAGAGATGGACGCCGTCCGCCGCTCGACCTTCTCGGCGCGCCTGGATTGCCATTACCTCCTGCGTACGCCGCCGAAGGTCGGCCGCCGGTCCACCCTCGTGGTGGCGCTCCACGGCTTCGGCCAGACCCCGGAAGTGCTGCTGCCGCTCGTCGCCCGGATGATGGGCGACGATCACGTCATCGCGGCGCTCGAAGGACCCAACCACTTTTTTCTGCCCGCCGGCGGCGCTGTTGGCCCCGGCGGTGCGAGCGAAGTCGGCTGCGGATGGGTCACCCGGCGGCATGCGCCCTCCGGAATCCGGCTCCACCATGACATGGTGCGGCACGTGCTGCACGAGGCCGGCAGCGAATACGGCATACCGCCGGAGCGCCGCCTGCTGCTCGGCTTCTCGCAGCCGGTCTCGCTGAACTACCGCTTCGCGGCGGCCTTCCCGGAAGCCGTCCGCGGCGTAATCGCCATCTGTGGCGGGCTGCCGTCCGACTGGGAATCCGGCGATCGCCGCCCGTTGCGCGCTGCGGTGCTGCACATCGCCCGCCGCGAGGACGAGTATTACCCTCCCGCCGTCACGGAACAATATGCGGACCGGCTGCGTCTTCGCGTGCAGGATGTCGAGTTTCACATGCTCGAAGGTGGCCACCGTTTTCCCTCGGCCGGGAACGTGATCGTGGAAGGCTGGCTGGGGCGGATCCTGCGATGACGGCTGTACACTGAAGTCTGAAAACTATGGCTGTTCCTTTCCTCCGCCGCCCCGCTGTCCTGCTGGCGCTGGTGCTCTGCTCGGTGGGCGGCGTGGTCACGCTCTTGGGGCGGCTCGCCGGCGGGTCGAAGGCGGAGGAGAAGCGCGTGCCGCTCGCCGCCGATGCGGGCGCCAAGAGCTACCCCGCGTTCTCCCCCGACGGGCAGCGCATCGCCTATAGCGCGCGCGCCGGAAAATCCGATGCGTTCCACATCTTCGTCCGCGCATTGGCGGCCGATACGCTGCGCGCGCTGACCGCCGGCGAGGCGAGTGACGTGTCGCCCGCCTGGTCGCCGGACGGCCGCTGGATCGCCTTTCTGCGCCTCGAAGAAGGCCGCGCCGAGTATCTCGTGATCCCCGCGGAGGGCGGCGCGGAGCGGAAAGTGGCGGACTTCCCCTCCGAGCGCGAGGAGTCGCAGCAGGCCCCGGCCGTCGCCTGGAGCGCGGATGGCAAATCGCTGATCGTCATCGATACCGGCCGCAGCCCCGCCGGCCTTTCCACCGTCGCGATCGAAGGCGGGGCCGTCACACCCCTCACCACTCCGCCCGCCGGCACTGCGGATTCGACACCCGTGCTGTCGCCGGACCGCAACACCCTCGCATTCGTGCGCAGCAGCGGCGCGGGGCAGGGCGATGTCTACCTGTGCGACTCCGCCGGCAAGGGAATCCGCCGCCTGACCTTCGATGATCACGAAGTGCAGGGCATCGCCTGGACGCCGGACGGCCAGGACATCGTGTATGCCGCAAACCGCTCGGCCGGGCGCTCGCAGCTCTGGCGCGTGCCGGCCTACGGCGGCAGCCCGCGCATGCTCACCGTCGCGGGGCTGAACGCCGCATTCCCCGCCATTGCGCCGTCCGGCAACCGGCTCGTCTATGTCGAGAGCGCTTCGGGCGCCTCGCTCTGGCGGGCGCGCCTCAACCCCGGCGGCGAGGCGGAAGAGGACCGCGAGCTGGTGCGCTCCACCGGGCGCGAATCCTGGCCAGCGTACTCGCCCGATGGCCGGCGGCTCGCCTACATCTCCGATCAAACCGGCGCGGACGAGGTCTGGCTGTGCGACGCCGATGGCGCCCACCCCCTGCAACTCACGCATTTCAACGGTGCGCGCGTGGCCCGGCCGCGCTGGTCTCCCGATGGGCGCCTCCTGCTGATTGCGCACGATGGCGCGCGCGGCCCGGGCCTCTATACCATCCCGGTGCCTGCGAAAGGCGCCGCGCCGGCCGCCGGCGCCAAGCCGGTGCCCGTCGTCCCGGGCAGCATGAACGGCAACTGGTCGCTGGACGGAAAGAAGGTCTATTTCGATGCCGGCGGCCTGGTATGGCGCGTCACGCTGCCGTCCGGCCCCACAGAAAAGGTCACCAGCGAGCCAGGGACGGGACAGGCGGCCGAGTCGGTGGACGGAAAGTACGTCTACTACCGCGCCCGCGGCAGCATCTGGCGCGTTCCCGTGGCGGGCGGCAAAGAGGAAGAGGTGTTCGTTCCGGAAAACGGCCTGTTCTTCACTACGATCGAGTCGGTCAGGAACGGGATCTATTATCTCGAATGGGAGCGCCGCGGCCGCGGCATGGCCGTCTCGTTCTACGATTTCGCCGCCAGGAAGAGCTCGGTGGCGTTGCGGATGAACGGCGTCGGAAACTTCGCCCGTTTCACTCTGTCGTTCTCCGTATCGCCGGACGGCAAGTACATCGTGTATCCGAAAGTCGACCGGGACGACACGAGCTTGATGATGCTGGAGCACTTCCGGTAGAAGGCCGATGATGGACCGCGTCGTGAGCTGGACCTCATTCGAGCAGGAACGGGAAGAGAACGCCGCACTCGATTACTGGCTCAGCCGCCCGCCCGAGGAGCGGATCGCCGAAGTGGAGCGGCTGCGCCGCGAGTACATCGCGAATTTAGGGGGAGCACAGCGGGATGAATGTGGAGAAAGACTTTGCGGACCTCTGCTCCTTGTTGAACGCGAACCGCGTTGAATACCTCGTGATCGGCGGCTATGCCGTCGCATTCCACGGCGCTCCGCGTTTCACCGGCGATCTGGACCTGCTCATCCGGCCCGATTCCGCCAGCGCGGCGCGCACTCGAAGCCGTGCGGGAGTTCGGTTTTCCGTCAGAAAGCGTCGCGCCGGATTACCTGCTGGAGCAACGTAAGATCCTCCAGTTGGGGCGAGTGCCGGTACAGGTACACATCATGACCAGCGTTACGGGACTGGATTGGGAGACAGCGTGGGCATCGCGAGTCCTGGGCTCGTACGGCGGCGTGCCGGTCTACTTCATCGGGCGCGAAGCTTTGCTGGCCAACAAGCGCGCGTCGGGGCGGGCGAAAGACCTGGCGGATGTGGAAGCTCTGGAAAAGAAGGGTGGAGCGAAGGCTTAAAACCCCGTCGCCGCAATCCAAAAACTTTCCTTCCACGTGCCGCCCGGCGGGATACTTTCGAGCTCCTTGTACACGCCGGCGTGCGCCAGGTTGAACGCGTCGGTGATGGCGGCCATCGGCTCGAAGCAGATGAACTCCCTCGCGGCCGGCGCGTAGACCACCGCCACCTGGTACTTGGGACCGTAAGTCACCGTAATCCGCTGCCGCGCTCCTTCCACCCAGAACTGCGCCCGGCCGTCGGCATTGCGCACCAGGTTGGTGAACACGTCGTCAAGCTGCGTCGCGTGCAGCGGCTGCGGGTCGGCGAACTCCACGGGCCGCCGCTCTCCCGTCGGGATCAACTCCCGGCTGAGCACCAGGTGGTCGCGTGCGGCGATGTGCACCTTCCACTGGTCGCGCGGCGCATCGTGCAATTGAAAGTAAGGATGATACCCAATGGCCACCGGCAGCGGGCTCGCGGAGAGATTCTCGATCGCCGTCTCGACCTCCAGCTCGCCGCGTGACAGCCGGTATGTCATCGCGATGTTATGCGCGAACGGGAACTGCGCCATCAGCGCCGGGTATCTCCAGAATTCCAGGCGGCTCGTCACCCAGGCCGCATGCTCGTCGGCGCCGCTCGCCGCAACGGTCCATAGCGGCGAAAAATTGAGCAGACCGTGGATGGGCTTCTGATGGTTGTCCCGCCGGATGTTGCCCAGTTCGGGGTTGATCAAAAACTTTTTGCCGTTGGCCCAGAAGAAATCGTCGCTGAGCCGGTTGGCCCACGGCGCCAGGAACGGAATGCAGCAAAAGGTCTGCTGCGCCCGCAGGTCGGCCGGGCTGTAGACGGGCGACCACAGCACATTTTGACCGTTGACCTTCATCTCGTACGCCATGTTGCCGACCGACGGCGCGATCGAAACCTCCACGTGGCGGACGTTGTCGAGCAGTTGAACGACTTCGATATCGTCGACGGCGGTGCGGCGGGCAGTGTAGTCGGCGGCTTGCGTCATGAGCGGCAGCAATGGCAGAAAGAATACGGCGGCGGCGAGCTTCATTGGATGTCGCCGGGATCGCGCAGGTCGAGCACCGTCTCCTTCTGGCAGCAGACGCAGGGACCCGGCGTGTAGGCGCGAATGGAGCAGATATCGCACCAATAGGTCACCATTTTCAGGTGCCCGTCTTTCTTCACCAGCATGGAATGGGTGTGCATCGGGTCGAGCTGGAAATGGCGCGGCGCGGTGAAGTGCCCTTTGGCCTGGATCTCGAACCCGTTCAGCCGCGTATCGCCAAGCACCTTGCGCATCGGCGCGTCGCCAGCGAGTTGGATGATCTGGTGCGCGGAAGTTTCGAGCGCGGCCGGCTGCCCCTCGCGGACGATCAGCTTGCCTTCAATCGTCACGGTTTGCGGATCGGCGGCGAGGCAGAGTGCGGCCAGGGAGAGGAGCAAAAGGCAGAACCGCATCGGTTCAATTGTAGCGCGGA